>DATFWE010000260.1:0-34532 GCA_035259575.1 Haliangiales bacterium
GCCTCCGCGCGATCGAGATCGGCTCGTTCGTCAGCCCGCGCTGGATCCCCCAGCTCGCCGACGGCGCCGAGGTGTCGCGCGGCATCCGCCGCCGCCCCGGCGTCCTTTATTCGGCGCTCGTCCCCAACCGCAAGGGCCTCGACAACGCGCTCGCCGCGGGCATGACCGAGGTGGCGGTGTTCCTGTCGGCGTCGGAGACGCACAACCTCAAGAACGTCAACAAGACGATCGGCGACACGCTGCGCGCGTTCGAGGAGGTCATCGGCCCCGCCCGCGCCGCCGGCGCGCGCGTGCGCGCCTATGTGTCGACCGTCTACGGCTGCCCCTACGAGGGGGACGTGGACCCGGCGCGCGTCGTCGCGCTGACCAAGACGCTGCGCGAGATGGGCGTCTACCAGATCTCGCTCGGCGACACCATCGGCGTCGCCAACCCGGCGCAGGTCGAGCGCGTGCTCGACCTGGTGCTCGCCGAGGTCCCCATCGGCGAGATCGCCATGCACATGCACGACACGCGCGGGACCGCGCTCGCCAACTGCCTCGTCGGGCTGGGGATGGGCATCACCACGTTCGACGCCGCCGCCGGCGGCCTGGGCGGGTGTCCCTATGCCCCGGGCGCGTCGGGGAACCTCGCGACCGAGGACCTGGTCGCTTGCCTCCACGCGATGGGCATCGAGACCGGCGTCGACCTGGAGAAGCTGGTCCGCGCGTCGCAGATGGTGTCGGTCGCCGTCGGCAAGGAGCTGCCCTCGCGCTACCTCAAGGCGCACCTCGGCCAGGCGGCGCGCCTGCTCAGGAAGAGGGCGCAATAAGAACATGAGCGAGCGAGCGCCGGCGCGGAGAGAGGCGACCCTGGAGGGAGGCGCAGCCGAGCGACATGGAGCCCCGCGCCGGCGCGAGCGAGCGGTGCAACGATGAGCGTAACGGTCACCTCCACCGCCAACGGCGTCGCGTGGATCACCATCGACCGCCCCGACGTCATGAACGCGCTGTCGGGCGAGGTCCTCCACCTCCTCGAGGACGCGCTCGCGGTCGTCGCGAGTGACGCGAACGTGCGCCTCGTCGCCGTCACCGGCGCGGGCGACCGCGCGTTTTCCGCCGGCGCCGACCTCAAGGAGCGGCGCGGCATGGACGCGGCGCAGACGCGCGAGCGCATCGTCCTCATCAACCGCACGTTCGACGCGCTGGCGGCGCTGCCCCGCGCGACGGTCGCCGCGGTGAACGGCATCGCGTTCGGCGGCGGGCTCGAGCTCGCGCTGGCCTGCGACTTCCGCATCGCCGTCGCCTCGGCCCAGCTCGGCCTCACCGAGGTGCGCCTCGGCATCATGCCGGGCGCCGGCGGGACCCAGCGGCTCCCGCGCCTCATCGGCGCCGCCCGCGCCAAGGAGATGATCCTCCTCGGCCGGCGCATCGACGCCGAGCGGGCGCGCCAGATCGGCCTCGTCGGCCAGGTCGTGCCCGACCGGGCGGCGCTGCGCGCGGCGGTGGACGCGCTCGCCGAGGAGCTCGCCGGCTGCGCGCCGATCAGCGTCGCCAAGGCGAAGGAGGCGATCGACCGCGGGCTCGACGCCGAGCTCGCCGCCGGGCTCGCCGTCGAACGCGAGTGCTACCAGGCCACCCTCGCCACCGAGGACCGCAACGAGGGGCTGCGCGCGTTCGCCGAGAAGCGCCCGCCCCGCTACCAGGGGAAATGATGTCCGAGCGAGCGCGGGCGAGGAGAGTCGCGACCCTGGAGCGAGGCGCAGCCGAGCGACCCGGCGCGCCGAGCCCGCGCGAGCGAGGAGACGACAAATGAGCCACGAACACTCTGCGGCCGAGCTCGCCGCGCGCGCCGAGAAGGCGCGCGCCGGGGGTGCCGAGAAGTACCACAAGAAGAACGCCGAGGAGGGCAAGCTCTTCTGCCGGCGGCGGCTCGAGCTCCTGTTCGACGCGGGGAGCGAATTCACCGAGGACGGGCTCCTCGCCAACTGCGAGGCGCCCGACCTCCCCGCCGACGGCGTCGTCACCGGCGTGGGGCGCGTCCACGGCCGTCCGGTCGCGGTCATGGCCAACGACTCGACGGTGAAGGCGGGGTCGTGGGGGGCGCGCACCGTCGAGAAGATCCTGCGCATCCAGGAGCTGGCAGGCAGGATGCGCATCCCGCTCGTGTACCTGGTCGACTCCGCCGGCGCGCGCATCACCGACCAGATCGACATGTTCCCCGGACGGCGCCACGCCGGGCGCATCTTCCACAACGAAGTCCGCCTGTCCGGCGCGATCCCCCAGCTGTGCCTGCTGTTCGGCCCGTCCGCCGCCGGCGGCGCTTACATCCCGGCGTTCTGCGACGCGGTGTTCATGGTGGACAAGAACGCGTCGATGTACCTCGGCTCGCCCCGCATGGCCGAGATGGTCATCGGCGAGAAGGTCACGCTCGAGGAGATGGGCGGCGCGCGCATGCACTGCGAGGTCTCGGGGTGCGGCGACCTCCTCGCCAAGGACGAGGCGGCCGCGCTGGCGGCGGCGCGCGAGTACCTGGCGTACTTTCCCCAGAGCTCGGACGGCACGCCGCCGGCCGCCCCGCCGCGGCCGCCGCGCGCCGGCGCGAAGCCCATCGATCAGATCGTCCCGACGTCGCAGAAGCCGGCGTTCGACATGGCGCACCTCATCGACGCGCTCGTCGACGAGGGGTCGTTCTTCGAGGTGAAGAAGCTGTTCGCCCGCGAGGTCATCACCGGGTTCGCGCGCATCGAGGGGCGCGCCGTGGGCATCGTCGCGTCGCAGCCCAAATGGAAGGGCGGCGTCCTGTTCGTCGACAGCGCCGACAAGGCGACGCGCTTCGTGTGGCTGTGCGACGCGTTCAACATCCCGCTCCTGTTCCTCGCCGACGTGCCCGGATTCATGATCGGCACCAAGGTCGAGCGCGAGGGCATCATCCGCCACGGCGCCAAGATGGTGAGCGCCGTCAGCGACGCCACCGTGCCCAAGATCTGCGTCGTGGTGCGCAAGGCCTACGGCGCCGGCCTGTACGCGTTCTGCGGCCCGGGGTTCGAGCCGGACGCCACGCTCGCCCTGCCGCCGGCGATGATCGCCGTCATGGGACCCGAGGCGGCGGTCAACGCCGTCTACTACAACAAGATCCAGGAGATCCCGGAGGGGCCGGAGCGCGACGCCCGCGTCGCCCAGCTCCAGGACGAGTACCGCGACGACATCGACATCTACCGGCTCGCCTCCAACCTCCACATCGACGCGGTCGTGACCGGCGCCGAGCTGCGGGGGGAGGTCGCGCGGCGGTTCGCGTTCGCCGAGGCCAAGACGACGCAGGGGTACCGCAAGCGCCGGTCGGTCGTGCCGGTGTGACGCTCTGGTTCGCCGCGCTGATGGGCCTTGTCGAGGGGCTCACCGAATTCCTGCCGGTGAGCTCGACGGCCCACCTGCGCATGGTCCCGGCCCTCGTCGGCGTGCCCGACCCGGGCGCCGCGTTCAGCGCGGTCATCCAGGTCGGCGCGCTCGGCGCGGTCATCGCCTATTTCATCCCTGACCTGGTGCGTATGGCTCGCGCCCTGTTCAAGGACCGCGGCTCGCCCGACGCGCGCCTCGCGTACGCGATCGTCGTCGGCACGATCCCCATCGGCATCCTCGGGCTCCTCCTCAAGCGCTACGTCACCGGCTCGTTCCGCTCCCTGTGGGTGGTCGCTATCGCGCTCATCGTCGTCGGCGCGATCATGGCGGTCGCAGACCGCGCGGCGAAGCACGAGCGGGCGCTCCCCCAGCTGGGCCTCGTCGACGCGCTCGTCATCGGCGTCGCCCAGGCGTGCGCGCTGGTTCCCGGCGTGAGCCGGTCGGGCGCGACGATCGTCGCGGCGCTGGCGCTCGGCTTCCGCCGCGACGACGCCGCGCGCTTCTCGTTCCTCCTGTCCGTCCCCGCCATCGCCGCCGCCGGGGTCTTCGAGCTCAAGGACGCGCTCCACGAGATCCGCGGCCCCGTACCGCTGGCGCTCGCCACCGCGGTCGCGTTCGTGTCGGGCTACGCGTCGATCGCCTGGATGCTCCGCTTCCTGCGCACGCGCACCCTGCTCGGCTTCTCGATCTACCGCATCCTCGTCGGCGCGGCGCTCCTCGTCCTCCTCGTAACCGGATTGACGGCACCGTAGCCGAGCGCCTACGCTAGGCCGGTGAAAACCACAATCTTGGCCTCATTGGGCATCCTCGTGCTCCTCGCCGCGCTGGGGGACGACGCCTCGGCGCAGATGGCCAAACGCCCGAAACGCAAGGGACGGGCGTATGCGGTCACCATTGACAGCGTGCCGCAGCAGGCGACCATGTACCTCGACGACAAGAAGTACGGAACGGTCGGCTACACGCCGTACAGCGGGCGCCTGGTCAAGGGCGACTACAAGCTCATCCTCGAGGTGCCCGGGTACAAGACCGTCGAGCAGACGATCTCGGTCGGCCCGCAAAGCCGCGAGTTCTTCTACGCGCTGGAGAAGACGAACGGCACGCTCGACGTGCGCGGCGACGCCGATCCCAACGCGATGGGGGCGCAGGTGTACGTCAACGGCGAGGCGAAGGGGACGATCCCGGCGTCGATCCTGCTCGCGGAGGGGCGTGTGCTGGTGGAGATCAAGAAGCCGGGGTTCAACGACCTGGCCCAGTGGACGGAGGTGAAGGCGGGCGAGCGGATCACCCTGGCGCCGCAGCTCAAGGCGCAGCCGACGAAGGGCGGGCTGCTCATCGACGCCGACGTGCCGAACGCGTCGGTGTCGGTCGACGGGAAGGAGCTCGCCGACACGACGCCGGCGATCGTCGACAACCTGGACGCCGGGCCGCACATCGTGGAGGTGCGCAAGCCGCCGGCGCAGCCGTGGAAGACGACGGTGGAGGTCAAGCCGAACGTCCGCGTGAAGATCAACGCCGAGCTGGGCAAGGGCGGCGGCAGCGTCAAGGTGCTGTCGAACCGCGAGGACGCCGAGGTGTGGCTCGACGGCGACCCCAAGGGCAAGGCGCCGGTGGACCTGCAGCAGGTTCCGCCGGGCATCCACCTCATCGAGGTCAGGGCGAAGGGGTTCAAGACGCGCGAGGAGCGCGTGACCGTGCAGGGCGGGCAGTCGTCGGTCATCAAGCTCGACCTCGTCGACAAGGCGATCGCCGGGCCGGCGGGCAGGCTGCGCATCATCTCGCCGGTACCGGAGGCGGCGGTCTACATCGACGGCGCGCCGGTGGGCAACGCGCCGTTCGAGAGCGACATCTCCGCCGGGATGCACTACGTGGTGGTGCAGAAGCCGGGATTCGCCAAGTTCGAGAAGCAGGTGGTGGTGGAGGAGGGGAAGCTCGCATCGGTGAGCGCGGAGCTGCGCTCGTCGGGCGGCGTGCGCTTCATCGCCAACGTCGACGACGCGGAGGTGCTCGTGGACGGCAGGCCGGTGGGGCGGACGCCGCTCACGCTGGACACGATCGACGCCGGCGACCACGTGGTGACGATCCGGCGCACCGGCTTCGCCGAGTACAACGAGCGCGTCCGCGTCGAGGGCGGGCAGCTCACGGTGGTGAACGCGGTCCTGTCCGAGGACCCGACCAAGATCAAGCGCGGGCTGTCGTCGTGGGGCGCGAACACGATCCCCAATGGGCGGTTCGCCGTCGACGCCGGCACCGGCTACCCCTACTACGTCGAGCTCCGCGCCACCGCGGGGGTGACCGAATCGAAGCTCCTGTCGTGGGACTTCGGGTTGGAGTTCCGCAGCGTCGCGCTCATCGGCACCTGGGAGTTCCTGGGCACGGTGCGGGTGCGCCTGCTCCAGATCCCGCCGTTCGCGCTGGCCGTGTTCGGCAGCGGCGGCGCCGGCGGCGGCACCCAGTCGGGGCGCAGCGAGGCGACGCTGCAGGGCGGCGCGATCGGCACGCTGCAGATGACGAACATCCTGTCGGTGTCGGGCAAGGCGTGGCTGGACTTCTGGAGCGACCGCCTGTGCGCCGAGCCCA
The DNA here is from genome assembly GCA_035259575.1 of Haliangiales bacterium. Classification (GTDB taxonomy): domain Bacteria; phylum Myxococcota_A; class Polyangia; order Haliangiales; family SHYZ01; genus DATFWE01. Next base: position 5,953 of record DATFWE010000260.1, read on the forward strand.
CGGCCACCTCGGGCGGCAAGTCGGAGAACGGCCCGGACGTGTGCAAGCAGACCGCGTCGCCCGCGGACCAGTTGCAGGCGATCAATCTCGTCGGCTCGACGGCGATGGACCTGTACAAGCGCGACGTCGGCCTGCGCTTCTACCTGTCGCTCGTCGTCGAGGCGGCGGTCAGCGACAACGTGAGCGTCTATTTCGTCTTCGAGGGCGCCCCGTTCCAGAACCAGCGCGCCGGCTTCTCCAAGCTGTTCACGTCGACGCTCCTGTCGAAGGACGATCCGATCTACAACGGGCGGCTGGGGCTGACGTTCAAGTTCTAGAGGGCCGTCGCCGAGAACGTCCCCGCGACATCGATCCACGCCCCCCCGACGAGGAGCTTCGCCGTCCACGCGCCGTCCTGCATCGCCTCGGCCTTGCCGTCGAGGTTGGCGTCGACGAGCGTCGCCGTCCCCGCCAGCCGGAAGTCGATCGCGGCGGCGTCGAGCCGGCGAAACGCGCTCCCCAGCCGCGCGGCGAGGACCGCCGCGCCTTTCGTGCACGCGTCCACCATGCAGTTGCCGGTGCAGCCCGCCGCGCTCACCGATGCGCAATGGGCGGCGAGCACGCTGCCCAGCGCGTCGGGCGGCTGGTCCCACAGGAGCGCGCGGAACACCTCGCGCGCCGCGTCGCCGAAGCGCAGCGTGAAACCGTGATCGGCGATCGTGACGACGCTGCCGCTCACCGTCTCGGTGGCCGCGGCGGACACGACGGGTCGCGCCGAGGCCAGGAGCTCCACCGCGTGCGACGCGCCGCCCGCCTGGAAGCGCGCGCGCACCAGCGTGTCGGACGTCCCCAGCGTCGACTCCAGGGCGACGGCCGACAGCGTCGACGGCAGCGCCGCCGCCGCGGCGCGCAGCGACGTGCCGTCGCCGCCGAGCGCGTCCATCACCAGCGCGTCGAGCGAGGGCGCGAGGCCCAGCGTCGCGGGGCGGCACCCCGCGGCGTCGGCCGCGCCGCGCAGCGCCGCGAGGGCGAGGGCGGTCGGGCCGGGGTTCGCCATCACGCAGTCCTCGGGGTCGCCGCCGTCGAGCTCATCGAGGGCGCAGTCGAGGAGGAGCTGCGCCGGCCCCAGCGGGCACGCCGCAGCCTGCCAGCCGGAGCCCGCCGTGGCGGCGGCCACCGCGGCACCGGCGTCGAGCGACGACGTCACGGCGTAGCCGGGCGCCAGCGCCGGCGGGCGGTCGACGATCGGCAGAGCGAGATGCACCTCGGTGCCGGGCAGGAGCTGCGCCGGTGCGATGACGATGCAGCCGTCGCCGACGAGCGTCCCCGCCGCGTTCTCCGCCCGGCCGAGCACGGCGTAGGCGCTCCCCGCGGCGAGCGCCGACCACGTCGCCGCGTGGCCGTAGCCGTCGAACGTGCGCGTCGGGAACGGGCTGGGCGCCGGGTTCTCGGCGTGGAGCGCCGAGCAGTCGACGTCCGCGTAGAGCAGGACGTCGACGCGCGCGGTCGGCCGGTCGCCGACGGCCGCGGGCACGACGACGAAGCTCACGAAGCCCTGGTCGGTCACGGTGACGTAGAAGGACGCGGGCGGGGCACCCGACGCCTGGGCGCGCACGCGGAACTGCGCCGCCGCCGCGCCCGCCGTGACCGTGACCGTGGCCACGCCGTCGGCGCCGGTAGTGCTGTGCCCGCCGCCGAGCGTCGCCCCGCCGTCGGACTCGACCGGCGGCGTGGCGACGATCATCCATGCGACCGTCTGGCCGACCGAAGCCGCGCCCGCGGCGTCGGTGTAGCGGACGCGCAGGCTCGCCGACTCGCCGAAACCCAAGCCGATCTGGTCGGTTCCGACCGGGGTCAACGTCGGCGTCGGCGTGGGGCCACCGTCGTGGACGGCCGATCCCGCCCCGCACGCACCACACACGGCGATTGTCATAGCTAGGCGATACAAAGCCAAGTAAGTAGAGGATACCGCGATGGCCGGTGAGTTCACACACCTTCACCTCCACACTTCTTACAGCCTCCTCGACGGGGCCATCCGGCTCGACGATCTGTTTCCGCGCCTGCTCGAATACGGGATGAAGTCCGTGGCGATGACCGACCATGGGAACATGTTCGGCGCGATCGACTTCTTCAAGCGCGCCAAGGCCGCGGGGGTTCAGCCGATTTTCGGCACCGAAACCTACGTCGCCGGCGATGACCGCTTCGACCGGCAGAACCGCAAGAACCACCACCTCATCCTGCTCGCGCGCAACCGGGAGGGTTACCAGAACCTCTCCTACCTCAACTCCATGGGGTACCTGGAGGGGTTCTACTACCACCCTCGCATCGACAAGCCGCTCCTCAAGGAGCGCGGCGCCGGGCTCATCGGCCTGTCGGCGTGCCTCGGCAGCGAGCTCGCCCAGGCGGTGCTGCAAGGGGGCGTCGAAAAGGCCAAGGACGTCGCGCGCGAGTACCGGTCGCTGTTCGAGCCCGGCTGCTACTTCCTCGAGGTCATGCCCAACGGCCTCGACGAGCAGCAGAAGGTCAACGAGGCCTATCGCGAGATCGGCCGCGAGCTCGGCATCCCCTGCGTCGCCACCAACGACTGCCACTACGTCAACCGCGGCGACTACAAGGCGCACGAGATCCTCATGTGCATCCAGCAGGGGAAGACGATCGAGGACGAAAAGCGCCTGTCCCACAAGAACGACGCCTACTACATCAAGTCCCCCGCGGAGATGGAGGCGGCGTTCCGCGACTGGCCGGAGGTGCTGGAGAACACGGCGCGCATCGCCGAGATGTGCCAGGTCGAGCTCGAGCTGGGGAAGACGCGGCTCCCGCGCTTCCAGGTTCCGGACGGGCACACCCTGGAGAGCTTCCTCGAAACGACCGCGCGCGAGGGGCTGGAGCGCCGTCTCGACGCCAAGCACGCGTCGGGCCAGACGTTCGACCCCGACGCCTACCGCGCGCGCCTGGCGTACGAGCTCGGCGTCATCAAGTCGATGGGCTTCGCCGGGTACTTCCTCATCGTGTGGGACTTCATCAACTGGGCCAAGCGGAATGGGATCCCGGTGGGGCCCGGGCGCGGGTCGGGCGCCGGGAGCGTCGCGGCGTGGGCGCTGTGCATCACCAACATCGATCCGCTCGACTTCAAGCTCATCTTCGAGCGGTTCCTCAACCCCGAGCGCGTGACGATGCCCGACTTCGACGTCGACTTCTGCATGGAGCGCCGCGACGAGGTGATCCAGTACGTCACGCAGAAATACGGCAAGGACAACGTCGGACAGATCGCGACGTTCCACCAGCTCAAGTCGCGCGGCGTCATCCGCGACATCTCGCGCGTCATGGGCATCCCCTACGCCGAGGCGGACAAGCTCGCCAAGCTCGTCCCCGAGCCGATCCAGGGCAAATCGCCGCCGATCGACGAGGCCATCGTCAAGGAGCCGCGGCTCAAGGAGCTCTACGACAACGACCCCAAGTACAGGGAGCTACTCGACGTCGCCAAGGCGCTCGAGGGGCTGAACCGGCACGCCGGGATGCACGCCGCGGGTGTGGTGATCTCGGAGAAGCCGCTGTGGGAGTACGTCCCGTGCTTCCGCGGGCAGAACGGCGAGATCGTCACCCAGTTCGCCAAGGACGAGGTCGAGCTCGCCGGCCTGGTGAAGTTCGACTTCCTCGGCCTGAAGACGCTGACCGTGATCGCCAAGGCGGTGGCGCTCGTGCGCCAGCGTGGCCAAGACGGGATCGAGCTCGACATCGACAAGATCCCGCTCGACGACCCCGAGGTCTACAAGATGATCTCGGCGGCCGACACGACCGGCGTGTTCCAGCTGGAGTCGTCGGGGTTCCGCGAGATCTTGAAGAAGCTCAAGCCGGACTGCATCGAGGACATCGTCGCCGCCGTCGCGCTCTATCGCCCGGGTCCGCTCGAGGGGGGCATGGTCGACGACTTCATCGATCGCAAGCACGGCCGCAAGAACGTCGCGTATCCGCACCCCCTGCTCGAGCCGGTGCTCAAGGACACCTACGGCGTGATCGTCTACCAGGAGCAGGTGATGCAGATCGCCCAGGTGATGGCCGGCTACTCGCTGGGCCAGGCGGACCTGCTCCGCCGCGCCATGGGCAAGAAGAAGCCGGAGGTCATGGCCAAGGAGCGGGCGGGGATCCTCGCCGGGGCCAAGAAGATCGGCGTGCCGGAGGCGGTCGCCGCCGAGGTGTTCGATCTCATGGAGGTGTTCTCCGGCTACGGCTTCCCCCGCGGCCACAGCGCCGCCTACGCGGTCGTGACCTACCAGACCGCGTACCTGAAGCGCCACTTCCCGCACGAGTTCATGGCGGGGCTCCTGTCGTGCGACCGCGACAACATCGACAACATCGTCAAGTTCATCGCCGAGGCGCGGGCGATGGGGCTCAAGGTCGAGCGGCCGGACGTGAACGACTCGGAGCTCGACTTCACCGTCGTCCCGCCAGGTGACGGCGACGGTGACGGCGGCGACCGGGTGATCCGCTTCGGGCTCGGGGCGGTGAAGGGCATCGGCGCGGCGGCGGTGGACGCGATCCTCGAGGCGCGGCGCGAGGGCGGCGCATTCCTGTCGATATACGACTTCGCCGCGCGCGTGGACCAGACGCGCATCAACAAGCGCGTCGTCGAGGCGCTGGTCAAGTCGGGCGCGTTCGACACGGTGGCGGGGCGCAAGTCGCTGACGCGGGCGCAGGTGTTCGGCGCGATCGAGCCGGCGATGGACCGTGCCGCGCAGGCGCAGCGCGACAAGAAGAGCGGGCAGACGTCGCTGTTCGGCCTGCTGGGCGCGGCCGAGCCGGCGAACGGCGTCCAGGCGCCGGAGGTGTATCCGCCCGGCGGGCCCGACGGCAAGCCCGACAGCCTGTACGAGTGGCTGCCGATGCAGACGCTCGCCTTCGAGAAGGAGAGCCTCGGCTTCTACATCACGGGTCACCCGCTCGACCGCTACCAGGGCGACATCTCGCGCTACGCCAACGCGAACACCGGCGATCTCGAAAAGTGGGCCAAGCCGCCGAGCCAGGCGTGGCGCGGCGGCGGCGAAGCGAACGAGGCAGAGGTGTCGATGGCGGGGATCGTCGTCGACTACCGCGAGCGTCCGACCAAGAGCGGCAGCGGGCGCATGGCGTTCTTCAACCTGCAGGACCAGCTCGGGCAGGTCGAGGTCGTCGTGTTCCCCAAGACGTACGAGAAGCTGCGGGACCTCCTGAATGACAAACCAGGTGGCGGCGGCGACCAGCCGATCCTGTGCACCGGGCGCGTCGTCGACGAGGGCGAGAATCCGGCAGACGGAGTCCATGACTACCGCTTCCACCTCACCGACGCGACGCCGCTCGCGGACCTGCGCGCGTCGAAGACGACCCGCCTGCACATCCTCCTCAACGCCGATCTGGTGAAGCGGGATCAGCTCGACGAGCTGAAGGGAATCCTCCTCCAGCACAAGGGTACGTGCGCGACGTACCTACACCTCAAGATCCCGATGCGATCGGAGACGGTGATCCCGCTCGGCTCGGAGTTCGCGGTGGCGCCGACGGACGAGCTGCTCCACCGCGTGGAGCGGCTGTTCGGCGATCGCGTCGCCGTCTTCCGGTAGGCGAAAGGATCTGCGAAAATGCGGCGGAGGGGTACATGCACCTGCGTCGCATCGTCTATCTGTGTGTCGTCGCGGCGGGCTGCAGCGGGGGCGGCGACGCCCCCGACGCGGGCTCGAGCGTCGACGGTCCCATCGTGCCCACGCCCGACGCCCCGGTCGTCCCGCCGCTCCCCAAGCCGACCTGCGCGCCGGGGAGCGGGGGCACCGCGTCGGCGCAGGCGCCGGTCCTCGCCACGATGCTCACCGGCGTCACCGACGAGAGCTGGCTCGGGTCGCCCAGCGTCGTCGATCTCGACAACGACACCATCAGCGACATCGTGGTGACGCGCGACACCAAGCTCGTGGTGTGGCGGCCCGGAGGGACGGTCAAGTGGCAGAGGACGCCGGGGACGGGGCGGATCTGGGCATCGCCGGTCGTGGCCGACTTCACCGGCGACGCGCGCCTCGAGGTGGTCGTCGCGTCGCGCGACCAGATCGTCATGTACGACGCCGACGGCGGCGTGGTGGCGGGGTGGCCCAAGGCGTGGCGCGACGAGGTGCGGGCGGTCGCGGCCGGCGACATCGACGGCGACGGCAGGCCGGAGATCATCGCCGTGACGACGACGCCGCTCGAGGGGAACGGCCAGCGCGACATCATCCAGGCGTTCAAGGCCAACGGCGACGTCGTGGCCGGGTACCCGCCCAACACGACCGGCACCTCGGGCTGCGACTCGACGTGCCAGGTGACGGGCGGATTCGATCAGACGCTCGCCGTCGGCCGCCTCGACGGCGACACCAAGTGGGACATCCTCGCGCCGCAGGACAACGCCTACATGTCCTGGCATCAGGGATCGGGCGTCGCGTACGACGTGGCGCCGATCTTCCAGGGCCGCACCAAGGTCCCGGGGATCCGGTTCCTTCTCGACTACGCCGAATCGAAGGCAGGCGTGCCGTCGAACGAGGCGACGTCCCTGCAGGCGCACTTCACCAACAGCGCGCCGGCGATCGCCGACGTCGACGGCAACGGGCAGAACGACATCGTGGTATTGAGCTCGGTGCAGAACGCGGCGCAAACCGACCGCAAGAAGGGGACGGCACTGTGGGTGCTGACGCGCGACGGCACGCGCACGCCCGGCTTCGAGGCGCCGTTCTACGTGTCGCAGTACGTCGCCGGCCTCGAGGATCTCGGCAACAACATCGTCGCCGAGACGCAGCAGGTCACCGTCGCCGACCTCGACCCGGATTCGCCCGGGCTGGAGATGGTGTTCGCCGCCTTCGACGGCCGGATCCACGCCGTGCGCGCGAACGGCACCGAGTGGTGGTCCTACAAGTTCAGCGGCGCGACCAACGTGCTGACCGGCGGCGTGCTCGTGGCCGACCTGTCGCGCGACGGCGTGCCGGAGATCGTGTTCGCCACCTACTCGACGGCGACCGCGCAGTCGGCGCTGTACGTCCTCGACGCGCGCGGGCAGCTCGAGCACCGCGTCGACCTGCCCGGGCGCGGCGCGATGGCGGTGCCGACGATCGCCGACGTGGATCGCAACGGCACCCTCGACATCGTGGTGAGCCTGAAGGACGCCAGCGGCCAGGCCGCCGCGTACGTCTACTCCGTCCCCGGATCGGCGACCGGCTGCCTCCTGTGGCCCACCGGCCGGGCGAACGACCAGCGGAACGGGTTCTTCCGGCAGCCCTAGTAGCCATCCCGCGCCCCAACCATTCGAATTTGCTCTCCCCGCGCCGTGGCATACGACTGGCATGGTGGTCCGACCATGGCGCGATCCTCGCTTTGGTTAGCCACCGCTCTAGCCACCTCCGCCGCCTGCGGCGCGGCGGCGCCCGACGGGACGCCGGACCCCGCGAAGGCAATCGACGACTACGTCGCCGCGCTCGCCGCGCTGCGGGTGGATCCGCCGGGCCTGACCCAGGGGCCCAAGTCGGACCCGGCGCGCGACGGCGACTACTCGTGCACGACGCAGAATCTCGCCGAGACGCGGCAGTTCGACAAGGTCGTCGCGTTCGCCGCCAACTCGGAGAGCCTGTGGCCCGGCGCGATCGTGCGCGGCGACTCGCTGTACACGGGTCTGTTCACGCAGATCGTGCTGCCTCGCGCGCCGCTCACGTTTTCCGTGTCGCTCGAAAACCTGGCCGGGCGGAAGTCGGCCACGCTCGAGGGCCCAAGCCTCGCCGCGTACCGCGAGGCGATGGGGCGGATCCTCGATGCGGAGGTGACCGGCGCCACGCCCGCCAACATCGGCTCGGAGATCGAGAAGGTGCAGAGCTCCCAGCAGCTCACGCTGGCGCTGGGGGCGAACGTGAGCTGGCCCGGCGACGTCGCCAAGGTCAGCGCGTCGTTTCATTTCGACGATCGGACGGTCAAGAGCCGGTACGTGGTCAAGTTCACCCAGGCCTACTACACCGTCGACGTCGACCAGCCGCGCGACGCCGCCGCGTTCCTCGCCGACCGGACGACCGTCGCGGACCTGGACGGCAAGATGGGACCCGGCAATCCGCCGGTCTACGTGTCGTCGATCACCTACGGCCGGCTGGTCGTATTCACGTTCGAGTCGGAGTACTCGGCGGAGGAGATGGGCGCCGCGCTCGAGTTTCTGTACCGCGGCGGCGCGGACGTCTCGGGGGACACGTCGGTGACGTACAAGGACATCCTGTCGCGCTCGCGCATCTCGTTCTTCATCCTCGGCGGGTCGGGCCAGGACGCGGCGGGCGTGATCGACGGCTACGACAAGCTCGTGGAGTTCGTGAAGAAGGGCGGCAACTACTCCAAGGATTCGCCCGGCGCGCCCATCGCCTACAAGCTCGCCTATCTCAAGGACAACGTGCCGGCGCGGATGTCGTGGAGCTACGACTACCAGGTGAAGGACTGCGTGCGCGTGACCCAGAAGGTGCAGGTGGTCCTCAGGAACATCTACGTCGAGACGGCGAGCGACGCGGGCGGCGACCTCGAGATCTACGGATCGGTGTCGGCGTACGGCGCCGGGGCGACCCAGTGGCTGTTCGACAAGGACTCGTCGCAGTACGTGAAGATCGCCGGGGGGGAGACGTTCCCCGCGCAGGGAGTCCTGGGCGAGGCGGTGGTGGACGTGACGCCCGCGCCCGGCGGGACGATCCATCTCGGCGCGGCGTTGTGGGATTACGATCCCACGTCGGCCAACGACGCGCTCGGCTCGGAGGAGCGGGACCTGCCGTTCGACCTCGGCTGGCGCAAGGACGTGCAGCTGCTGTTCACCGGCTCGGCGTCGCGGGTGTGGGTCAGCCTGCATCTGGAGCCGATCTGATACGATGCCCGCGTGAGCGACGACTCCACCCGCCGCAGCTGGAACCTCGCCACCCGCAACCACAACGCTCACAAGGGCGACCAGGCCGCGTTCCTGCGCCGCGGCGGGGACGTGCTCTTCCCCGAGGAGCTCGAGCTCCTCGGCGAGGTCGCCGGCAAGCGCCTCGTCCACCTGCAGTGCAACGCGGGTCAGGACACCCTCTGCCTGGCGCGCCGCGGCGCGATCGCCACGGGGGTCGACCTCTCCGATGAGGCGATCCGGTTCGCCCGCGCGCTGTCGCGGGACTCCGGCATCGCCGCCGATTTCGTCGAGCGCGAGGTCGTGGGGTGGATGCTCGAGACGCCGGAGCGGTTCGACGTCGCGTTCACCAGCTACGGCACGACGCCGTGGCTCCCCGACCTCGACGCGTGGGCGCGCGGCGTCGCCCGCATCCTCCGCCCCGGCGGGCGCATCGTCTACGTCGAGTTCCACCCGCTCGTCTACGCGATCGGCAAGGACCTGCGCCTGACCGGCGACGACTACTTCCACCGCGGCCCCTACCGCGATCCGGTCGGGGATTACGTCGCGATGTCCGGCGAAGGGCTCGGCGCGGTGACCGCCGGCGACACCATCGAGAACACGATCCCCGCCGTCGCCTGGCAGTACGGCATGGGCGAGGTCGTCTCCGCGCTCGCGCGCGCCGGGCTCGTCGTCGAGACGCTGCGCGAGTATCCCCACTCCAACGGATGCCGCTTGACCGAGGCGCTCGTCTACGGCGGCGAGCGGCGCTGGCTGTGGCCGCACGGCACGCCGCGCATCCCGCTCATGTACGGCATCGCCGCGCGGCGGCCCTAGCGGGGACCGCCCCGAAGGGGCGGGAACCCCGCTATGCTTTTCACCGCGTGAAGGGCAACGCCCTTCACGCTCCTAAGGGCCGTACCCGTCCGTCAGCGTCCCCAGGAACGCGACGACGTCTGCGATATCCGCCTCGGTGAGCGCGGGCTCGGCGCGCCGGCCGAACGGCGGCTCCGCGTTGACGTTCGCGCGGTACTCGGGCGGCAGATCGTCGAACGCGCCGCGCGGATAGAACTTCTCCGGGTGCACGTCGCGCTCGACGTAGAAGCGCACGACCTGGGTGAGGTCGCGAAACGACCCGTTATGGAAGAACCGCCGCTTGAGGGCCACGTTTCGCAGCGTGGGCGTGCGGAACATGCCGCAGTACTCGTGCCGGCCGCGCAGATCGGTGCGGAACGGCCCGCACAGGCCGAGGTCGAAGTACGCCGGGTCGGCGTTGGCGGGGATCTCGGGGTTGCGCGGCACGCCCACCGCGACAAAGCCGAAATCGGAGAACGCGGGGAACCCGCCGCCCTTGATCGCGCTGGGGTGGCAGCTGGCGCAGTTGCCCTTGGCCGGCGCGTTGAACAGCGCCAGCCCGCGCGCCTCCGCGTCGGTGAGCTTCGCCTGCCCGCGCAGGTACGCGTCGTACTTGCTGGTGTACGGGTAGAACTCCGCCGGGCTCTGCTGGAACACCTCGAGCGCCAGAAGGATCGCCTTGGTCGCCAACGCCGGGTCGGCGAACACGTCGTCGCCGAACGTCTCGCGGAACTTCGGCGCGTACGGCGCGGCCGCGACCTTGGCGGCGACCGCGTCGAGGCTCGCGTTCGCCATCTCCAGCGGCGACAGCAGCGGCAGCCGCGCCTGGTCGTGCGCGGACTGCGCGCGTCCGTCCCAGGTGCGGCCGCCCGCCGGACCCTGATCGAGGCTGTCGTTCTCGTCGGAGTCGTGGAAGTGCTCGGTGAACGGCGGCACCTGCTGGAGATAGCGCAGCGACGGCACCGCCCGCACGCCCGCGGCCGTCATGGTCGGCCCGCCGAGGGCCACCGCGCCGTCGCCGGGCGGCCCGTACGCCCGCGCCGGATCGTGGCAGGTGGCGCAGGCGAGCTTCCCCGACGCCGACAGCGCCGGATCGAAGAACAGCGCGCGCCCCAGCGCCGTCATCGCGGGCACCGACGGCCGCTTCGAGAACGTGGACGCGTAGAACGCCGTGCGCGCCGCGGGCTCCGTCGCCTTGCCCGGGGCGTCGCGGCGGCAGCCGGCCGTCGCCACGAGCAGCGCGGCGCCGATGGCCAAGCGCAGAGTCATCGTTGCATCGCTCGTGTCATGGTTGCATCGCTCGCTCGCGCCGGCGCGCGGCTCCAGGTCGCTCGGCTGCGCCTCGCTCCAGGGTCGCCTGCTTGCGCGCCGGCGCTCGCTCGCTTCATGGCGAATCCATACGCCGCGCGGATGGCGCGTCGATGGCGGAACGTCACCGCGCCGCGCGACCGCGCATCCGACTCAATTCGACTCGCGCGGGCCATCGCCGCGTCACGCGCGCGGTCCAGGATGGGCGCACTTTTCAGGAGGCGGCAGCGATGAAGTCAACTTGGACCCGACTCACCCTCGCGCTCGCGATCTCGGCCGGCCTCGGCGCCTGCTCGAGCGACGAGCCCGTCGATACGACCCAGGCGCTCAAGGACAAGGTCGCCACCATCGTCGTCATCTACGCGGAGAACCGCGGCTTCGACAACATCTACGGTCTGTTTCCGGGCGCCAACGGCATCCCCGGCGTCAACGCCGCGGCGGCGGGCTCCTACATCGCGCAGACCGACCGCGACTCGGCCGGGACGAGCCTCGCCAAGCTGCCGCAGACCTGGGGCGGCGTGACCGCGGCCGGCCAGACGCCGGTCGTCACCCAGGCGCAGAGCGACAACCTGCCGAACGAGCCGTTCAAGATCGAGGACGCGTTCGGCCTCACCCTGTCCACCATCACGCGCGACCTCTACCACCGCTTCTTCGAGAACCAGATGCAGATCAACGGCGGCAAGAACGACAAGTTCGCCGCGTTCGCCGACGCGGGCGGTCTCGTCATGGGCCACTACGACGGCAGCAAGATGGCGCTGTGGAACATCGCCAAGCAATACGTCCTCGCCGACAACTTCTACCAGGCCACGTTCGGCGGGTCGTTCCTCAACCATCAGTACTTGATCTGCGCCTGCGCGCCCGAGTACCCCAACGCCGACACCAACCCGGCCAAGCCGACGATCGCGGTCCTCGACACCGACGCGTCGGGCAAGTTCCTGCCCCGGCTGACCATCGACGCGACCAAGACGATGCCGTCGGCGCTCGACGGCCCGCCCGCGTTCATGCTGAGCGGCAACATCGCCCCCAAGAACTACTTCGGCGACGGGACGTTCCGCGCGGTGAACACGATGGGGCCGCCGTACCAGCCGAGCTTCAACGCCTTTGCCGCGACCGACACCACCAAGCTCTACGCCGACCCGATGAAGGCCAACACCCTTCCGCCGCAGACGCAGCAGAACGTGGGCGACCTGCTCACCGCCAAGGGCATCATGTGGAAGTGGTACGCCGGCGCATGGGCGTCGACGCTGCAGATCGCCACGACCGACCGCAACTTTCCGCCGAGCTCGCCGCCCGGCGCGGCGCCGAACTTCCAGTTCCACCACCAGCCGTTCAACTACTACGCGGGCTTCGATCCGCATGCGCACGCCGCCGACCGCACCGCCCACCTCAAGGACTACAACGATCTCGTCGCCGACGCCGCCGCCGGCACGCTGCCGCCGGTCACGTTCTACAAGCCGGAGGGCGATCTCAACCAGCACCCCGGCTACGCCGCGATCCAGGCGGGCGACGCCCACATCGCCGACGTGATCGCCAAGCTGCAGGCGAGCCCGCAGTGGGCGCACATGGTGATCGTCCTCACCTACGACGAGAACGGCGGTTACTGGGATCACGCCGCGCCGCCCAAGGGCGACCTCCTCGGCCCGGGGACGCGCATCCCCGCGCTCATCATCTCGCCCTACGCGAAGAAGGGCACGGTCGACCACACCCAGTACGACACCGCGTCGATCCTGCGCCTCATCACCCGCCGGTTCGACCTGTCCACGCTGCCCGGCCTCACGGCGCGCGACACCGCGCTCGTCGCGAACGGCGGCAAGGCGATGGGCGACCTGACCGCCGCGCTCGATCTCACCCAGTAGCCTACCCCAAGCCCATCTCCTCCAGCTCCTCCTCGGAGAGGCCGAAGAAATGGCCCGTCTCGTGGAGCAGCGTGATGCGGATCTCGCGCGCCGCCTCCTCGCGCGTCTTGACCATGCGCTCGATGTTCTTCTGGTACAGGAACACGCAGTCGAGGTGAGGCACCGAGCCCACGTTGGATTTCTCGGGGTACGGCACGCCGGAGAAGAACCCCATCATGCGGGGGTCGTTCCCCTCGGCGATGATCTCGATCGACGGGTAGTCCGACGCCACGATCGGGACGTTCTGCAAAAGGGTGCGGATGCGGTCGGGGAGCTCGCCCAGGGCCTCCTCGGCGACGCGTTCGAACTCCTCCTGCGACAGCGTCCACGGGACGGGCTCCTCCTCGAGGTCGAGCTCGCGCACCTTGAGCCAGCAGCGCACCATCGGGCGGACGTCGTCGCGCGCCTCGTACACCATGCCCAGGCCGTGGTAGGCGTCGGCGCTCTCCTCGAGCTTGAGCGCCTTCTGGTAGTGGGCCTCGGCCTCGTCGGTGAGCTCGAGGTCCAGGTAGCTGCGCGCGGCGCGCAGGTGGAACCCTGCCTCGGGGAAGTCCACCGGCGGCAGCTCGCCGAGCACCGCCTTGGCGTCGGCGTCCTCCCCCATCGACGCCAGCGCCTCCGCCTTGAGCAAGAGCGCGTCGAGGTAGTCCTCTTCCTCCTCGGCCATGTCGAGCGCGCGGTCGATGAGATGGAGCGCCTCGTCGTATTCCTCGCGCGGCCACAGGAGGATCTCCGCCGCGTACAGCATGGGCGCGACGTACTCGCCGTCGATCTTCATCGCCTGGCGGTAGAGCTTGAGCGCCTCGTCCTCCGCACCCTCGCCGGCGGCGACCGCGCCCAGGAGGCACAGGGCCTCGGGAGATTCGGGGTCGAGCTTTTTTGCGGCCTGCGCGGAAATACGCGCGCCCGCAAAATCGTTCTTCCGGAGCAGATCCCAGCCCCGGTCCAGGTGGGCGGACAGTGCGTCCATGCTCATGCAGCGAGTATACAATCCGCGGCGCATGCGCAGCCTTGCGGTTCTTCTCGCCCTCCTCGTCGCCTGTCCCCGGCCGGGGCTCGCCCCGCCCAAGACCGGCAACGCCGCCGCGCGCGATCGCTTCGAAACCGCCCGCGCCCGCTACGAGGTCGGCGATTACGACGCCGCCGCGAGGGAGCTCGCCCGCGTGGCGCAGGAGTTTCCCGGCGACCCCGCCGTCCCGTACGCCGAGCTCTACGCGGGGATGACGGCGTTCCGCCGGGGCGATCGCGCCCAGGCGGCCGCGGTCCTCGGCAAGCTCCACGCCGACCCCCAGACGCCCGACGACGTGCGCAAGAAGGCGCAGCTCTACCTCGGCTTCGTCAAGGTGCAGGACGGCGACGCCGCCGGCGGGCGCGCGCTGCTCGAGCCGCTCGCGCCCGACGATCGCGACGAGGACACCGAGCGCCACGCCTCGCTGGCCGACGCGGCGGCGGCGCTGGGCGACGTCCCGGCGGCGCTCGAGCACTACGACGCGTTCTTCGCGCGCGCGCGGCCGGCGGAACGGGCCTACGTCCTCATGCGCGTGCGGGCGCTCGTCGACAAGCTCCCCGACGACAAGCTCGAGCCGACCTACGGCAGGCTCGACAAGGGACGCGTGTCGGCGGCGTTCCTCGGCCGGCGGCTGGCGATGATTTACCGCGCGTCCGGACGGGACGAGCTCGCCCGCTCGGTGTGGAGCGAGACCGCCTCGGCGCGCGGGGCGGCGGGGATCGAGGGCGAGGAGCGCGGCGGCGCCACCGTCGAGGGGCGGCTGCTCGGCGCGCTCCTGCCGCTGTCGGGGAAGCGGCGGCTCGTCGGCGAGGCGGCGCAGCGCGGGCTGGCGCTCGCCGCCGGCGCGTTCGGCGAGGGCTCGCTCGAGGTCGCGCTCGAGGACGTCGGCGAGGCAAAGGGGCGCGCCGCGGAGGCGGTCGACGCGCTCGCCGCCCGCGGCGTGGTCGGGCTCGTCGGGCCCGCCGACAAGGACGCCGCCGACGAGGCGGCGCGCCGCGCCGAGGCCCTGGGCGTCCCGCTGGTCGCGCTCGACGTCGGCGACGTTCCGCTCGCCGGCTCGCCGCACGTGTTCCGCATCGTCGTCCCCGTCGAGGCGCGCGCCCGCGCGCTCGCGGCGTGGGCGCTGGCGAAGGGGCGCAAGCGATTCGCGATCCTTTCCCCCGACATCCCCTACGGCCAGCGCGCGGCGGCCGCGTTCCGCGCCGAGGTCGAGGCGGGCGGCGGCGCGATCGTCGCCGACGAGAAGTACCCCAAGGACGCGACGTCGTTCGTGGGACCGGTGGGGAAGATCAAGGACGCGGCGATCGACGCGCTGTTCGTCCCCGATGCGGCGGCGCGACTCGAGCTCGTGGCGCCGCAGCTCGCGGTGGCCGATCTGGTGGTGGCGCCGCCCGGGGCCAAGAAGCCGAAGCGCGGACGCGCCATCGTGCTCCTGGCCACCGCCGAGGCGATCGCCCCCCGCTTCCTCAAGGGGTCGGGGCGCTACACCAACGGCGCGGTGCTCGCGCCCGGCTTCTACCCCGACGATGGCGACGAGCGCATCGGCACGTACGTCGCGCGCTTCCGCAACGTGTTCGGCGAGGATCCCACCTACCTCGACGCCTACGCGTACGACGCGGCGATGCTGCTGCGCCAGGCGGTCGAGCGCGGGGGCGAGGGGCGCGACACGGTGGCGGCGTGGCTGGCGGCGGTGCGCGGCGTCCCCGGGCTCACCGGGGACATCGCGTTCGACGGGCACGGCAACCGCGCCGACCGCGGCGTGCTCTACACCATCGCGGACAAGGGGGACGGGTTCGTCGTCACCGCGCTTCGGCGTTAAGATGCGCGCATGAAGCGAGCGGCGCTCCTCGCGGTCCTCGCGCTGCGGGCGGCCGCGGCCGGCGCCGATCCTCCACCGGCACCGGCCCCGAACCTCGACTTCGAGGCCGGCGACACCTACGAGGGTTGGTTCGCCAACGGCGACGGCTACCGCTTCTCGCTGGACACCCAGGCGCCGCACGGCGGCAGGCGCAGCCTGCGCGTCGAGGCGGTGAGCCCGAAGCTGTACGCCGCCGCCGGCACGAGCTGGCCGGTGGCCGGCGCGCGCGGCAAGCGCGTCACCGTCGCCGCCTGGATGCGCACCGAGGACGTCGCGCACGCCGTCCTGTGGGTGCGGGTCGACGGCGGCGACGTGCCTCTCGCGCTCGACAACATGGGGGATCGTCCGGTCGCCGGCACGACGCCGTGGACGTTGCGCGAGGTCCGCGTCGACGTCCCGCCGGACGCGACGGGCATCGTGTTCGGCGCGGTCCTCGCGGGCAAGGGGCGGATGTGGGTCGACGACTTCGCGGTGTCCGCGGTCGAGGTACCCGGCGTCGCGATCCGCGGACGGGTCGTCGATCCCGCGGGGAAGCCCGTCGACGGCGCGGTGGTGGCGCTCGTCCCGACGCTGGCCCCGCGCGCCCGCGCCGTCGCGCGCGCCGCTGGCGGCGGTCGCTTCGCCTTCTCCGCGCCGGACGGCCGCTACGCGTTGACGGCGACCGCGCCCGGCCGCGCGCCGGCGTTCCGCAAGGTCGAGCGCATCGACCGCGACATCGACGTCACGCTCGCGCTCGGCGAGGGCGGCATGGCGATCCGCGGGCGCGTCGACGCCGGGCGCGCGCAGTTTCCGCCCGACGGCTGGATCGTCGCCACCCGCATCGGCCAGGACGACGGGGACGTGTTCTACGCGCCGGTTCGCCGCGACGGCGCGTTCGAGGTCACGCTCCTCCCCGGCCAGCACAACCTCGCCGTGGCCGTGCCCGGGATCCGGGGCGCGTCGAAGCCGGTCGACCGGTCCCAGGAGGTGGTGCTGCCGGCGACGGTCGAGGGGCCCGCGCCGGCCGAATTCGTCGCCTGGCTCAAAGCCAACGCGATCCCGCTGCGCACCGCTGAGCCCGGCGGCCCCACGGCCGACATGACCCCGATCGGCAAGATCGTCGGCCGGGCGCGCCTCGTCGGCCTGGGGGAGGCCACCCACGGCACGCGCGAGTTCTTCCAGATCAAGCACCGCATGCTGCAGTTCCTCGTCGAGAAGATGGGGTTCACCGTCTTCGCCATCGAGGCCAACTGGCCGGAGTCGCTCGCCGTCGACGAGTACGTCACCACCGGAACGGGCGACGCCAAGCGCGCGCTGGCGGGGATGTACTTCTGGACGTGGAACACCGAGGAGGTGCTCGCCCTCATCGAGTGGATGCGCCGCTGGAACGCCGACCCCCGGCACCCGCGCAAATTGCATTTCTACGGATTCGACATGCAGACGACGCGGGTGGCGGTCGCGCGCGTGAGGGTGGCGCTTGCCCGCGTGGCGCCCGAGGCCGCGGCGGAGCCGGCGCTGGCGTTGCTCGACGACGAGGGCGGCCGGCGGGCGTTCGAGGCCGCCGACGCGGCGGCGCAGGACAAGGCGATCGCCGCGCTCGATGGGCTCATCGCCCGCTTCGATCGCGAGCGGGACGTCTGGCAGAAGCAGCTCGGTCCGGTCGACTTCGCGCGCGCCCGGCAGAGTCTGGTCGTCGTCCGGCAGGCGGCGGACCTGCGCAGGAGCCTGCCCGCGCGCGATCGCGCGATGGCGGACAACGTCAAGTGGCTGCTGGACCAGGAGCCGCCCGGAACCAAGATGGTGGTGTGGGCGCACAACTACCACGTGAGCCGGGGCGAGCTGGGGCTGCCCATGGGAACGCATCTGAAGAAGATCTTCGGCGACGACTACGTCGCGTTCGGCTTCACGTTCAACCGCGGCTCATTCCAGGCCATGGGCTTCCGCTCGGGCAAGCCGGCCGGGCTGACCGAGCACACGGTGGGGCCGTCGCCGCCCGGCAGCATCGGCGAGGCGTTCGCCCGCGCCGCGATGTCGCCCTTCGCGCTCGACCTGCGCCGCGCGGGCGCGGCGGCGGGCGCGCGCTGGCTGCTGGGCGCCCGGCCGATGTTCCAGGTCGGCGCGGTGTTCATCAACGAGGACACCATGTCGGGCACGGTCGTCCTGCCCGAGCTCTTCGACGCGGTCTTCTTCGTCGACCGGACCACGCGCGCGCGGCCGGTAACGGACGCGCCCGCTCGCCCGTAAGCTAAGACATGCGCTTTGCCCTCGTCTTCGTCCTGTTCGCCGCCACCGCCGCCGCGGCGGAGATTCCCAGCCCCGGCGCGCCGCTGCCCGCGTTCACCGTGGAGCGATGGGTCAACTCCGCGCCGCTCACGCCCGACGCGCTGCGCGGCAAGGTCGTGCTGGTGGACTTCTGGGAGTACACGTGCGTGAACTGCATCCGCACCCTGCCGTTCGTCCGCGCGTGGCACCGCGACTACGCCTCCGCCGGGCTGGTCGTGGTGGGCGTGCACGCGCCGGAATTCGACTTCGGCAAGCGCGCCGAGAACATCGACCGCGGCATCCGCGAGCACGGGCTGACCTACCCCATCGCGATCGACAACGATTTCGCCACGTGGGAGGCGTTCCACAACCAGTCGTGGCCGGCCAAGTACCTCTTCGACGCGCGGGGGAAGCTCGTCAAGAGCTGGATGGGCGAGGGGGGCTACAACGAGGTGGAGGCGGAGATCCGCCGCCTGGTCCTCGTCGCGAACCCCGCCGCGAAGCTGCCCCCGGTCACCCGGGAGGTGACCGAGTTCCGCGCCGACTATGCGCGCCGCGAGGGGATCTCCCCCGAGACGTACCTTGGCCGGCTCCGGCGCGAGGAGGGCGCGGTGAAGCTCGACGACACGTGGCTCGACCGGCCCGAGTACGTGGAGCACGCGGGCGACAAGCCGGGAAAGATCGCGCTCGACGTCGTCGCCGGCGAGGTGAACCTGGTCATGCAGCCCGGCCCGTCGGGGAAGGGCGAGGTGAAGGTGCTCCTCGACGGCAAGCCGGTCTCGGCCGAGCGCGGCGCCGACGTGGGGCCCGACGGCGTGGCGCGCTTCGATCGCGCGGGGATGATCCGGCTCGTCGCGAAGGCGGAGAAGAAGAAGCACCGCCTGGAGCTGGTGACGTCCGATCCCGGCCTGCGCGCGTTTGCGTTCACGTTCGGGCCGTGAGCGTGCTAAAAGCTCGATCCCGCATGCGCTGGTCTCAAGCGTTCATACCCACCCAGAAGGAAGTCCCCGCCGAGGCGCAGGTCGTTTCGCACATCTATCTCCTGCGCGCCGGCTACATGCGCAAGGTGGCAGCGGGGATTTACTCGTTCCTGCCGCTCGGCTGGCGGACGGTCAAGAAGATCGAGGACATCGTGCGCGAGGAGATGAACCGCGCCGGCGCGCTCGAGATCCTCATGCCGGCTGCCATCCCCGCCGAGCTGTGGCAGGAGAGCGGGCGCTGGCAGAAGTACGGGCCGGAGCTCCTGCGCTTCAAGGACCGCAAGGGCGCGGACTTCTGCATCGGGCCCACGCACGAGGAGGTCGTGGTGGACATGGTCCGGCGCGACGTGAAGTCGTACCGCCAGCTCCCGCTCAACCTCTACCAGATCCAGTCGAAGTTCCGCGACGAGCTGCGGCCGCGCGCCGGGCTGATGCGCGGCCGCGAGTTCATCATGAAGGACGCGTACTCGTTCGACGTGTCCGACGAGGCGTGCAAGAAGGCGTACCAGGCGATGTACGACGCCTACACGCGGATCTTCACCCGCTGCGGGCTGCAGTTCCGCGCGGTCGAGGCCGATACGGGGAACATCGGCGGGACGCTGTCGCACGAGTTCCAGGTGCTGGCGCAGAGCGGCGAGGACAAAATCGTGTCGTGCACCAACTGCGACTACGCCGCCAACGTCGAGCAGGCGGAGATCCTGCGGCCGCCGGCGCCGGCGCGCGTCGAGGCGGCGCTGGCGAAGGTCGCCACGCCGGGAAAGAAGACGGTGGACGAGGTCGCCGAGCTCCTGGGCGTCCCGCCCAGCCGCCTCATCAAGACGCTGGTGTTCATCGCCGACGGCAAAGGCGTGGTCGCGCTGGTGCGCGGCGACCACGACGTGAACGAGATCAAGCTCAAGCGGGCGCTGGGCGCCACCGACCTGTTCATGGCGTCGGACGCGCAGGTGGCGGAGATCACGCGCGCGCCGGTCGGGTTCGCCGGGCCCGTCGGGCTGACGGGCGTGCGCATCCTCGCCGATCTCGAGGTGGCCGGCATGACGGGCGCGGTGACCGGCGCGAACGCGGCCGACGCGCACTACACCGGCGTGGACGTCGCGCGCGACGTGCGCGAGGTGGAGTGGGTCGACCTGCGGACGGCGGTGGCCGGCGATCGCTGCCCGCGCTGCGGCACGGGCACGTTCGAGCGGTTCAACGGCATCGAGGTGGGGCACGTGTTCTTCCTGGGGACGAAGTACTCCGAGCCGATGGGGTGCACGTTCCTGGGGGAGGACGGCGCGCTGCGCCCGATGGTGATGGGCTGCTACGGCATCGGCATCACGCGCGTCGCGGCGGCGGCGATCGAGCAGAATCACGACGAGGACGGGATCGTCTGGCCGATGTCGCTGGCGCCGTATCACGTGCAGATCCTGACGCTCCAGCCCAAGGACGCGGACGTCGTGGCGGCGGCGGAGAAGCTCTATGCCGAGCTGGGCGGCGCCGGGGTGGAGGTGTTCTACGACGACCGCGACGAGCGGCCGGGGGCGAAGTTCAAGGACGCGGACCTGATCGGGATCCCGCTGCGGGTTGCGATCGGCAAGCGCTCGCTCGCCGAGGGGAAGCTCGAGCTCAAGGCGCGCGGGGACAAGGAGCCGTCGCTCATCCCGGCGGCGGATGCGGCCGCGACGGTGGCGGGGCGGGTGCGCGCGGCGCTGGCGAAGCTCGTGCCATGACGGGCAATCGCCTCATCGTCGCGCTCGACGTGGAGGACGCGGCCGCCGCGGAGGCGCTGCTCGCCAAGCTGGCGGGCGTGGTCACGCGGGTCAAGGTGGGGCTCGAGCTCTACACCGCCGAGGGGCCGGAGCTGGTGCGCCGTCTGGTCGGCCGCGGCCTCGACGTGATGCTGGACCTCAAGCTCCACGACATCCCGGAGACGGTCGCGCGCGCCACGTCGCGCGCGGCGGAGCTGGGGGTGGACTTGCTGACGGTCCACGTCGCCGGCGGCACGAAGATGATGCAGGCCGCGGTGGGCGCGGCGGCGGGGCGGACGCGCATCCTGGGGGTGACGGTCCTGACGTCGCTGACGAGCCGGGATCTGGCCGAGGTGGCGATCGAGCCCAGCGTCGAGGAAGTGGTGGTGCGGCGGGCGACGCTGGCGATGGAGGCCGGGCTGGACGGGGTGGTGGCGTCGCCGCTCGAGGCGGCGCGGATCCGCGCCGCGGCGCCGGAGGACTTCCTGATCGTCACGCCCGGCGTGCGGCCGGCGGCGTCGACGGCGGACGACCAGGCGCGCGTGGCCACGCCGGCGGCGGCGCGCGCGGCGGGCGCCGATCTGGTGGTCGTGGGGCGCCCCATCCGCGACGCGGCGGACCCGCGCGCCGCGGCCGAGGCGATCTTGCGGGAACTGGCGTGAGGCTCGTCTACGGCGTGAACCCGGTGCGCGAGCTGATTCGCTCGCGCCCGCGGGACGTGGCGGTCGTGTATGTGGCCGACGCGGCGGTGGCCAAGGAGCTGATCGCGCTGGCGCGCGATCGGGCGATCGCCCTGGAGGAGCGGACGCGACGCGAGCTCGACGCGCTCGCCGGTCCCGACGCGCGCCACCAGGGCGTGGTCGCGATCGCCGGCGAGTACGCGTACCGCGAGATCGACGATGTCCTCGACGCCACGGTCGAGCCGCCCCTGGTGGTGGTGCTCGACGGCGTGCAGGATCCGCGCAACCTGGGCGCGATCGTGCGCTCGGCGCACGTGCTCGGCGCGCACGCCGTCGTTCTGGCCAAGGACCGCGCCGCGCCCGTGACCCCGGTGACCGTCAAGGCGTCGGCGGGCGCGACCGAGCACCTGCCGATCTGCCGCGTGACCAACCTGGTGCGGGCGATCGAGCAGCTGAAGGAGCGCGGGCTGTGGGCGGTGGGGGCGATGACCGACAAGGGCAAGCCGCCGGCGTCGCTGGATCTCAAGGGGCCCATCGCGTTCGTCCTCGGCGCGGAGGGGAAGGGCATGCGCGCGCTCGTGGAGCGGGCGTGCGACCACCGCGCGGAGATCCCCATGACCGGAAGGGTGGCGTCGTTGAACGTGTCGGTGGCCGCCGGGATCCTTCTCTACGAGGCACGGCGGCAGCGGGGTTAGCCGGGCGCTTCCTCGGGGCGGAGCGCGCCGCCGGCGCGCCGCCAGCCCGTCGCAAGGAGCCAGGTCGTGGCGGGCACCACGGGTCCGGGGTCGGTGCGCAACCCCTCGAACCAGGCGGCCGAAGAGCATGGATCGACGGCGGACGCGGTCGATCCGTGCTTGCGGCCGTTCCGAAGGACGTAGATCAAGCACTTGCGAACCTCCGTGGGCGTCCTGAGCGGCCGCGCGTGGTAGCGATCGCGCCACAGGCCGCCGGCGCAGCCGGCGGTCCTGTGGACGACGCGGGCGATGCCCGAGGCGAGCCCCTGGACACCGCGCGATGACTCGGTGCGGTCGGCGGCCTCGACGATCAGGTGGATGTGGGCAGCCGTGTCGCAGACCGCAGCCCTCCGGATCCTCGAGCATCTCCGGAACCGCAGAGCCGCGACCGAACTTTCGGAGCTGGCCAACGAGTTCTGGGTTTCCGGGCCGCAGGTGAGGCGGGACCTTCAGGCGATAGAGGATGCAGGATTTGCGCTCGATCACGGGCGCGGCTGGACCACCCGGGTAAGCGGTCGACCTGCTTCACGCGTTCTGGATCAGGTTACTCGCCTTCGGCCCACTCGAGCGGTCGGACACCCGTCGATTGGGTGTCCTACCTAGTGGACACCAGGCGGACG
Source organism: Haliangiales bacterium (assembly GCA_035259575.1). GTDB lineage: Bacteria > Myxococcota_A > Polyangia > Haliangiales > SHYZ01 > DATFWE01. The sequence goes on from DATFWE010000260.1 coordinate 28,699, forward strand.
GCGGTCCTGGAGGGGGGACACCATGCTCGGCCACTCTGACCGTTGCGGCGCTGGCTTAGACGCCTTCCCGAGCCGGCGGGCCTCCTCGGAGCTGAGGATGCGATGGCACACGAAATGCTTCCATGGTCACACGGCTGAGGGGTTCAACGAGGTCGGGAAAGGATGCGTAACAATGACGAACAGGACGAGAAGGTCTGGAGGTGTGCGCATTCGTGCTCGCCGCGATGGCGACCGGGTGCGCGGCGCGAGCCCCACGCGACACCATGTCGCGCCGCTACGACTGCGACGGAGAGATCGTCGGAGTCGTCGTCGACGGAAAAAGGGCCCCGGTTGTCCGGCGAGACCAGATGACCGACGGGTTCGCGAGGTCGAAGACCGAAGAGGCGGTCGAGTATGCGATCCCGCGAGATCGCCTCCTCGACGCCACGGTGATTAGGCACAGCGTCGGGGGGTCTCCCGATCGCCGGCTGTGCATCGCTGAGGGCGGGTACACCGATGCGCTGCAGCGATTCCTGAGGGGCGCAAGCGTCGGCGACGTGGCCAAGCAGCTCGTCATCGACGAGGACGACGCCCGCAAACGGATCGGGGTGGGGCTCGCACGCCTTCGTTGCCGTTACGACGACGATTGTTGACGATGATGAGCAGCACTCGGCATTAGCAACAGCAGTTCTCGCGGCCCACGCGCGAGTCAGCCCCCGCATGTTACGGTGTCGACCGGTGGGCTGGCCCATGGCCTCACACCTTCCTCAGGGCGCTGCGCTTCTCGTTGCAGGTTACCCTGCGGCGAGCACCGCTGGGGTCGCCACGCCAGTCCTGCAGACGCTGGGCCAGATCGGCGAGACATTGCTCGCCACAGCATCGTCGTGGCGGATCCGCCGCTTGTCTCCCACCGCCGGAGAGCGTTACACGCCCGATAAGGCCAGCCTGAAGCGGCATATCAGCGATCTCACGCAGTACTCGGCCGACGTCGTGATCCTTGCCGCCGTCGGGGCCATCACGACCCACTCGGGCGAACCGGCGCTCGTCGCGGGAAGCCACCATGAGGACTTTCCGGACGACGCTACCCTCCCGCTGTCCTGGATTCGTGACCGGTGGCAGGTGTGCAGAGCGAGATGTGCGCTCATCCTGGTGTCGGCAGACGGCCCGTCCGGGCGGGCGGCCGCTTGGCTCCACGCGCTGGCCACGAACAGGCCCACACACGTCATCGCGGTTCACGCCTCCCAAGCGGAATGCCAGGCCTTGGATGCGCTTCTCTCCGGGCTGTGCGGAGAAGCTACCGATCCTCGCTCCGGGACGATCACACTGCGCAGCATCAGCGAGCACCTGGCGAAGAGCGTTCCCAGGATGGCCTTGCAGCCATCGGCGGCATCCGAGACCCTGGCGGTTTCGCGGCCGTTGGGGGGATTGTGGGATTTCAGGCTCTCCCATCGCGCGCTGATATCCCGGCGCGCGGTGGCGCGCCAGCCCGAGCCTCGCCCGCCGGAGGAACTGATTCACGTCATCTTACCAGGGAGGTTCCGCGTCGAGCGGGAGCTGGCGAAAGGGAGCTTCGCCACCGTGTACCGCGCTCGCCAGTTGACGGTCGAGCGCGACGTCGCGATCAAGGTGCTCCATTCGGGGATCGATCCGGCATCCGTCGATGGTCGGCTGTTCGTGCAGGAGATCCAGAGCGTGGGCCGCCTCGACCACTCCAACGTAGTGCGCATCTACCAGGCTGACATCACTCCGGATGGGCGTCTCTTCTTCGCCATGGAGCTCCTCGTCGGCCGGGATCTGCAGCAAATCGTCACCGAGGAGGGGCCGGTCGCGCGCGAGCGCGCAATCGGCCTCGTGGAGCAGCTGCTCGCCGGCCTCGCAGCCGCGCACGAGGCCGGCCTGATCCACGCCGACGTCAAGCCGGCCAACGCGATCGTGGTGCGCGGCCGGACAGGGGAACGGCTCGTCCTGGTCGACTTCGGGCTGGCGCGGCTCCGTCCGCACGGACGCGCGGTGGAGTCGGCGGGCGGGACTCCCGCCTACATGGCGCCCGAGCAATTGAACGAAGGGCGGGTGGACGCTCGCTCCGACGTGTTTTCCGCGGCGCTGGTCCTCGTCACCCTGCTCACCGGGTGGCGGCGTCGCAGTGCCGAGGAGCTGGTACCGCCAGTCGACGCCATCCCCGACGCGGATCTTCGCGTTGTACTGACGCGAGCCCTGGCGGTGGATCCAGCCGCGCGCTTCGCGACGGCCGCCGACTTCGCGGACGCGCTGACCGGCAAGGCTCGTGTCCGGTCGCAGACGATCGCGGCGCCACCGCCTTTCCGCCACCTCGCGCCCCTGACCGAGAGAGACCGAGGGCGGCTGCACGGCCGCGAGCGCGACGTCGCCGGCTTGACCGACCACGTGCTGTATCGGCGGGCCGTCGTCTACACTGCACCATCGGGCACGGGGAAGACGTCGCTCCTGCGGGCGGGGCTCCTCGCTCGTCTCGAGGAGCTGCGAGTGAGGCCGGTCTATCTTTCATGCCGGACGGGCGCGGCCGCGACGCTGGCGGGCGCGATCTGGCCCGGGGCCGCCGGCGTGTCGGACGCCATCGCGTGCTGGCACGAGCGGCACCGGGGGAAGCTCGTCCTGATAGTGGACCAGCTCGAGGTGATTCTCGCCGACGAGGAACCGCGCGATGCCGACGCTGACATCGTGCGGCAGGTGCTCGCCTTCGAGCGTTGGCCGGTCGACGCGGACGTCTCGGTGGTGCTCAGCGTGCGCGAGGATTTCCTCGCTCGCTTGATCGAGCGGAGCCGGCATCTCGAGGAAGGGATCCCGGTCCTGCGCCTCGGGCCGCTCGCCCCGGAGGGCGCGCGGGAAGCCATCTCCGGGCCGCTTACCGAAGCCCGACTGTCCGTCGCGCCCGATCTCCTCGACGTCATGCTGGGCGACCTCCAGGCCGCCGCCGCGGCCATCGGCCCCGAGATGGGTTGGGGCGCGGTGCCGGCAGTGTACCCGCCCCATCTACAGCTCGCGTGCTCGGTCCTGTGCGAGGCGCTCGCGCCCGGCGAGGCCACGCTGACCCTGGCGCACTACCGCCGGTTGGGCGGCCTCGATGCGATCGTGGGTGAGTACCTGGACCGCGTGCTCGACACCGAGCTCGATGCCGACGCCGCGGCCATCGCCCGCGACCTGTTCCTCGCTCTCGTCACGTCTGCCCACACGCGGGCGGTGCGGACCGAGGCGGATCTCATGGACGTCGTCGCCGGGCGGCACGACCCGCAGCACGTCGCCGGTATCCTCGAGGTCCTGCATGCTCGCGGGCTGGTCGTGCGGCTGCGCACGAGCGGCGGGGAACCCGGGTGGGAGCTCATCCACGACAGCCTCGTCCCCCGCGTCCTCGGCTGGATCGACCGCCGAGATCTCGCGCGCCGGCGCGCGATCGAGCTGGTTCGCTATCATCTGCGGAGATCGCAGCCGGACAAACCGAGCCTGCTCAACCGTGCCGAGCTGCGCGAGCTCCGGTCCCACGCCGATGCGGTGGGCGAGCTGGAGACCGAGTGGGCGCACCGTCGGAGCGGCGGGCAATGGACGCCCGCCGAATTGGTCGCCGCATCTCGCCTGGTTTTCCGGCGTCGAGCGCTGGTGTGGGGCGCCATCGGCGCGTTGGCATTGGCCATCGCGGGCACGATCACGTATCGCTGGGCCGTCGAGCGCGCGCGCGCGCAGCGAGAGCAAGGATTGCTCGAGCGGGACATGGGACGGTTCGCGCTCGAGCTGGCGCCGTTCGACTGGGACGTCGATGGCCGCAAGCCCGTCGCGCTGCCTGCGGACGCACTGCCCAACCTGCGGTGGCAGCTGCACGAACCCGACCCCGATGACCCGGACAGTCCCGGCAAGCCGGTCGCCGAGTTCCTCGTCGTGCGCGGGACGCCCGCGCCGGCGTCGGACCGTCTATCTCGGGTGGAGCACGTCGAGGCCCGCGGCGGCAGGGCATACCTCGTGGTCACCGGTCGTGGGCAGGGATCCGAGCGGTGTGCGCCGTCCATCGTACCGCTCCGGCAGCTCCCCGGATACGCGCTACGCAACCGCAATGAGCTGCACGTGCGCGTGCGGGTTCCGACCTGCCAGGTCACACGGGCGGAGATGCAAATGGTTTCTCAAGGCCCTTCGATCCGAGGCGGTGCGGGCGACCCCATCTCGCACGACGTGGCCGCATCTCCGGATGCCCCGCCTGAAACGACGATCGCGTTGCCGACGTTCTGGATCGACCGTACCGAGACCAGCAATGCGGCATTTGCGGCGTTCGCCGCAATGGAAGACGTGACCGGGGTGTCGATGCCGGCGTATCCAGAGACACGTTCACTGCAACACGCGGCACGACCGGCGTGGCCGGTCTCCGCCATCACCTGGGTGGAGGCGCGCGCCTATTGCAGGTTTCTCGGCAAACAGCTGCCCAGCACCGAGCAGTGGGAAAAGGCGATGCGTGGAGGACTGGTCCTCCCGGATGGAACACCGAATCCGCGGCCGCGTCGGAATTTTCCATGGGGCGCGCCGTTGACGCCGGTTCCCGCGAAAGTGCGCGACACGGGTGCGATCGGACCCGCCCCGGTGGCCAGCTTTCCCGGCGACGTGAGCCCCTATGGAGTGTTTGACCTTGCCGGCAATCTGCAGGAATGGACGGATTCGATCCGCACGAGCGGAGGAAAACCGTCGCGCGGATTTCGAATCACGCGCGGCGGCAACTGGGACGAGACGAGCTCCGCGGACCTCGTCGACTATCTAGCGCTCGAAAACGAACGACCGATGGGAACGCGAAACTTCGCGCTGGGGATGAGGTGCGCGCGTCAATGAGTCGTGGCGGGCAGTCGAACCGATGACGCTTCGAATGTTTTCTTCAATTCCTCTCGCCTGTCCTTCGGGAGGAGAAAGACGTGCGCGTGGGCAAAGGGGTCCACATCGTCATGGGGCGGATAGAGTTGCAGGGCCCGCCAGTTGAACAGGACCTGAAGGAGGTGAAAGCGGCCCGGGTGATCGGGGCTCGGAATCCGATACTGCACCGCGGGAACGGTCAACAACCCCGGCAGATCCCGCCCGGGACGTAGGACCGACGCTTGGATCAGCCGGTAGAACGGACTGAGGTCGGTTCCGATGAGAAACTCCCGGCGAGGCCAGTACGCGCCCTCTGATTCCTGTGCTTCATCGAATTCGAAACCCGCGCGAGGATCGACCTGTGTGATCGGCGGCGCAGTCTCCGGCAGCGGCGGCAGCTCTCCCGATTCGTCGATCGTCGGGTGACTGGCGACAATCTTTCCTGTGCTCTGGAATCCTTCGTCATTGAAGTCGTCAGCGTAGAGATACCCATCAATCCCTTCCACGAGCATGGGATCGATCGCCGCCTGAAGCGCGTCGATCGTTTGGAGCCCACGCGCCGTCGATCCGGTGAAACAGCCCAAGAGGCGGACCTCCTTGACATTGATCGTCGTGAGCGCGTCCTTCAAGTCGCGGAAGACGCCCGCGGAGGATGGATCGATGAGGAAAGAGGGACCGAGCGCCAGAAGATGATCATCCGTCGCGGAATGAGAGATCAGATCGAGCGGCTTCCGAGGCCCTGCGGGCCGGCCCTCCGAATCGACGCACGCCCGATACTTCGTTAACAAGTCAACGAGATCCGGGGAGTCGTCGACCAAATCGCATCGCGGGTGTTTAACCTTCTTCTGTATTGTCCGAACTATGCCGTGCGCGCCGAGACGCGACACATTGAGACGGTCGTGTTGGAGCTTGCCGCAGTCCACCGCCATGGGCGTTCACTCCATTTCCGAGGCCGGTTTCTTATCGTAGGGAAGCAGCAGTCCAGCTTCTTTGGCGCG
>DATFWE010000261.1:0-60809 GCA_035259575.1 Haliangiales bacterium
ACGTCGGCGTTCTGCGCGCCGCCCGCCGAGAACAGCGTGATGAGGAGCAGGTCGCCCTCGTCGTAGTTCGTGACGAAGCCGGACGCGACGCGCTCGTGGCCGCGGATCATCGTCCGGCAGCCGATGCGCGACATGAAGCCGCGGAATTGCTGCCGCCCGAAGCAGAACCGCGACGTCACCCGCTGCAGCTCCGCCGGCACGTAGGGGCCGTTGGTCGGATCCGACCACATCATCTGGAAGCGGACGCCGCCGTCGTTGAGCCCGGACAGGTCGCCGAGCTTCTTGGCGAACACGTCGTCCGACGGGATGCCGGCGTGGACGAACAGCGTGCGGTCCATGATGAGCATCGACGGCATGCGCTCGAACAGCGCGCGATAGGCGAGCAGCAGCTTCTGCGGCGCGAGCGGCTCGAGCGTCGCCAGCGACTCGGCGGGGCGCACGCCCCCCTGCACCTTGCCGTTGTACTCGAGGAACCACTCGTGGTTGCCGCGCAGGAGGACGACGTGCTCGGGCATCGACACGTAGAGCTGCATCGCTGTGCGCAGCACGCCGTCGAAGCCGAAGCGTCCGCGATCGATGTAGTCGCCGAGGAGGACCAGGAGCGGAAACGGATTCTGCAGCGGGTTCTTGCGGTAGGCGTGGACCTTGCGGAAGAAGTTCGCCTGCAGCAGCGCCGCCTTGAGGTTCGAGTAGCAGCCGTGGAGGTCGCCGAGCACGGTGACGTCGTAGGAGCGCAGGGCGGCGGCGTCAATGAAATGGACGTAGCCGTCGAGGAACGACCCCTTGCCGTCGAGCTCGGCGACGCGCTGGCGGCCGGCGAGGCGCCCCAGCCCGCCGACGCGCTGGTCGTCCCACGTCTTGGCGGTCTGGGTGAGGAGCGCGTAGTCGGCGGTGAGCTGGCGCCCGAGCTTGATCGGGTCGCGCGCGAAGTGCTTCTCCAGGTGCGACAGGAGCGGGTGGTCGTCCATCGCCGGCGTCATCGCCAGCGGGGCGGTGACCTGGAGCGCCTGGCCGATGTCGCGCGTGGCGGTGTCGGCGGGCGGGCGGTACTGGAGGAGGTGAAGCAGCTCGTCGCGCAGCGCCTGCTCCGCCTGGTGGGTGACGCCGTCGGCGATGATGAGGCGATCGACGAGATGGAGGAGGATCGCCTGGTTCGGCGCGTCGAACGCGCGGAACAGCTCGTAGCACTTGACGGTGAGGCGCGCGCGGACGAACGCGGCGACGTCCTCGCCGCGGGCAGTCACCTCGTCGAACAGCGCCTTCACCTCGGCGGCGATCTGCTCGTAGATCGTCTCGAAGCGGGCGGTGGTGCCGTCGGTGATGTCGAGGCGGATGCGGGCGTCGCCGATGCGCAGGTCGTCGACGCGCCAGCCCACCAGCTTGCGGATGTGCTCGCGGATGAACACCTGCTCCGACAGATCGAAGCGTCCATCGATATACCCGAACGTCACCAGGTAATAGATGATGGCGACCATCTGCTGGTCGGCGACGTCCGGGTCCTTGGAGAAAACCAGCATCGGATCTCCTTATACGCTGGAAGGGGGGGTGGAATAAACTGCGCCCCATGCGCCGGGCGCTCCTCGTCGGTCTCGTCGCCTGCGGGGCGAACGGGCCGACGCCGGAGCAGGCGATCGCCCGCCATCGCGCGGCGGCCGAGGCGCGGCTCGACGCGCTGGCCGCGGCGGGGCGGGCCGCCGCCGCGGTGCCGCCGGTGTACGAGGACAAGATGGCGTTGGCTGGGCCGTTGCGCTTTCACGACGACGGCGCGGAGCTCGCCAACGCCGGGCTGGCGCTGGCCGAGGACTTCGCCGACCTGGCGCGGGTGGACCGCGACTTGCCCATGCGGCTCGAGCCGGTGCCGTTCTGGGAGGACGCGCTGGCGCTCCTGCGCCGGGGGACGAACGCGTCGGGGGGAAAGCCGTCGACCGAGCTCATCGAGCGGACGCTGAGCCGGTTCGAGGCGGTGCGGTTCGTGTTCGTGCTGCGCCAGCTCGAGCATCAGGTGCCGGCGCTGGGCGCGGGGGCGGTGTTTCGTCCCGGCCGCTGGTCGGGCGAGGTGGTGGCGGTCGATCTCGATACGCGGCGCGTGGTGGGCGGCTTCGCGCTGGTCGTCCAGAGCGACGCGAGCGCGCGCGTGTCGTACGACGCGAAGGCGCCGCCCGAGCAGCAGCGGCGGCAGAAGGAATCGTGGCTGCGGGCGAATTTGAGGCAGGCGGCAAGGGCGCAGCTGTACGAGAGGCTGGGGGCTTTGTTGCCCGGAGTCGCGATCGCGCGGTGAGGCGGAGGCGGAGCCGGAACCGGAACCGGAGCCGGAACGGACACGGGCACGGGATCCGCAGCGGATGAAAAACAGGGAGAGGGGCCCGCCCCCGCCGCTTGCCCCGGGATGGGCCCTCTACTCGCTCCTCGAAGAGGCGTATCTCGTCGCCCCGGTGCCCAAGTATTCGGAGAAGGGCGTGAGGCGGCGCGCGTCGCCCCCCAAGCTCGTGACGCTGTCGAATGCGCTCGTGGCCGCGGTTCACGCCGACGACCCGACTGCTGCGGAGTGGGGCACATGGGTCGAAAATGCGTGCCTCGCACGGGCGTGGAACGCGGGACAGGAGGTCCATTACTGGCGTGAGGAGCCGTTCGAGGTGGACGGCGTCCTCGACGGAAGCTGGGGCCCATGGGCGATCGAGGTGAAGACGGGTCGGTTCGGGCCAAGCGACCTCACGGGGCTTCTGGAGTTTTCGCGCCGCCATCCTCGGTTTCGACCGCTCGTCGTCTGCACGGAGGCCCATCGAGCGACCGCCGAGCGCCTGGGCGTCCCGGCGACGACCTGGCAGTCCTTTGTCCTCGAGGGGCCCTCGGCGCCCGCCGAAACGACGCGATAGTCCGTCCCGCCGCGATCGGCCCGGGCACCGGATCCGACACGCTCACGGGGTCCGAGACGGCACCGGATCCGACGCGGTCACGGAATCCGACACGTCGTCGAGACTCGAACCGAAGCGGCGAACCCGATCCGTCCCTCTCAGCAGATCGCGAGCAGGGCACGAGCACGAGCAGGCGAGAACGCGCGCTCCTCTATCGTGCTCCTACCGGAGCCGGAGCTCGCTCTTCAGGATCTTGCCCGCGCTGTTCTTGGGCAGCGCGTCGACGAAGCGGTACTCCCTGGGCCGCTTGAAGCGCGCGATGTGGTCGAGGCAGAGACGGTCGAGCTCCTCGGCGGCAACCGTTCGCCCCAGCTTGGCGACGACGAACGCCATGACCGTCTCGCCCCACTGGGGATCGGGCCGCCCGATGACCGAGGCCTCGAGCACGGCGGGGTGGAGGAGCAGGACCTCCTCGACCTCGCGCGGGTAGATGTTGCTGCCGCCGCTGATGATGACGTCCTTGCTGCGGTCGCGCAGGGTGAGGAAGCCCTCCTCGTCGAGCGCGCCGACGTCGCCGGTGTGCAGCCAGCCGTTGCGCAGGGTGTCGGCGCTGGCGGCGGGGTTATCCCAGTAGCCGCGCATCACCGTGTCGCCGCGCACCAGGATCTCGCCCACGGCGCCAATCGGAAGCGGTCGGTCGTCGGCGTCGGCGACGCGCACCTCGATGCCGGTCTGCGGCAGGCCGACCGAGGCCAGGCGCACCTCGTAGCGCGGGTGATCGATCTCGGCGTGCTGGGCCTTTCCGAGCGCGGTGATGGTCATCGGCGTCTCGCCCTGGCCGTAGATCTGCGCCAGCTTGTAGCCGAATCGCTGGAGCGCCCGCTTGCAGTCGGCGACGTACATCGGACCGCCGCCGTAGACGATGGTCTTCAGGTTGCGCGTGTCCGGGTCGCCGGGGTGCTCGACGAGGCGCTTCACCATTGTCGGCGCGGCGAACATCGTGACGCCGCGGTGGCGCGGAATGAGGTCGATGATCTCGGCCGCGTCGAAACCGCCCGACTCGGGCACGAGCTGGAGCGCTGCGTGCGCCACGTGGGGCAGGATATAGAGGCCGGAGCCATGCGACATCGGCGCCGCGTGGAGGATCGTGTCGCCGGGCGCGATCGCGTCGACGTCGGAGAAGTAGTTGAGCGTCATCGCGAGCAGGTTGCGGTGGGTCAGCATGACGCCCTTCGGGCGCCCGGTCGTGCCGCTGGTGTAGAACAGCCAGGCGATGTGGGTCTCGTCGCGCTCGGCGATCGGCGCGGGCTCGGCCGACTTCAGCGCCTCGTACTCGGCGGAGTCGACGTCGATGACGAGCGCGGCGTCGGTGTCGCCGTGCTCGGCGGTGACGAAGGCAGCCGCGGCGCGCGCGTCGGCGACGATGTAGTCGACCTCCCTCGGGTGCAGCTTGGCGTTGATCGGGACCGCGGCCAGCCCGGCGTGCCAGCAGGCGAAGAGCAGCTCGACGTACGCCGGCCCGTTCCCCATGACCAGCGCGACGCGATCGTCCGGCCGCAGGGCGAGTCGGCCGCGCAGCGCGCCGGCGAGCGCGGCCACGTCGCGCGCGAGCGTCGCGTAGTCGGAGAGGCGACGTTCGCCGCGGGCGAGCGCCAGAAGGCGCGGGTGGGCGAGCGCCGCGCGCCGCAGCACGTGCGCGAGGTTCACGACCATGGCTGGATCGTGCCACATCCGCCGACGCGGTGACCGATCCCGACTCGGTGACGGACGTCGCACATGAGTCGAAGGTAGGGTATACGAGGCTGACGACGGACGTGGCGAGGATTGGAGCGAATGACCTACGCGATCATTCAGCCGCCGTTCGATCTGGACTTCAAGAACTGGAAGAAGAAGGAGCTCGATGCATACAAAGCGTGGTTTCACGCGGTCCTCCCGCGATGACGTGGCGCTTGGTGCACGCGAGCCGTCAGGGCACCGCGGTCGCTGGGCCATAGCCGCCGCACACGTGCCGAGGTTCCCGCAGAGGGTGTAGACGGGGAGCGGGCCGGCGCCGCGTCGTCACGTCACCAGGGCAGCTCCTTCCCGTTCGCGTGCCAGAACTTCCCGGACGTCGCGAGCGTGAGCTCGTCGATGCGCGCGAGCAGCCCGCGCGCCGCGTCGGCCGGCGAGACGTTGCCCTGTCCGCGCGTCATGTCCGTCTTCACGTACCCCGGGTGGAGCAGCGCCACCGCGATGCCGCGCCCGCGCAGGTCGTGGGCGAGCGACGCGCCCGCCATGTTCACCGCGGCCTTGGACATGCGATAGCCGTAGTAGCCGCCCGAGCCGTTGTCGCCGACCGAGCCCATCAGGCTGGTGATGATCGCGAGCTTGGCGGAGGGAGCGAAGCGGTCGAGGAGCGCGCGCACGACCCGCAACGGTCCGAGCGCGTTCACCTTCAGCTGGCGCTCGACCGCCGCGAGGTCGAGCTTCGCCACGCGGTCGGTGCCGGATGCGGGCTCGGGCTCGAGCACGCCCGCATTGAGGATCACGACATCGAGGCGCACGCCGTCCTTGCGCAGGCGGTCGGCCAGCGCGGACACCGCCGCGTCCGACGTGACGTCGATGCCCGGCTCGACGCGGGCGCCCAGCGCCGCGAGGTCGGGGCCGCTCTCGCGGCACGCCGCGACGACCTGGTGGCCGCGGGCGAGGAGCTGGCGGCAGAGCTCGAGCCCGATGCCGCGGTTGGATCCGGTCACGAGTGATGTAGGCATGCGGCTTGGATGATATGGCAGGCCCCACGGTTTTGGGCTAGCCTCGGGGGTCATGGGACGGTCCAAGCGGCTGACGCGCGACGAGATCCGCGAGCGCCTCCGCGCCACGGGGCTGCGCAACACCGCCGCGCGCGTGGCGGTGTACGAGCGGCTGCAGGCCCTCGTCTCCCCGGCGAGCCACGCCGACATCGCCGACGCGCTGGCGTCGTTCGGATTCGACCGCGCCACCATCTACCGCAACCTCATGGACCTCACCGATGCCGGGCTCGCCAAGCGGACCGACGTCGGCGATCACACCTGGCGGTTCGAGCTCGCCGGGCGCGCGCGCCGCGAGCACCCGCACTTCGTGTGCGAGGACTGCGGCGAGGTGTCGTGCCTGCCCGCGGTCGCGGTCAGCATCACCCACGCCGCCGGCGCGCCGCGCGCGGTGTCGCGGCGCCGCGTGGCGGTGCAGCTGCGCGGGCTATGCGATCGATGCACTGCTTGAGCTGAGCTGCGCCTCGGCCTGGAGGTAGCGATCGACCGCCTGGGCGGCGCGCCGCCCCTCGGCGATGGCCCACACCACGAGCGACTGCCCGCGCGCCATGTCGCCCGCGGCGAACACGCCGGGCACGCTGGTGGCGCCCCGCACCGTCGCGACGTTGCCGCGCGCGTCGAGCGCGCAGCCGAGCTGAGCCACGATGTCCGTGGTCACCGGGCCGAGGAAGCCCATCGCCAAGAGCACGAGGTCGGCGGGGATCGTGCGCTCGCTCCCCGGGCGCTCGCGCAGCCGGCCCCCGTCGAGCTCCACCCCGACCGTCTCCAGCCCCACCACGCGGCCGCCCTTGCCCAGGACGCGCTTGGTCATCACGCCGAAGTCGCGCTCGCCGCCCTCGGCGTGCGACGACGACGTGCGGTAGATGAGCGGCCACTGCGGCCAGGGGTTGTCGGCGCGGCGTTCGTCGGGCGGACGCGGCAGGAGCTCGAGCGACAGCACCGACGCGGCGCCCTGGCGGTGCGACGTCCCGACGCAGTCGGACCCGGTGTCGCCCCCGCCGAGCACGATCACCCGCTTGCCGGCGGCGAGGATCGCGCCCTCGGCGGGCACGTGGTCGCCCGCGTTGCGCCGGTTCTGCTGGGTGAGAAAGTCCATCGCGAAGTGGATGCCGTCGAGCTCGCGCCCCGGCACGCCCAGGTCGCGCGGGCGGCCGGCGCCGCCGGCGAGCACGATCGCGTCGTGGTCGGCCTGCAGCGCCGCGCCGGTGATGTCCACGCCGACGTGCACGCCCGGGCGGAACTCGACTCCCTCCTGGCGCATCTGCTCCATGCGGCGGTCGATGATCGGCTTCTCCATCTTGAAGTCGGGGATGCCGTAGCGGAGCAGGCCGCCGATGCGGTCGTCCTTCTCGAACACGACGACGTGGTGGCCGCGGCGCGCAAGCTCTTGCGCCGCCGCCAGCCCCGCCGGCCCCGAGCCGACGACGGCCACCTTCTTGCCAGTGCGCACGGCGGCGCGGCGCGGTCGGGCGCCCTCGGCCAGCGCGGCGTCGGCGATCGCCCGCTCCACCGCCTTGATCGTCACCGGCTCGCCCGTCATGTTCAGGACGCACGACGCCTCGCACGGCGCGGGGCATACGCGGCCGGTGATCTCGGGGAAGTTGTTCGTCGCGTGGAGCGACGCGGCCGCGTCCTCCATCCGTCCCTGGTAGACGAGATCGTTCCACTCGGGGATGAGGTTGGTCAGCGGACAGCCGTCGTGGCAGTAGGGGACGCCGCAGTCCATGCAGCGCGCCGCCTGCTCCTTGAGCGCCGCGTCGGGGAGGAGGTGCTCGAACTCGCGCCAGTCGCGCACGCGCTCCCCCGGCGGGCGCTCGCCCGGCTTGCTGCGGCGGATCTCGAGAAACCCGCGCGGCCTACCCACGCGCCACCTTCCGCTTGCGCTTGGGCGTCTCCACCGCCGCCGGGCGGCCGGCCGTCTCCGGGCTGAGCCGCTCGGACAGGATGCGCTTGTACTCCGTCGGGAACACCTTGACGAGGCGCTGCGCCGCCGGCTCCCACGCGTCGAGCAGGCGGGCGGCCTTCGGGCTGCCGGTGCGGCGCGCGTGCTCCTCGACGAGGACGCGCACCCGTTCCGTCTCGGCGGCATCGAGGATCTCGAGCTCGACCATCTCGCGGTTGCAGTGGTTGACGAACGCGCCCTCCTCGTCGAGGACGTAGGCGAGGCCGCCCGACATCCCGGCGGCGAAGTTGCGCCCCGTGGTGCCGAGGACGACGACGAGCCCACCCGTCATGTACTCGCAGCCGTGGTCGCCCACCCCCTCGACGACCGTCGTCGCGCCGCTGTTGCGCACGGCGAAGCGCTCGCCGGCGCGGCCGTTGAAGAACGCGCGCCCGCCGGTCGCGCCGTACAGACACACGTTGCCGATGATGACCTGCTCCTCGGCGCGGAACGGCGACTGCGGCGGCGGCCGCACCGCGAGGATCCCGCCCGACAGCCCCTTGCCGACGTAGTCGTTCGCGTCCCCGGTGAGGTCCAGCGTCAGCCCGCACGCGGCCCACGCGCCGAAGCTCTGCCCGGCGCTGCCGGCGACGCGCACGACGATGGAATCGTCCGGGAGCCCGCCCTGGCCGAAGCGGCGGGCGATTTCGCCCGACAGCATGGCGCCGAACGCGCGGTGGCTGTTGCGGATGGGCTGGGCGATGTCGATCCGCGCCGCGCGGCCGTCGAGGACGGACGCGGCGCGCGCGATGAGTCCCTGGTCGGGGACGCCGCTCAGGTTGTGGTCCTGTGCCTCGACGCAGCGGATGGCCGTCTCGGCGGCGCGCGCCGGCTTGTACAGGACCTCGGCGAAATCGAGCCGCTTGAGCTTGAGATTCTGCGGCCAGCTGGCGCGCGGCTGGATGCAGTCCACGCGGCCGACCATGTCGTCGACGCGGCGGAAGCCGAGGCGCGCCATGATCCGGCGCAGCTCCTCGGCGACGAAGAACATGTAGTTGATGACGTGCTCGGGCTGGCCGGCGAAGCGCTGGCGCAGGACCGGGTCCTGCGTCGCCACCCCCACCGGGCAGGTGTTGAGGTGGCACTTGCGCATCATGATACAGCCGGACGCGACCAGCGGCGCGGTGGCGAAGCCGAACTCCTCCGCGCCGAGGAGCGCGCCGAACGCGACGTCGCGCCCGGTCTTGAGCTGGCCGTCGACCTGCACGCGCACGCGGCCGCGCAGGCCGTTCAGGACCAGCACCTGCTGCGTCTCGGCCAGGCCGAGCTCCCACGGCGTGCCGGCGTGGTGGATCGACGACAGCGGCGACGCGCCGGTGCCGCCGTCGTGGCCGCTGATGAGGATGACGTCGGCGTGCGCCTTGGCGACGCCGGCGGCGACGGTGCCGACGCCCGCCTCGCTCACGAGCTTGACGCTGACGCGCGCGCGCGGGTTCACGTTCTTCAGGTCGAAGATGAGCTGCGCCAGATCCTCGATGGAGTAGATGTCGTGGTGCGGCGGCGGCGAGATGAGCGTCACGCCGGGCGTCGAGTAGCGCACGCGGGCGATGACCGCGTCGACCTTGTGGCCGGGGAGCTGGCCGCCCTCGCCGGGCTTGGCGCCCTGGGCCATCTTGATCTGCAGCTCGTCGGCGTTGCTGAGGTACTCGGTCGTGACGCCGAACCGCCCCGACGCCACCTGCTTGATCGCCGAGCGGCGGTCGTCGTGGAAGCGCTCGGGGTCCTCGCCGCCCTCGCCGGTGTTGGACTTGCCGCCCAGCCGGTTCATCGCCCGCGCCAGGTTCTCGTGCGCCTCGCGCGAGATCGAGCCGAACGACATCGCGCCGGTGGCGAAGCGCTTGACGATCGCCGCGGCGGGCTCAACCTCCTCGAGCGGGACGGGATCGCCGGCGGGCGCGAGGTCCCACAGGCCGCGCAGCGTCATCGCCTGCTCGGTCTGGGCGTTGATGAGCTCCGAGTATTCGTCGAAGCTCTTGGCGTCGTTCTGCCGCACCGCGCGCTGGAGGCTGGCCACGGACTTGGGCGTCCACAGGTGCGCCTCGCCGCCGGCGCGGTAGTGATAGTGGCCGCCGACGTCGAGCTTGTCGGCGGGGAACGGGCCGTAGGCGCGCGCGTGGCGCGCCATCGACTCCTCGGCGATGCGTTGCAGGCCGACGCCGCGGATGCGCGACGACGTGCCGGTGAAGTACTTGTCGATGACCACCTGATCGATGCCGACCGCCTCGAACACCTGCGCGCCCTGGTAGCTCGACACCGCGCTGATGCCCATCTTGGACATCGTCTTGAGCAGGCCCTTGCACAGCGCCTTGACGTAGTTGTGGGCGGACTTCTCGGCGTCGAGGCCGAGGTGCGTCACCGTGTCGAGCGCGAGGTACGGGCACACCGCGCCGGCGCCGAAGCCGATGAGGAGCGCCAGGTGCATGACCTCGCGCGCCTCGGCGGTCTCGACGATGATGCCGGCGCGCACCCGCTGGCCGGTGCGGATGAGGTGGTGGTGGAGCGCGGCGGTGGCGAGGAGGCTCGGGATGGGCACGAAGTCGGGGCCCACGTCGCGATCGGACAGGATGATCACCGGCGCGCCGTCGTCGATGGCGCGGCTGCCCTCGCGACACAGCTCCTCGAGCGCCTCGTACAGCGTCACGCCCGCCTTGCGCACCGACGCCGGGCGGGGGAAGCGCATCGCCAGCGTGCAGGCGCGGAAGTCGCCGCGCGCGTTGCGGCGGATCTTCGCCATGTCGTCGCCGGTGAGCACGGGGTGGGGGACCTGCAGCATGCGGCACTGCCGCGGCGTCTCGGTGAGCAGGTTCCCCTCGCCGCCGATGCTGGAGACGAGCGACATCACCGTCTCCTCGCGGATGGGGTCGATCGGCGGATTCGTCACCTGGGCGAACTGCTGCTTGAAGTAGCGGAACAGAAGCTGCGGCCGGTCGGACAGCACCGCGAGCGGGATGTCCGTCCCCATCGACCCCACGGGCTCCTCGCCGCCGGAGGCCATGGGGAGGAGCAGCATCTTGATGTCCTCCTCGGTGTAGCCGAACACCTGCTCGAGGCGCGCCGCCTCGGCCGGCGTGATGGGGTAGGGGCTCGGCTGGGGAGGGAGCTGCGACAGATCGATCCGGTTCTCGTCGAGCCACGCGCGGTACGGGCGGCGCGTCGCGACCTGGTGCTTGATCTCCTCGTCGGGGATGATGCGCCCCTCGCGCGTGTCGACGAGGAACATCTTGCCCGGCTGCACGCGCCCCTTGGCGACGACGCGGCTCGGGTCGAGGTCGAGGACGCCGAGCTCGCTGGCGAGGACGACGAGCTCGTCGGTGACGACGTACTTGGCCGGGCGCAGGCCGTTGCGGTCGAGCATGGCGCCGACGAATTCGCCGTCGGTGAACGTCACCGCGGCGGGGCCGTCCCACGGCTCGACCAGGCAGGCGTGATACTCGTAGAACGCGCGCTCCTCCGGCGGCATGTCGGGATCGCCGGCGAACGCCTTGGGCACGAGCATCATCATCACGTGGGGCAGGGAGCGCCCGCTCGCGACGAGGAAATCGATCACGTTGTCGAGCTGCGCCGAGTCCGACCCGCCCGCGCGGATGATCGGCTTGAAGTCCTCGATGTGGGCGCCGAACAGCCCGCTCGCCAGGAGCGGCTCGCGTGCCGCCATCCACGCCCGGTTGCCCGACAGCGTGTTGATCTCGCCGTTGTGCGCGATCAGCCGGAACGGGTGCGCGCGATCCCACGACGGGAACGTGTTGGTGGAGAAGCGCGAGTGCACCATCGCCAGGACGGACACCGCCAGCGGGTCGACCAGGTCGGGGTAGAACGCTCCGACCTGCTCGGCGAGCATCAGCCCCTTGTAGACGACGGTCCGGGACGAGAGCGACGCCAGGTAGAAGTCGTCGCCGCCGAGCTCCTGCGCGGCGGTGCGCCCGGCGCGCTTCCGCATCATGAAGCAGGTGCGCTCAAAATCCGCGGGCGGCGCCTCGCGGCCGATGAACAGCTGGCGGATGCGCGGCATCGAGTCGCGCGCCATCGGTCCCAGCGCGGCCGGCGAGATGGGCACGTCGCGCCAGCCGAGGACGCGCTGGCCGTGGTGGAGCACGGCCGCCTCGAGGATCGCCTCCTGCCGCCGGCGGCGCGACGGGTTCTGGCTGAAGAAGCACATCGCGACGGCGTAGTCGCCGCGCGCGGGCAGGCGGATCCCCGACGCGTACAGCTCGTGTGGGATCTGGAGCAGGATGCCGGCCCCGTCTCCGGTGCACGGATCGCATCCGGCCGCGCCGCGATGGGTCAAGTTGGCGAGGATCTCGAGCGCCTGCTCGACCACGCGATGCGTCGCCTTCCGGTCCAGCCTGGCCACGAACCCGAGCCCGCAGGCGTCATGCTCGAAGCGCGGGTCGTACAGACCTTGCTTGTCCGGGAGTGACATCGACAGCGTGAGTATCGCGAGGATGACGCGACGCGGCAAGAAGGAAACGCGCCGTGTCGAGGGAATCTGCCCCGGAATTAATGAGTGAGCGCTCATTCAAGAATGATCGGCGCGTATCTCCTCGATCGCGGCCGGTTTCCACGCTAAGTAAGAAGCGAAACACCAACCTAAAGCCGGGGGAGCCGCAAGGCTGAGAGGCGGCCCCATCGCGAAGATGCGGCCGCGACCCCTTGAACCTGAACCGGGTAATGCCGGCGTAGGGAGGTCGAGCCCATGAGCACCCAGAAGAAGCTGTCCACGGTCGCCGACGACGTCGGCGCGGTGAAGCCGCCGCGCGCCCTCGCGGAGGACTTCCCGTCGTCCGAGAAGGTCTACAAGACGGACGGGGATCTCCAGGTCCCGGAGCGCGAGATCCGCGTCGCGGGCGAGACGCTGCGCGTCTACGACACGACCGGCCCCCAGGGGCACGACGTGCGCGACGGGCTTCCCCACCTGCGCCGGCCGTGGATCGAGCGCCGCCGCGCCCGCGGCGACAAGGTGGTCACGCAGATGCACTACGCGCGCCGGGGCGAGATCACCGAGGAGATGCGCTTCATCGCGCTGCGCGAGAACGTCTCTCCCGAGATGGTCCGCGACGAGGTCGCGCGCGGCCGCGCCATCATCCCGGCCAACATCAACCACCCGGAAATCGAGCCGATGATCATCGGCCGCAACTTCCTGGTGAAGATCAACGCCAACATCGGCAACTCCGCCGTGTCCTCCTCGATCGAGGAGGAGGTGGAGAAGATGCAATGGTCGGTGCGCTGGGGCGCGGACACGGTGATGGACCTGTCCACCGGGAAGAACATCCACCAGACGCGCGAGTGGATCCTGCGCAACTCGCCGGTGCCGATCGGCACGGTGCCGATCTACCAGTGCCTCGAGAAGGTCAAGGGGCGCGCCGAGGATCTGACCATCGACCTCTTCCTCGACACGCTCGTCGAGCAGGCCGAGCAGGGCGTCGACTATTTCACCATCCACGCCGGCGTGCTCCTGCGCTACATCCCGCTCACCGCCCGGCGCGTCACCGGCATCGTGTCGCGCGGCGGGTCGATCATGGCCAAGTGGTGCCTCGCCCACCACAAGGAGAGCTTCCTCTATACCGAGTTCGAGCGCATCTGCGAGGTGATGAAGAAGTACGACGTGTCGTTCTCGCTGGGCGACGGCCTGCGCCCGGGCTCGACGGCCGACGCCAACGACGAGGCGCAGTTCGCCGAGCTGGAGACGCTGGGCGAGCTCACCAAGATCGCCTGGAAGCACGATGTGCAGGTGATGATCGAGGGCCCGGGCCACATCCCGATGCACAAGATCAAGGAGAACGTCGACCGACAGATCGAGATCTGCCACGAGGCGCCGTTCTACACGCTCGGGCCGCTGGTCACCGACATCGCCCCCGGCTACGACCACATCACGTCGGCCATCGGCGCGGCGATGATCGGCTGGTACGGCACGGCGATGCTGTGCTACGTCACCCCCAAGGAGCACCTCGGCCTGCCCGACCGCGACGACGTGAAGGACGGCGTGATCGCCTACAAGATCGCCGCGCACGCCGCCGACCTGGCCAAGGGGCACCCCGGCGCGCAGCAGCGCGACGACGCGCTGTCGCGCGCGCGCTTCGAGTTCCGCTGGCAGGACCAGTTCAACCTGGCGCTCGACCCCACCACCGCGCGCGAGTTCCACGACGAGACCCTCCCCGCCGACGCGGCCAAGCACGCGCACTTCTGCTCCATGTGCGGGCCGCACTTCTGCTCCATGAAGATCACGCAGGAAGTCCGCGACGGGCTGGAGGAGAAGGCACGCGAGTTCCGCGAGAAGGGGAGCGAGATCTACCCGCGCCAGTGAACCTCGTCTCGTTCTCTGACGCCGCCGAACGCCTCGCCGCCGCCGACGACTGGTTGTTTCGACACCGTCGGGGGCGTCTGGTCGTGTGCGGGGCGACGCTCGACGCGGCGGGGGAGGCCCTGCGGCGCCTGGCGGCACGCGCGGGCGCGGGGGCGGGGTGGCATCGCACCACGCCGGCGCGGTTGGCGGCGGCGCTGGCCACGCCGCTCCTGGCCGCGCGCGGGCTCGCCCCGGCCGGCGCGCTGACGGCGCAGGCGCTGTGCGCGCGCCTCCTCCACGAGGGCGAAGCGCTCGCGGCCGGCGGCCGGCTCGAGCCCATCGCCCGCCGCCCGGGGACGGCGCGCGCGCTGGCGCGGACGCTCGCCGAGATTCGGCTCGCCGGCGTCGACGCTCCGGGCGACCTCGCGCCGTTCGCCCGGGCGTACGCCGACGCGCTGCGCGGCGCCGGGCTCGCCGATCGCGCCGACGTGTTCGCGCTCGCGCTCGAGGCGGTCGCCGGGGCGCATCCGCTACTCGGGCTGCCGTTCCTGCTCCTCGACGTCGAGGCGGCGAATCCGCGCGAGGCGGCGCTCCTCGCGGCGGTCGCCGGGCGCGCCCCGGCTGCGCTGGCGACCGCGCCGGCGCCGTCGCCGGGGCTGCGCGCGCGGCTCGAGGTGTTCTCGGCCGCCGACGAGGCGCGCGAGCACGTCGAGGTCGCGCGCCGGATCCTCGCCGAGGCGGCGGCGGGAACGCCGTTCGACCGCATGGCGGTGCTCCACCGCGCGCCGATCACGCCGGCGCCGCTCGCCGAGGCGCTCGGGCGCGCCGATGTCCCGGCGTGGTATGCGCGCGGGCGTCCGGTGCCGGACCCGGCGGGCCGCGCGTTCCTGGCGTTGCTCCTCTGCGCCGAGGAGAACGTGTCGGCGCGTCGGTTCGCCGAGTACTTGTCGCTGGGCGAGGCCGCGCCGGCGTCGCCCGCGGGCGCGCCGCCGCCCGCGCGGCCCCCGGCCGAGCGCTGGGCGCCGCCCGACGACGAGCTCCTCTTCATCGGCGACGTGCTCGCCTCGGCTCGGCGCTCCCAGGTCGCTCGGCTGCGCGTCGCTCCGGGGTCGCGCCTCCTTCGCCTCGGCTCGCACCTCAGCGGCGACGTGCTCGCCTCGGCTCGGCGCTCCCAGGTCGCTCGGCTGCGCCTCGCTCCGGGGTCGCGCCTCCCTCGCCTCGGCTCGCACCTCGGCGGCGAGGACGAGCCCGCGCCCGCCGCCGCGCCGCCGCCGGTGTCGCCGTCGGCGTGGGAGGCGCTCCTCGACGAGGCCGCCGTGCTCGAGGGCCACGATCGCTGGCGCCGCCGGCTCGACGGCCTCGAGGGCCGCCTCGCACTCGAGACGCGCGATGCCTCCGAGGAGCGCGCCGCGCGCGCGCGCCGGCGCATCGACGATCTGCGCGCGCTGCGCGCGTTCGCCCTGCCGCTCGTCGACGAGCTCGCCGCGCTGCCCGAGCGCGCGACGTGGGGCGAGTGGCTGTCGCGCCTGGGTGCGCTGGCGACGCGCGCGCTGCGCCGCCCGGATCGCGTGCTCGCCCTGCTCGCCGAGCTCCTGCCGATGGCGCCGATCGGGCCGGTCGCGCTCGCCGAGGTGCGCCTGGTGCTGCGGCGCCGGCTGGCGGACATCAGCATCCCGTCCGACGGGCCGCGCGCGGGGCACGTCCTCGTCGCGCCGATCGACGCGGCGCGCGGGCTCGCGTTCGACGCCGTGTTCCTCGTCGGGATGGCGGAGAAGGTGTTTCCGCCCAAGCTCGTCGAGGACCCGCTCCTCCCCGACGCCCTGCGCCCCGAGGGGATGGCGCGCCAGCCGGAGCGCGCCGCGGCCGAGCGCGCGCTCCTGCACCTCGCGGCGGGCGCCGCCGGTCGGCGGATCTACGCGTCGTACCCGCGCCTCGACGACGGCCGCCCGCGCGTGCCGTCGATCTACCTCGCCGAGCTGGTCGCCGCGGCGGAAGGGAAGGTCCCCGGCGCCGGCGAGCTGGTCGCGCGCGCCGAGCGGGGGGGCGCGGCGGCGGGCGAGCCGATCGACGCGGCCGAGTACGACCTCCGCGCGGTGCGCGACGGCGGCGGGGGCGCGGCGCGGTACCTCCTCGCGGCGGGCCCGCACCTCGCGCGATCGCTGCGCGCCCGCGCCCGCCGCTGGCACGGGCAATGGCACGCCGTCGACGGGCTCGTGCGACCCTCCGACGCGGCGCGCGCCGTGCTCGCCCGCCACGCGCTCGCGGCGCGGTCCTACTCGCCCACCGCGCTCCAGCGCTACGCGGCGTGCCCGTACCAGTTCTTCCTGCAGGCGGTCGTGCGGCTCGCGCCGCGCGAGGAGCCTGAGCGGATCGACGAGATGGACGCGCTGACCCGCGGAAGCCTCGTCCACGACGTCCTCGAGGCGTTCCTCGGCGAGCTCGCGGGCGCCGGTCTCCTCCCCATCGCCGACCGCGCCGGCGCCGCGGCGCGCCTCGACCGCACGCTCGACGCGATCGCCGCGCGCTACCGCGACGACCTCGCCCCGGCGGTCGATCGCGTGTGGGACGACGGCATCGCCGCGATCCGCGCCGACCTGCACGAATGGCTCGGGCGCGTCGTCGAGGAGCGCCGGTGGGTGCCGTGGCGCTTCGAGCTGGCGTTCGGGATCGACCCGCGCGACCCCGACAGCCGCCCCGACGCGGTGCCGCTTGACTGCGGCATCCGGCTCCGCGGGTCGATCGATCTCGTCGAGCGCGACGCGGCCGGGCGCTTGCGCGTCACCGACTACAAGACCGGCAAGGTGCGCGCCTTCGGCGGCGCGGTGATCGATCGCGGCGAGATGCTCCAGCCGGTGCTCTACGCGCTCGCCGTGGAGAAGATGTACCCGGGCGCGCCGGTCGACGGCGGACGCCTCCACCACATCACGCGCGCCGCCGGCTTCGAGGAGGTGGAGGTCCCGCTCGACGCGGCGGCGCGCGCGGCGGCGGATCTCCTCGCCGCCACCGTCGGCGGCGCGCTGGACGCGGGATACCTGCCCGCGGCCCCGCGCGAGGGCGCGTGCCGCTGGTGCGACTACCTGCCGGTGTGCGGCCCGCACGAGGAGGCGCGGGCGCGCCGCAAGCCGCAGGCGCCGCTGGCGCCGCTCGCCGCGCTGCGGAGGCACCGATGACCCCGCTTGGGGACGCCGAGGCGCGGCGGCGCATCCGCGAGGACCTCGACGCGACGTTCGTCGTCGAGGCCGCCGCCGGCACCGGCAAGACCACCGAGCTCGTCGCGCGCATCGCGGCCGTGCTCGCGAGCGGCCGCGCCGGCGTCGACGACATCCTGGCCGTCACGTTCACCGATCGCGCGGCCGGCGAGCTGAAGCTGCGCCTGCGCGCCGCGCTCGACCGCGGCGGCCCGGCGCTCGAGCCGGCGCGCATCGGGACGATTCACTCCCTGTGCGCCGACCTCCTGCGCGAGCTCCCCGTCGAGGCGGGCGTCGATCCCGGGTTCGAGCTCGGCGGCGACGACCTGTTCGACGAGGCGTTCGACGGCTGGTTCGCGTCGGTCGTGGCCGCCCCCGGCGAGGGCGTGCGGCGGGCGCTCCGGCGCGCGCCGCCGTGGCGGTCGAGCGCGCGCGAGGAGCTCCGGCGCGCCGCGCGGGCGCGCGTGGAGCGGCGCGACTTCGACGCGCCGTGGCGGCGCGACCCGTTCGACCGCGTCGCGCACCTGCGCCGGGTCGCCGAGCGCTTCCCCGAGCTCGGCGCGGGCCGCGACCCCGACGCGATCGAGGCCGAGCTGGCGCGCCGCCGCCGGCGCGCGGACCAGTACGACGAGGCGCTCGCGCCCGTCGACGCAGACCTGGCCGCCGCGCTCCACGTCGAGCTCGGCGCGCTCGTCGACCGCTACGAGGCGCTCAAGCGCCGCGCCGGCCGGCTCGACTTCCTCGACCTGCTCCTGCGCGCGCGCGACCTCCTCGCCAGCGGCGCGCTCGCCGGCCGGTTCAGCCACGTCTTCGTAGACGAGAGCCAGGACACCGACCCGCTCCAGGCCGACGTGCTCGAGCGCGTCGGCGGCCGGCTGTTCCTCGTCGGCGATCCCAAACAGTCGATCTACCGCTTCCGCCGTGCCGACGTGGCCTGCTACGAGGCGCTCAAGGCGCGCACGGTCGCGCGCGGCGGCGAGGTCCTGCAGCTCACGACGAGCTTCCGCTCGGTCCCGGGCATCCAGACGGCGGTGAATGCGGCGTTCGCCCCGCGCATGCGCGGCGGCGGGCACCCGGCGTACATTCCGCTCGCGCCGTTCCGCCCGGCGGGCGCGCACCCGGCCGTCCTGTCCCTCCCCGTCGCCGCCGACCTCTACCCCGACGGCGTCGCCGCGTTCGTGCGCTGGCTCGTCGATCGCAGCGGGTGGGGCTTCGCCCCGCGCGACGTGTGCGTGCTGCTGCGCCGGTTCCAGAGCGGCGGGCGCGATCTCACCGGGGAGTACCTCGCGGCGCTCGAGGCGCGCGGGCTGGCGCACGTCCTCGTCGGCGGGCGCACGTTCCACGACCGCGAGGAGATCATGGCGCTGCGCACCGCGCTGGCGGCGATCGAGCGCCCCGACGACGAGCTGGCGGTCTACGCGACGCTGCGCGGGCCGCTGTTCGGCTTCGCCGACGACGAGCTCCTGGTGTGGCGGCAGGCGCGCGAGCCGGGCGCGGTCGCCGAGGCGCTGGCGATCCTCGCGGAGCTGCGCGCCGAGCGGAACCGCCGGCCGGTGGCCGAGACGCTGGCCCGGCTCCTGCGCGCGGCGCGCGCGCACGCCGCGTTCGCCTACTGGCGCCACGGGGAGGACGTCGTCGCCAACGTGCGCCGCCTCGGCGAGGTCGCGCGGCGGTTCGATGCGTCCGGCGCATCGTCGTTCCGCGCGTTCGTCGACGCGCTCCACCGCGCCGTCGACGAGGGCGGGGCGGATCCGCTCGTCGAGGAAGGCACCGAGGGCGTGCGCATCATGACCGTGCACGGCGCCAAGGGGCTCGAGTTTCCCGTCGTGATGCTCGCGGACCCAGGCGCCCCGGCGGGGTCGTCGCGGCCGTCGCGCTACGTCGACGGCCGGTTGTGGGCGGAGCCTCTCGTCGGGGCGATGCCCATCGAGCTCTACGAGCACGCGGCGGACGCGCTCGCCCGTGACGCGGAGGAGGAGCTGCGCGTGGCCTACGTGGCGGCGACGCGGGCGAAGGATCTTCTGGTCGTGCCGGCGCAGTCGGGATGGACGGAGATGCTGCCGGCGCACGCGGAGCGGTTCGAGCTTCCGCTGGAGCTGTCGCGTCCGGCGGCGGCGGGGTTCGATCCGTGGCACGGGCTCGCCGACGGGCCGGCGGCCGAGCCGGGCGAGCGGGCGCACGCGGCGTGGGCGGCGCGGCGAGCGTCCGCGATCGCCGGAGCGTCGGCGCCGACGCTGGCGGCGCGCGCGGGCGCGCGCGGCGCCGCGGACGTCCCCGTCGAGCGCGCCGCGATCGATTCGACCCGGCCGCGCGGGCGGCGGTTCGGCGCGCTGGTCCACGCGCTCCTCGCGGCCGTGCCGTTCGACGGCGCCGGTCTGGCCGAGCTCGCCGCCTACCACGCGCGGCTTCTCGGCGCGGGCGCCGACGAGGTCGCCGCGGCCGAGGCGGCCGCGCGCGCCGCGCTGGCGCACCCGCTCCTCCGCCGCGCGGCGGCGAGCGCCGAGGTCCTGCGCGAGACGCCGGTGTATCGTTGCGAGGGCGGGACGGTCGTCGAGGGGACGCTGGACCTGGCGTTCCGCGAGGGGGACGAGTGGGTCGTCGTCGAGCTCAAGACCGAGGAGCCGTCGGCGGAGCGCCACGGCGCGCAGGCCGCCGCCTACGCCGCGGCGCTGGCCGAGGCGACCGGGCTGCCGGCGCAGGCGATCCTGCTCGGCGTGTAAGCTCAGCGCGAGATCCCGTCCCGGTACACCGCCGCCGCGGCGCGGTAGGTGCCGACGTGCGCCTCGACGGTGAGGTCGAGCGGCTCTGCGTAGCCGCCGCCGAGCGTCAGCACCGCGGGCACGCCGCGGCGCCGCGCCTCGCCGAGGATCCGGCGATCGCGGCGGAAGAGGCCATCGAGCGTGAGCGCCAGCCGGCCGAGGCGGTCCTCGGCGAGCGCGTCCACGCCCGCCTGCACGAAGACGATGTCCGGGGCGAACGCGAACGCCTCGGCGAGCGCCCCCTCGAGGCGCGCGAGGTACGCGTCGTCCCCGCTGCCGTCCGGGAGCTCGACGTCGAGGCTGCTCCGCTCCTTGCGAAAGGGAAAGTTCCGCGCGCCGTGGAGCGACAGCGTGAACACGGCCGGCTCGCGCGCGAAGATCGCGGCGGTGCCATCGCCCTGGTGCACGTCCACGTCGACGACGAGCACCCGGGCCACGCGCCGTTCGTCGAGGAGCGCCCGCGCCGCCACGGCGATGTCGTTGAACACGCAGAAGCCCGCGCCGAAGCCAGCGTGGGCATGGTGCGTGCCCCCGGCGAGGTTGCCGGCGATGCCGTCGGCGAGCGCCGCGCGCGCGGCCAGGAGCGTGCCGTTCGCGCTGGCGAGCGTGCGCCGCACCAGCGCCTCGGACCAGGGGAAGCCGATCCGGCGCTGCGCCCGCTCGTCGAGCGCCCCGCCCAGAAATCCATCCACGTAGGCCGCGTCGTGCACGCCGCGGATCGCCGCCACGATATCCGCCCCGGGCTCCGACCGGGTGAGCTCCCCCGCGCGGACGAGGCCGCGCGCGACCAGCGCCTCGCGCAGTCGAGCATATTTGCCCATCGGGAAACGATGCCCGGGCGGAAGTGCTATCACCTCGTGATCACAGTGGAAAACGCGCATGCGGGTCGGGTCGTGGTCGGAAACTTGCCGCCTCCCCCCGTCGCGATAGGGTGGGGTTATGGCGAACGACAGAGCATACATCGTGACCTACGTCGGGGACGGCGTGGTGAACCTTCCGCGCGTGGGGATCTTTCAGGCGGGCACGAGGGCGTGGGTCGACGCCGAGATGGCCGAGCTCGCGCGCCGCCACGGTCACTTCGTGGTGACGGGTCCCGACGGCCTGTCCGCGCCGGTCGTGGACGAGATGCCTCCGCCGCCGCCTGCGCCGAACGCCGCCGCGCCGCCCGCGCCGATCGCCGCCGCGCCGCCTGCGCCGATCGCGGCCGCGTCGCCCGCGCCGATCGCCGCCGCGCCCGCGGCGCCGCCCGCCGCGCGCCCGCGCAAGACGCGCACGTCGGTCGTCCTCACGGTGGTCCCCCCGTCCGACGAGAAATAGCCCCTCACGGTCGCAGCACGGTCCGGATCGCCTCGCCGCGGGCGAGCGCGCCGAGCGCCGCATCCGCGTCCTCGAGCGGGGCGACGCGCGTCACCAGACCGTCGAGATCGAGCTTCCCGTCGCGGTACCACGCGCAGAAGCGCGGGAAGTCGCGCGCCGGCAGCGTGTCGCCGCCGAACGTGGTGGTGAGCGTCGCGCGGCCGAAGAAGAAGCGGTGCATGGGCACGGAAAAGCTCGTCCCCGGCACGGGCAGCCCGATGAGCACGCACGTGCCGCCGAGCTCGAGGCTCGCGACCGCCTGCTCGAGCGTCGCCGGGATGCCGACCGCCTCGAACGCGTAGCGCACCCCGCCGGTGAGCTCGCGGATGCGCTTGGCCGGGTCGCCCGCCCGCGCGTCCACCGCGTCGGTCGCGCCGAAGCGGCGCGCCGTCTCGAGCTTGTCCGGCGCGACGTCGACGGCGACGATCCGCCCGGCGTGGCACAGGCGCGCGCCCAGGATGACCGACAGCCCGACCGCGCCGCAGCCGTACACGGCGACGCTCGCGCCGGCCTCGACGCGCGCGGCGAACAGCGCGGCGCCCGCCCCCGTCGCCACGGCGCAGCCGATGAGGCACGTCGCCTCCGGCCGGAGGTCGCCCGGGACCGGGATGGCCTGCGGGGCCGCGACCACGACGTGCGTCGCGAACGCGCCCAGGCCGAGGACGCGGCCGAGCGCCGCGCCGTCGGGCAGCTTCATCCGCGGCGCGGCCACCGCCGGCCGCGCGCAGAAGACCGGCCGGCCCGCCCGACACGGATCGCAGGCGCCGCACGGCGCGCGCCAGGTCAGCACGACCGCGTCGCCGACGCGCGGGCGCGACACGCCCTCGCCGATCTCCTCGACGACGCCGGCGGCCTCGTGCCCTAGGACGAGCGGAAACTCGCGCGTGAACTGGCCGCGCTGCGCCGTGAGGTCGGTGCGGCACACGCCGGTGGCGACGATGCGCACGCGCACCTCGCCCGGCCCGGGGGGATCGAGGACGACCTCGGCCACCTCGGCGGGGGCGCCGGGCGACCTCACGATGACCGCGCGCACAGAAGGATGGTCGGCGCATCGGTCGTCCGCGTCAACAGGCATCGCGGTTCGTGGCAAGCTGTCCCCACCCCGATGGGACCCAGGCGGCCAGCAAGCGGCCTGCGCTTCGTCGTGCAGAAGCACGCGGCGCGCGCGCTCCACTACGATTTTCGCCTCGAGCTCGACGGCGTGCTCAAGAGCTGGGCGGTTCCCAAGGGGCCGAGCCTGGTGCCGGGGGACAAGCGCATGGCCGTCGAGGTCGAAGACCATTCGATCGAGTACGCGGATTTCGAGGGGATCATTGCGGGCGGCGAATACGGCGGCGGCACGGTGATGGTGTGGGACCGCGGGACGTGGGCTCCGCTCGGCGACGCGCACGCAGGGCTGGCCGGCGGCAATCTCGAGTTCGAGCTGTTCGGCGAGAAATTGCGCGGCCGCTGGCGCCTCGTGCGCACCCGCCCGCGCCCGCGCGAGACCAAGCCCAGCTGGCTTCTGTTCAAGTCGCGCGACGCGCACGCGCGCACCAAGGGCGATCCGCCGATCGTCCTCGACAAGCCGTACAGCGTGCTCTCCGGACGCGACCTCGAGACCATCGCCGAAGATCGCGACGCCGAGTGGAAGGGCGACCGGTCGGAGGCGCCGCCCGCGAAACCGGCGGTGGCGCCCGCCAACGTTCCCAGGGCGCGCCGCGCGGCCCTCCCCGAAACACCGGAGGTGGAGCTCGCCACGCTCGTCGACGCGCCGCCCGAAGGCGACGCCTGGCTCCACGAGATCAAGCTCGACGGCTACCGGCTCCTGGCGCGCGTCGACGGCGGCAAGGTCCGCCTGCTCACTCGTCAGGGGCTGGACTGGAACGCCCGGTTTCCCGCGATCGCCGAGGCCGTCGCGGCGCTGCCATGCAAGACCGCGATCCTCGACGGCGAGGCGGTCGTCCTCGACGACCGCGGCAAGAGCAGCTTCCAGGCGCTCCAGGAGGCGCTCGGCCAGCGACGCGCCGACATGTTCTACTTCGCGTTCGATCTCCTCTACGTCGACGGCTACGACCTGACGCCGGCGCCGCTCGAGGCGCGCAAGCGCGTCCTCGCGCAGCTGCTCGACGGCGCGGGCCGGCCGATCCGCTACAGCGACCACGTCGTCGGGGACGGGGCCAAGTTCCTCGCCGACGCGTGCGAGGCCGGCCTCGAGGGCATCGTGAGCAAGCGGCGCGACGCCCCCTACGCGGCCGGGCGCGGGCCGTCGTGGCGAAAGACGAAATGCGTGAAGCGCCAGGAGTTCGTCATCGTCGGCTTCACCGAGCCGGCGGGCTCGCGCACCGGGTTCGGCGCGCTCGCCCTCGCAGTCCACGACGGGGAGAAGCTCGCCTACGCCGGTCGCGTCGGCACCGGGTTCGACGCGGCGACGCTGCGCTCGCTGCGCGCGCGCCTCGACGAGATCGAGCGCGCCGAGCCCCCGCTCGTCGTCCCGCGCGCCGAGGCGCGCGGCGTCCACTGGGTCGAGCCCACGCTGGTGGCCGAGGTGGCTTTCACCGAATGGACGCGCGACGGCCAGGTGCGCCACCCGTCGTTCAAGGGGTTGCGCGAGGACAAGCCCGCCGCCGACGTCCGCCGCGAGGCCCCGGCAGCGCCGCGCGACCGCTGACGCGATCGGCGCGCTATATTCCTCCTCCATGAAGCGCTGGAAGATGCTCATCGGCGGCGAGCAGCACGACGCTCGCTCGGGCAGGACCTTCGAACGCAGGAGCCCGGCGACGGGCGAGGTCGTCGGCGTCTACCCAGAGGCCGACGCGGGCGACGTCGCCGCGGCGGTCGACGTCGCGCGCCGCACGTTCGACGAGGGTAAATGGTCCGCGTCGCCCGCGCGCGTGCGCGCGCAGATCCTCCGCAAGCTCGCCGACGCGCTGCGCGGCCAGGCCGACGCGCTCGCCCGCCACCTCGCCGAGGAGGTCGGGAAGCCCATCGCCCTCGCGCGCGGCGAGGTGCTCGCCGCCGCCGACACGTTCGACTACTACGGCGGGCTCGCGCTCGACCTCCACGGCGACGCGTACTCGCAGACGGTCCCCGACGCGCTCGGTCTCGCCCTGCGCGAGCCCGTCGGCGTCGTCGGCGTCATCATCCCGTGGAACTTCCCGCTCGCGCTCCTGGCGTGGAAGCTCGGGCCGGCGCTCGCGGCCGGCTGCACCGTGGTGGTCAAGCCGTCCCACCTCACCCCGGCGACCGCGCTCGACACCGGCCGAATCCTCCTCGAGCTCGGGCTCCCGCCGGGCGTCTTCAATGTCGTCACCTCCGAGGCGGAGAACGGCGCCGTCGCCGGCGGCGCGCTGGTCGGAAGCCCGCTCGTCGACAAGATCGCGTTCACCGGCTCGGGCGCGACCGGCAAGAAGGTCATGGCCGGCGCCGCCGCCACCTTGAAGAAGGTCTCCCTCGAGCTCGGCGGCAAGTCGCCCAACGTCGTCTTCGCCGACGCGCCGCTCGATGCCGCCGTCGCCGGCGCCTACAGCGGCATCTTCATGAACACCGGTCAGGTCTGTCAGGCCGGCTCGCGCCTGCTCGTCCAGGAGTCGATCGCCGACGGGTTCGTCGAGAAACTGACGGCCACGATCAAGGCCAAGGTCAAGCTCGGCGACCCGCTCGACGCCAAGACGAACATGGGCCCGATCGTGTCCGAGGCCCAGCTCGCGCGCGTCCTCGGCTACATCGACCAGGGCAAGAAATCCGCGACGCTCGTCCTCGGCGGCGGCCGCGCCGACGACGCGGCGCTGGCCAGGGGGCTCTACGTCGCGCCGACGGTGTTCTCCGCCGTGCCCGCCGACGCCGCCATCGCGCGCGAGGAGATCTTCGGCCCGGTCCTCGCGGTGCAGACCTTCAAAGACGAGGCCGACGCGCTGCGCCAGGCCAACGACACCACCTACGGGCTCGCCGCCGCGGTGTGGACGCAGAATCTCAGCGTCGCGCTGCGCGCGGCCAAGGGCATCCGCGCCGGCACGGTGTGGGTGAACGCGTACCACGGCATGGGGCTCGCCGACCAGATGCCCTACGGCGGGTTCAAGCAGTCGGGCATGGGCCGCGAGCTCGGCCGCGAGGGCCTGAACGAGTACCTCGAGTGGAAGAGCGTGCAGATCAAGATCCGCTGAGCCCGCGCAGGCGCGCCACCAGCTCCTCCGCCGCGCCGCCGCGCAGCGGGCCGTACCCCTCGACCAACCAGGCGTCGTTTCCGTCGACGAAGATGAGGATCTCGTCGTAATCGGCGGTGGGATGGAGGTTCGGCTCGCGCTTCTCGCGCCAGGCGCGGTCGGCGAGCTCCAGGACGCCGCGCAGCGCCGGCTCGTCTAGCTTCGCCGTCGTCTCGGACATGTCGGCGAAGCTCGCGCCCGCCTTGGCCGCCCCCGCGCGGAGCTCGCCGTCGAGCGTGAGTCGGATCCGCCACGGCGCCGAGATCGTTCCGCCACCCGCGGCGTAGATGCCGCGTTCGGGCAGGAGCGGCTGCACCACCTTGGGCAGCTTGTCGCGCGCGATCGTCGGCCGCTCGCCGCGCGCGAACTCGGGGCGTTGGGCGCACGCGAGAAACAGGAGGACAACCGCCGCACGTCGCATGACGAGAGTGTAAACTTCCAGCAGCCATGAAACACCCCTTCGACGTCGAAACCGCCTTCGAGACCGAGCCCGGCAAGACCGGCCGTCTGTTCGCGCTCCCCGCCCTGGAAAAATACGGCTTCGGCATCGCCCGCCTCCCGGTATCGATCCGCATCGTCCTCGAATCGCTCCTGCGCAACTGCGACGGCAAACGTGTGCGCGAGGCCGACGTCCGCGCGCTCGCCGGCTGGCAGGCGCGCGGCGAGCGCACCGCCGAGGTGCCGTTCGTCGTCGCGCGCGTCCTCCTGCAGGACTTCACCGGCGTCCCGCTCCTCGTCGATTTGGCCGCCATGCGCAGCGCCGCCGCCGGCGTGCGGAAAGATCCCAAGGTCATCGAGCCGCTCGTCCCCGTCGACCTCGTCATCGATCACTCGGTCCAGGTCGACTACGCGGCGCGCCCCGACGCGTTCGACAAGAACCTCGACATGGAGTTTCGCCGCAACCGCGCCCGCTACGAGTTCCTGAAGTGGGGGATGGGCGCGTTCGACGGGTTTCGCATCATCCCGCCCGGCATCGGCATCTGCCACCAGGTCAACCTGGAGTTCCTCGCCTCGGGCGCGATGGAGCGCCGCGGCGTGTGGCTGTGCGACACGCTCGTCGGCACCGACTCCCACACCACGATGATCAACGGGCTCGGCATCGTCGGCTGGGGCGTGGGCGGCATCGAGGCCGAGGCCGGCATGCTCGGCCAGCCGGTCTATTTTCTCACCCCCGACGTCGTCGGCGTGCATCTCCACGGCGCGCTCGGCGAGGGCGTCACCGCCACGGACCTCGTCCTCTGCATCACCGAGATGCTGCGCAAGGCCAAGGTGGTGGGCAAGTTCGTCGAGTTCCACGGCGCGGGCGCGGCGTCGCTCGCCGCGTCCGAGCGCGCCACCGTCGCCAACATGGCGCCCGAGTACGGCGCGACCATGGGGTTCTTCCCGCCCGACGAGGAGACGTGTCGCTATTTCCTCGCCACCGGCCGCAGCCCGGCGCGCGTCGAGGCGCTCCGGCGGTTCCTCCGCGCGCAGGGCATCTTCGGCATCCCCGCGGCCGGCGCGTGCGACTACACGCAGGTGCTCGACCTCGACCTCGCCACGGTGAAGCCGTCGCTGGCCGGGCCCAAGCGCCCGCAGGATCGGATCGATCTGGCGAGGATGGGCGAGACGTTCCGGCAGCTCCTCACGGCGCCCGCGCCGAGCGGCTACGGCAAGCCCGCCGAGGAGATCCACGTCCGCCACGCCGTCACGCTGTCGCGGCCCTCGCCCGAACGCGTCGCCGGCGGCGGCGCGCAGTCCGGGCTCATCCGGCTGCGCGGGCGGCACGAGGTCGAGATGGTGGACAATCGCCCGACGCCCGACGCGGTGCCGGCGGATGCGATCGGCGAGACGATCGCCTGCGAGATGAGCCACGGCGACGTCGTCATCGCCGCCATCACCTCGTGCACCAACACGTCGAACCCCGGCGTCATGCTCGCCGCCGGGATCCTCGCCAAGAACGCGGTGGCGCGCGGCCTGCGCGTGCACCCCAAGGTGAAGACGTCGCTCGCGCCCGGCTCGCGCGTGGTCACCGAGTACCTGGCCAAGACCGGGCTCCAGCGGTACCTCGACCAGCTCGGCTTCCAGCTCGTCGGCTACGGCTGCACCACGTGCATCGGCAACTCGGGCCCGCTCGAGCCGCACCTCGAGGACGTCGTCGTCAAGAAGGACGTCGTCGTCGCGGCGGTCCTGTCGGGCAACCGCAACTTCGAGGCGCGCGTGCACCAGAGCGTGAAGGCGAACTACCTCGCCAGCCCGCCGCTGGTGGTGGCGTTCGCGCTCGCCGGCCGCGTCGACATCGACATGACGTCACAGCCGCTGGGCAAGGGCGACGACGGCAGGGACGTGTTCCTGCGCGACATCTGGCCGACGCGGAAGGAGCTCGCCGCCGCGCTCGCCGCCGCGCAGTCGCCCGAGGACTATAGGCGCCTGTACTCGGACTTCGGCGGCAACGCGCTGTGGGAGGCGATCCAGGCCCCGCACGGCGTCGTCTACGACTGGGATCCGACGTCGACGTACATCCGCCACCCGCCCTACTTCGTCGGCGACGGGGCGCCCGACGCGGCGGCCCGACCCGCGCGCGACATCCGCGGCGCCCGGCCGCTGGCGATCTTCGGCGACTCGATCACCACCGACCACATCAGCCCGGCGGGCGCGATCAAGCCGTCGGCGCCGGCGGGCAAGTACCTGCAGGAGCTCGGCGTCGAGGTCGCCGACTTCAACAGCTACGGCTCGCGCCGCGGCAACCACGAGGTGATGGTGCGCGGCACGTTCGCCAACGTGCGCATCAAGAACCTCATGGTCCCCGGCGTCGAGGGCGGCGTCACCGTGAAGCAGCCCGAGGGGCGAAGGACGTCGATCTACGAGGCGTCGCTGGCCTACCAGAAGCAGGGCACGCCGACCGTCGTCGTCGCCGGGCACGAGTACGGCACCGGCAGCTCGCGCGACTGGGCGGCCAAGGGACCCCGGCTCCTCGGCATCGCCGCGGTGGTGGCGCGCAGCTTCGAGCGCATCCACCGCTCGAACCTCGTCGGCATGGGGGTGCTGCCGTGCCAGCTCCCCGACGGCGTGTCGGCGGAGACGCTCCACCTCGACGGCACGGAGACCTACGACCTCACCGGTCTCGCGGGCGGCCTCAAGCCGCGCATGTCGGCGAAGCTGGCGATCCATCGCGCCGACGGGCGCACCGACGAGGTCGACGTGACGGTCCGCATCGACACGCCGATCGAGGTCGACTACTACGAGAACGGCGGCATCCTGCCGTACGTGCTGCGCCAGCTGCTGGCGCGCTGACCGCTCGAACCGCTCGAACCTCACGCCCGACGCTCGCGCCGGCGGGCCAGCCAACCATCGATCGACAGCCGGTCGTCCGCGCGCGGCATGACGAGCACGAACAGGAGCAGCGCCAGCCGGGGGATGACGTGCGTATGGAACTCGTACAGCGGCTCGGTCACCAG
Source organism: Haliangiales bacterium (assembly GCA_035259575.1). Lineage (GTDB taxonomy): Bacteria > Myxococcota_A > Polyangia > Haliangiales > SHYZ01 > DATFWE01. The sequence continues at coordinate 28,782 of DATFWE010000261.1, forward strand.
GTGGCCGAAGGTCACGATCACCAGGATCGCGCCCAGCGCCACGAGCGAGTCCCGGATCCGCCACCCGACGAGCACCAGGGCGCCGGCGACGAGCTCGACGAACGGGATGACCGTCCCGCTCGCCCACAGCAGGGGCCGCGGAAGAAACGTGTCGGCGTAGGGCACGACGAACAGCCGCCGCGCGTGCTCGACGGCCCCGAGCTGGAACACCTTCCACTGGCCCGCCATGAAGAAGATGAAGCCGAGGACGCCGCGGGCGAACAGGAGCGCCCAGGCCCGATCGGAAATCGATGGCAGTCGCATGCCGCCATGGTAGTCGACCGCGCGCAAGAAACTTATTTTCGGATGGTTCCTTCACGTGGGGGCCGACGGCGCCATTGTCGTTGACAGGCTCCGCTCCGAGAGGTCAACTCATCTCGGTCGCTGGTGAAGGGTGATGCCATGCTGCGACGTGGGTTGGTGCTCACAACCATCCTGACCGTGTCGTCGGGGGCGCGCGCGGCGGGGTGGCAATCGGGAATGCAAGCCGACGCAGACCTCGTCCTCGACGGTGGCGTGTCGGCGAAGGTGAAAGGCAAGGGCGGAAGTTGCGCCCCGACGCCCCGCGGCGGCGGGCGCATCGAGGTCCGCGGCCGAGACGGCGCGGGCAAGGAGCTGACGCTGGTGGTGTTCGTGAGCAAAGCCGACGAGTGGGATCGGCCGGTGGTCAGCCTGAAGGCCGACGTCGCCGGCGCCGGCTCCCAGCTGTTCGTGTGGTCGCCGGGGGACGCCGGGACGGTGACCATCAAGCCCGACGTGGCGGGCGTCGACATCGACGTCCAGCTCCGCGCCATCGAGCCCAAGGACGTGCTTCCCGCCGACAAGAAGACGGTGGCGGCCAAGGGGTCCGTCCGCTGCTCCGGTCCGTAGCTCGGCTACACGCGGAACGGCAGCGAGCGCAGTCGCTTCCCGGTGAGCGCGAACACCGCGTTGGCCACCGCGGGGGCGATTGGCGGCGTGCCCGGCTCGCCCGCGCCGCCCATCTTCTCGGTGCTGGGGACGAGGACGACCTCCATCCGGGGGGCTTCGTGCATCCGCACCACCTCGTAGTCGTGGAAGTTGGACTCCGCGACGCGCCCGCCCTTGATGCGGATGCGGCCGTAGAGCGCGGCGGACAGCCCGTAGATGATCCCCGACTCCATCTGGGCGGCGACGCCGGCGGGGTTCACGACCACGCCGCAGTCGACGGCGCATACCACGCGGTGGACGCGGATGCGATCGCGGTCGACGGATACATCGGCCACCTGGGCGACGAAGCTGCCGAACGACGAGTGCACCGCCACCCCGCGCCCCATCCCGGCGGGCACCGGTTTCCCCCACCCCGCCCGCTCGGCCGCGGTCTCGAGGACGCGGACGTGGCGCGGGCTCGACCGGAGCAGGTCGCGCCGGAAGTCCACGGGGTCGCGCTTGGCCGCGTGGGCCAGCTCGTCGATGAAACACTCCATGGCCACCGCCGTGTGCGTGTTGCCGACGGAGCGCCACCACAGGACGGGCACGACCGACGGCGGCGAGTGGATGCTGACCAGGTGCGCGGCGATGCTCGACAGGTACGGCGAATCGGCGACCCCCTCGACGCCGGAGTCGTCGGGCGCGCCTCCCGCGCGGGGGATCGGCTGGCCGGCGATGGTGTGGCGCCACGCCACCGGCCGCCCCGACGCGTCGAGGCCGGCCTCGAGCCGATGGACGAACATCGGACGGTAGTAGCCGCCGCGCACGTCGTCCTCGCGCGTCCACACCGTCTTCACCGGAGCCCCCGCCGCCTTGGCGACGTGCACCGCCTCGCGGACGAAGTCCGAGCTGTAGGTCCCCCGCCGGCCGAAGCCGCCGCCGAGGAACGTCGTGTGGAGCACGACGTCCTCGGGCTTGACCCCGAGGATCTCCGCGGCCGCCGCCTGATCGCGCGTCTGCCCCTGCGTCCCGGTCCAGATCTCGCAACGCCCTCCGTCGATCTTCACCGTCGCGTTGAGCGGCTCCATGGGCGCGTGCGCCAGGTAGGGCATCTCGTAGACGGACTCGACCCGCGTCGCCGCTCCGCGCAGCGCATCGTCGACGTTGCCGGCCTGGGTGGCCACGCGACCCGGCCCGCCGACGAGCTCGTGGAGCTTCGCCAGGTAGGCGTCGGTGTCCACGTCGGCGCCGGGACCGAGATCCCACTCCACCTTCAGGGCGTCGCGGCCGAGCCTCGCCGCCCAGAAATGGTCGGCCACGACGGCGACCCCCGACGGGACGCCGACCACCTTCTTCACCCCGGGGACGGCCAGGGCCGCCTCGCCGCGGAACGACTTCACCTGGCCGCCGAACGCCGGCGCGCGCAGGACCACCGCGGTCAGCAGGCCCGGAAACTGGACGTCCATCCCGAATCGCGCCCGCCCCGTGACCTTCTCCGGCGCGTCGAGCCGCTTGTGCGGCTTGCCGATGATCTTCCAGTCCCGCGGATCCTTCAGCGCGACCTGCGCCGGCGGCGGGATCCGCGCCGCGTCCGCGGCGAGCGCGCCGAACGACAGCCTGCGCGCGCCGTGGATCACGTAGCCGCGCTCCGCCCGGAGCGTCTTCGGGTCGACTTTCCAGCGCTGCGCCGCCGCCGCGATCAGCATCTCGCGCGCCGTGGCCCCGACCTGGCGCAGCCGGTCGAATTCCGAGCGGGTGCTGCTCGATCCGCCCGTCCGCTGCCCGCGTCCGCCGGTGTGGAAGTACGCAACCGCGGCGGGCGCATGCTCGACGCGGATCTTCGACCAGTCCGCCTCGAGCTCCTCGGCGATGAGCATGGGCAGGCTCGTCCAGATGCCCTGTCCCATCTCGGAATGGTTGACGAGGACGGTCACGCTGTCATCCCTGCCGATGCGCAGGAAGGCGTTGACCATCGTGGTCTCGGACGGCGCCGCCTCGGCGAACCGGCGGCGAACGGGAAGGGCGAAGCCCAGGACCAGGCCGCCGGAGGCGGCCAGGAAGCCCCGTCGGGTCAGCGCGGTCATGTGCTCTCCTGTACCCGATGCGCCGCGCGCGGGCAACCCGATGCTCGAGCGATGGCGACCATTTGCCCGGCCTGTGATACCGTCCGCGGATCGGAACGAGGAGGTGTCGCATGGGCCGTTCTGCCGCGCGTACGCTCGCCTTTGTCTCGATCCTCCTTTGGGCCTGCGGCTCGGAATCGCCGACGGTGACGTCGACGTCGCACGACGCGCTGGCCGCGCGGCCGCCGCCGGTTCCCGCGGCGGCCGATGACCCGACCGGCGCCGGCAACGAGGTGGTCTACCAGTCGACCCGGGTCTTCGATCGTGGCGGGAACGTCCTGTCGACCGAGGAGAGCGGGCCGCTCGCCCCCGGCTACTGGCAGCGCGTCGCGCGTCCCTGGACCCACCTCGACGACGCGCACATCTATCACGAGCAGGCGTGGCAGCGGGCGCTGAGCGGCGGCCGGAGCGTGCACGGCTACCGGGTCGTGCGCACGCCCAACCGCGTGCGTCCCCGCGGCCCCGAGGCGCCCGCGCCGCCGGCGCTGGATCCCCGCCTGGCCGCGCTCGCGCCGGGGACCGCGCCGACGGTCGTCAAGCTCCGGCTGCGCGACTATCCGCGGTGGGACGTCCCCCTCGTGCCGCCCCCGTCCCTGCGCTCGGAGGACCGCGCCGCGGCCCTGGCGGAGCGACGCGCCGCGCTCGCGGCCCGCGAGCGGCTGTTCCGGACGCGCGCGGACGATCTGCGCAACTACCTCGAGGGCGCGGGCGCCGAGGTGGTCGGGCTCGGCGCGGGCGGCGGCTGGCTTCTCGTGAGGGCGACCCCGAGCGTCCTCGCCGCGCTGCAGACGCGCACGGACATCGCCCGCATCGACGTGGCGGGGGGGCACGCCGAGGACGCCGCGCAGATCAACCTGGGCGACGTTCGGGACGGCCGCTGGCTCGACGCCGATCGCTTCCTGGCGGCCGGCGACTCGGGCGAGGTCGCCAACCCGCACCGGCACGACTACGGCGACGTCGTGGTGGGCGTGATCGAGATCGGCGTGATGGAGGACGAGGGTTGCTACCTGGCCGACGGCTACGGCTGCTCGTCGCAGAGCCGCGTGCGCGAGAAGATCTCCTGCGAGGGCACCACGCCCGGCGCGCGGTGCACGACGGTCGCCGACCTTCCCGACGTGGACGAGCCGGCGAGCGTCATTCGCTGCTCGACCGACGCCACGTGCCAGGCGTTGAATCCGTCGTGGACGTGCGTGAAGAGCTCGCCGACGGCGACGTCCGGCCAGTGCGTATGCACGAGTCTTGGCCTCTGCTCGCGGCACGCCACCCAGATGACGTCCACCATCCTGGGCGATTACTCGGGCGGCCAGGCCGACGGGCTCAACATGGGAGATCCGGATCCCGCCTGTGCGGGCGGTTGCGACCACGACTTCACGTTCAAGAACCGCGCGACCGGGATCGCCCCCGAGGCGAGCCTCGTGTTCTGGGGTCGCCACCCGCTGTCCACCGCCGACTATTCGCAGGACGACGCGCTCGCGGAGTCATTCATCGGCGCGGCCGCGCGCCACGTCGACATCGTCAGCGACTCCTGGGTCTGGCGCGACCCGATACCCGATTGCAACCCGATCCCAATGCTCGCGCTCGAGGAGGAAGCGGAGAACGCGTTCGACGACGGCATCTTCGTGGTGAACGCGGCCGGCAACACGTCGGACCCGAGCGCCTGCCACGTGTCCTCGCCGGCGGACCTCCCCAAGGTGTTCGCGGTGAACGGCCTGCCGACGGGCCAGAGCCCCGGCTGCGAGACCGACTACAACAAGTGCATGATCGTGCCGGTCACGAACAACCCCGCTTCCTCGCGGGGAGGCGCGACGGCGACGACGCCGGACGGGGTGGCGCACCCCGGGGCGCTGAGTCTCATCGCCCTGGCCGCGCCCACGGGGCTGCGCTACGTGACCTTCGAGCTCGGCGACCACGGAACGGTCCGTCCCAACGCCTCGTCCGGCGGCTCTAGCCAGGCCACGGCGGTCGTCTCGGGATCGGCGGCGCTGGTCAAGAGCTTCTTCCTCGCCCGGAAGGAGGACAAGTGGATCAACTCGCCCGGCCGGCTCTTCACCGTGATGCTCGCGCTGACCGACCGTCACTTCGACGGGACGTCGACGCAGCGGACCACCGGCTCGGACCCGTACTGGGGCTTCGGCCGACTCAAGCTGCGTCGCTTCGACGGCAGCGATCCGGCCGGCCAGAGCGCGATGCTGACCGAGACGCTCGACAGCGCGGCGCCTCTGCCGTGGGCGCCGTTCGCCCCCCTGGCCGAAGGCACCCAGCTCGTCAAGTGCGTGCTCTCGCAGGACGAGGACATGTCGGACAAGCCGTTCGTGAGCGAGGTCCACCTCACCGTCGAGCTGCGCTCGCCCGAGCCGGGCGCGGACGGCTGCTCCGAGTCGGATCCGCTCCTCGACAGCCTCACGGACGCGTCGTTCGACGTGAAGAAGCTGGTCGCCTTCTCCGGCGCGAACGCCCCGCCCGCGGGCGCCTGCGTGCGGGTGGTGATCGCGCCGGTCCAGCTCGCCGACGTGCTGACGCTGCACACGTTCTGCTACGCGTCGTCGGTCCTCGACGACGCGCAACTGCGCGACAGCGACGGGGACGGCCTGGTCGATGCCGACGAGATCATCTACGGCACCGACCCCGACGTGGCGGACACCGACGGCGACGGCGTTCCCGACGGCGCGGAAGTGCACCAGAGGAACACCTCGCCGCTCCTGGCCGATACCGACGGCGACGGGATCGGCGACGCCACGGACCGGGTCACGTTCGACCACTGCACGACGCGGGGGCTGGGCGCGCCGCGGCTGCTCGTTCCCCCGTCGGCGGCCACGCTCGTCCGCGCGCGACCCACGCTGCGCTGGCGGCTGCCCGCGAACGCGGAGGGGGCCCGCATCGAGGTGTGCGCCGACGAGGCATGCCTGCAGATCCTCGAGACGATCGAGGCCGACGGCACCCGCGCCGAGCCGAGCGCCGACCTGCCGGCGGGCGTGTCGTACTGGCGCGCCTTCGCGCGCGCCGGGGGCGACGTCGGCTGCTCGCCGAGCGAGACCCGCGAGCTGCACGTGCGGGACGCGAACGACCGCGGCCCGGCGGTCAGCCGTCACACGCCATGAAGGGAGACGTGGCCGACGTGCTGCCGTTCAAGAGATCGTTTGTGAGGAGAAAGTCGGACAGTACGGTGGCGGGCGAGCTGCGCGAGCGCGAAGCTCGCGTGTGGACGCTCAGTCAGCCCACGTCACGGCGGTGACCACGCGGTCAGGGAAGCGCCGCATAAGCTCCGCTTCCCTGGAATAACCCGCCCCCTCCTCGGGTCAGCTCGGCAAGGCGCCGGGCCTGTCCCGCGCGTCGATCCTCGCGAAAGGACAACGATGTCGAGCTTCAAGACGAACCGGCGCCAATTCATCAAGCTCATCGGCGTGGGCGGGGCGGTCTTTGCGTCCGGACTTCCGGGCGTCCGCCGCGCCTTCGGCGGCCCCAAGAGCCGGAACGCCGCCGAGGACTTCTTCTTCGTCCAGCTGTCGGACACCCACTGGGGCTTCTCCGGGCCGCCCAACCCCGAGGCGGAGAACACCCTCAAGGAGGCGGTCGCGCGGGTGAACGCCCTGCCGCAGGCGGCCGACTTCATCGTCTTCACCGGCGATCTCACCCACACGACCGACGACGCCGCCGTGCGCCGCAAGCGCATGGCGGAGTTCAAGGAGATCGTCTCCGGGCTCAAGGTGAAGACGCGGTACTACATGCCCGGCGAGCACGACGCCTCCCTCGACGCGGGCAAGGCCTTCCAGGAGGGCTTCGGGCGCACGCACTACTCGTTCGACCACAAGGGCGTCCACTTCTCCGTGCTGGACAACGTCTCCGACCCGGAGGCCAAGCTCGGGGACGCGCAGATCGATTGGCTGCGCGGCGATCTCAAGGGCGTGCCGGCCGACGCGCCCGTCGTCATCTTCACGCACCGGCCCCTGTTCGACCTGGCGCCGCAGTGGGACTGGGCGACCAAGGACGGCGCCAAGGCCATCGATCTCCTCGGTCACTGGAAGCACGTCACCGTGTTCTACGGCCACATCCACCAGGAGCACCACCAGATGACCGGCGACATCGCCCACCACGCCGCGAAGTCGCTCATCTTCCCCCTGCCCGCGCCGATGTCGGTGGCCAAGAAGGCGCCCGTCGCCTGGGATCCCGAGCACCCGCGGCGCGGCCTCGGCTTCCGCGAGATCACCGCGTCCGGCCCCGAGCGCGCGCTCGCGCTCAAGGAGGATTCCATGGAGGGCGGCAAGTGACGAGGGCAGCATCGGCCGTCCTCGCCATCCTTCTCTGGGGCTGGGCGCCGTCCGCGACGGCGGGCAAGCCCGAGCGCGTCATCCACATCACCGCCAAGCGCTTCGAGTTCGCGCCGGCGACCATCGAGCTCAAGGTCGGCGAGCCCGTCATCCTCGAGCTCTCCTCGCTCGACCGCAAGCATGGCTTCGCCGCGCCCGATCTGCACATCAACGCCGTCATCCAGCCCGGCAAACCCACGCGCGTGCGGCTCGTCCCCGACCGCGCCGGCACCTTCGAGTTTCACTGCAGCGTCTTCTGCGGCAGCGGGCACGAGGACATGACGGGGCAGCTGGTGGTGAGACCGTGAACGGCGCCGGCCGGCCCCGATCCCCGATCGCCCGCCTCGCCGCCATGACGCTCGGCGAGCTGGTGATCGCCGCGCTCCTCGGCGGCGCGGCGCTCCTCCTCGTCGAGCTTCGCTTCGAGCACCGCGAGGTCCTGGGCGAGACCTGGCGCGCCTGGCTGCCGCTCGGCTACCTCGCTCTCCTCGTGGTCGTCGGCGCGGTCGCGCTCGCCCGCTTTCACCGGGGCGGGCGTCGCGTGCTCGTGGCGCTCTTCGCGCTGGCGCTGGTGCTGGGAGCGGTCGGCGTGTGGTTTCATGCCGACGGCCACCCGGTCCGCGCGCTCGGCCGGATCGCCGCCGCCTGGCTCGCGCCGCCGGGCAGCGACGCCGGCGTCCGGGTCGGCAGCGAGCCGCCGGTCCTGGCGCCGGCGGCGTTCCTCGGCGTCGGCCTCGTGGGGCTTCTGTCCTGCCTGCGGAGGTGATGTGCGCGCGCGCTCCCTGTTTGTCGTGCACGACCCGCCGCGCCGCGCGCCGTTTCGCAGTAAGGTGACGATCGCGGCCGCGCCGCCCGAGGCCCCGATCGAGAACCCCAGCGCCGTGCCCCGACGAGACCAAGTGACCGCGTTCCGGACCGTGGTGACGCCGCACCTCCGCGCCGCGTACGGCCTGGCGCGCTGGCTCCTCGGCAACGACCACGACGCCGAGGACGCCGCACAGGACGCCTACGTGCGCGCGTTCCGGCACTTCGACGGGTGGAACGGCACGAACGCGCGCGGCTGGCTCCTGACGATCGTCCGGCGCTGCTGCTACACGTTCCTCGCCCGGACGCGGCCCGGCGAGATCGGCACCTTCGAGGAGGAGGAGCACCCGGATGCTCCCGGACAGCCGGAAGATCCCGAGCGCGCGGCCCTGCGCGCCGACGACGCGCGGCTCGTGAACCGGGCCGTGGCCGCCCTCCCCGTCGAGTACCGGGAGGTCTTCGTCCTGCGCGAGCTCGAGGGCCTCTCCTACCGGGAGATCGCCGACGTCGCCGGCGTGCCCATAGGGACCGTGATGTCACGCTTGTCGCGGGCGCGCACGCAGCTCCAGCGGGCGCTGCGCTCCGCGGGTGAAACGCCATGAACTGCGCCCAGTCTCGTCCGCTCCTCGGAGCCCACCTCGACAACGAGCTCGACGTGCGCACGTCGCTCGAGCTCGAAGCCCACCTGCGCGATTGCGCCGCCTGCCGCGCCGAGCTCGCCGAGCTGCGCGCGCTGGGCGAGGCCGCCCGCGCGCACCTGACCCGCTTCGCGCCCGCCCCCGCGTTCGAGGCGCGGCTCGCCACGGCGGTCGGAGATCCGGCGCGGCGCCGGCGGGCGTGGCTGGCGTCGGCGGGCGCGGCGCTGGCGATCGCCGCGGTGCTCCTGGTGTTCTTGCGGACGGGCGGGCCCGATCGCCGCCTCACCGACGAGATCATCGACGCGCACACGCGCTCGCTCCTCGTCGATCACGTCACCGACGTGCAGTCGAGCGACCAGCACGCGGTCAAGCCGTGGTTCAACGGCAAGGTCCCGTTCGGCGTCCCCGTCGCCGATTTCGCCGCCGCCGGCTTCCCGCTCGCCGGCGGCCGCCTCGACTATGTCGGGGGTCGCGAGGTCGCGGCGCTCGTGTACCGCCGGCGCAACCACGTCATCAACGCCTTCCTCTGGCCGGAGGCCGGCGAGGCGCGGCCCCAGGAGATCGCCGCGCGCGGCTACGCTGTCCTCCACTTCGCGCACGCGGGTCTCGCCTGGTGGCTGGTCTCGGACGCCAGCCCCGCCGACCTGCGCGAGCTCGAGGGCCTCCTCGCCGGGCTCACCGACTGAGCGCCGCCCGAAACGCCAACGATCCCGGGCGTCCCACCCCCCGCCTCGGCCGCGCGCGACATTACCCGATGGGCGGTCCCTTAGCCTGAGAGGGCCACCGCATGTTCGACAGCACCTCCGATGGCAACGCCCAAGGGCTCTGGGGCGGGTCCGCGCCGGCGACCGGCAGGTCTCCCGCCGACTGGTCGGACCACAGGGCCAGGAGCGACGGCAAGCCCGTCGATGTCGTCGCGGCGGGACGCACGGCGAACGAGCTGTTCAAGGCCATCGGCTCGATCGTCCCCGGCGTGGGCACGGTCCTCGGGGGGCTCGTCGGCGGCATCGTGGGGGCCCTCGAGGGCTGCTCACCTTCGACGAGCAGGTCGACATCCACAACATGACGCGGGAGGAGTACGTGGCCAAATCGCTGCGCAACGAGGCCGAGGCCCAGGCGGCGCTGTTCGAGCACCACCGCGAGACGCGCAAGGCGGGGTCCGGCGAGCACGAGGCGGGCTACCAACAATACCACGGCGCCTACAACGAGGCGTACGACCGCATCCAGGCGGAGCACCCCGAGCTCACCCACGATCAGATCCACGCGCGCGCCCGCGAGGAGGGCATCCAGGCGTTGACCCGCAAGTTCTCCGAGCTGACGCCGAGCACGAGCTACCTCAGCGACGCGAACGGCCAGCTCGTCCTCGACGAGAACGGCAAGCCGAGGCTCAAGCCGGACGCGCCGAAGAACTACGACGAGTTCTACTCGAGCGACTGGGACCAGTACCACGGGCGTGACGCGGACGCCGCGCCCCCCTCGCAGCCCGGCGCCGGACCGAAGGACGCGGAGGGGACGCCGACCGTGAAGAAGGAGATCGCGGACGACAAGACGGTGCGCAAGGAGTACCGCGAGGCGCGCGCGCAGGATCCCGGCGGCGATCGGCGGCCGAAGCGCAACGACGTCCCGATGTACGCGCAGAGGGGCCCGACGCTGGGCGAGCTCTACGCCAAGCTCGAGAACCTACCCGAGCCCGGCCCGGAGCGCGACGCCAGGGTGGCCGCGGTGATGCACCAGATCGCGCAGAAGTTCAGGAACCCGGATTTCCTGCTGGCGAATGGGCTCACGCCCGCGCAGCACGCGGATCCCAACTACCTGCCGAATCTGTTCGCGTCGGCGGAGAATCCGACGATCCTGCCGCACACCGACGACGACATTGACGATTAGTCAGCCGCTCACGCCCGCGGCTCGATCCCGTACGCGGCGCGCAGCTCGGTCACGGGCCGATCGAAGTCGTCCCACGGCTGCCAGGTCACGGACAGATCGCGGTTCGTCTTCGTGCCGCGGACGAACGCCTTGATCCACAGCTCGGGCTCGATGACGCCCTGCTCGGCCTTCGCGACCGGCGTGACCGAGACGCCGAGATGGAACTGCGCCAGCGGGAAGAGCAGCCCGTAGATCGCGTCCTTCCTGAGCGTCCCCGCCTGGAACGCGGCGATCTGGGTCTCCTCGATCGAGGTCGTGTCGTACTCGGCGAGGACGTGCAGGCAGTCGTGGAACACGATCGGCTCGGGCCCGGCGCCCTTCTCGCCCGGGAACGAGAACCCGTTCCTCGTCACGAACTCCCAGTAGCCTCGGCCGAGCGTGCCCGCGGGCGACGCTTCGAGCGCGCGGTAGCGCGCGGCCATCGCGGGGTTCGCGATCTGCATCAGGTTCGCCGCGACCGACAGGAGCCCGCGGATGCCGCGGCGCTTGACGAAGTCCACCCCGCGCTGCCCCATGAACGACCGGCGCAGGATGTCGATGCGGAAGCGGAGCAGGTGCTCGTCGGCGAGCTTGTGCGCGGTCTTGATCGCGTCGCGCGGGACGTCGAGCGCGCGGGCGAACGCATCGAGGATCGCGAGCTCGGAGGGGCTGGCCTCGCCGTCGATGAGCGCCTCGAGGAGGCAGCCATGGACGATGCGCTCGCGAAACGGCTCCGGCACCCCGGCGGCCGCGAGCTCCTCGGCATCGATGGGCGCGACGGCGTCGAAGTCGACGTCGGTCTTCAGGATGTGACGCTGGACGGCGTCGGCGAAGCGCCGCTCGAGATCGTGGATCTCGCCGTCGGCGGCGGCGACCGTCTTGAGCGCGCGAAGTCCGAGCCGGGCGACCTCGGGCGGCGGCGTGAGGATCTCCATGCCACGAGCAGAACCGAGGCGCCGCCGACGCGCAAGCCAAATGAGGAACGGCCGATCACTTCGCCAGGGCGACCGTCTCGAACGTCCGCGGCCCGTCGAGGGCGACGAGGCGGATGTGGTCGTAGCCGCGCCGGCTCGCGTCCGCCGGCACGTCGACGAGCTCGCGTCCCGGCTCGACGCGCATCACCCCGACCTCGCGGTGCTGGAGCACGAACACGAGGCCGTACGGACCGTCGGCGACGATCTGCAGGCGCGCCTCCCGCCGGAACCCCTCGAGGTCGACGTCGAGCACCGCGAGCGCGCGCGACAGCTCGGTCTTGGTGCGCTTGGTGAGCTTCTCTTCCTTGACCTCCGGCTCGTAGTAGGTCGCGAAATCGATGCGGCCGCCCAGCGGTCGGGCGTTCAGCCGCCACACCGCGGCCAGGCGCGCGCCGCCGAGCAGCGGACCGCGCAGCGCGAGGCGCAGGTCGTCGTAGTAGGCGCGCACGGCCGGGTCGAGGATGTGGTTCTCGCCCGTCTCGAGCGAATACTGGTAGCCGTCGGGCATATAGCGGTCCCAGTGCCCCGTGTACCATCGCTCCTGGTAGCGCGCCGGCAGCCGCGCCATCAGCGGATCGGCGATGCCGAGGAAGTCGGTGACGTACTTGTGCCGCCCGGCGTAGAACGCGCGCATGCCGACCGCGCCCACGACGAATGCGCGGTACGGGCTGTCGCGCATCGTCTGGCCCTCCTTGGCGTAGGGCTGCTTGAGGGGCATGTCGGTGACCCGGTCGGCGCTGAGGAGCCCGGTGTGCTCCTGGTAGTAGCCGCGCTCGTCGGTGACCCAGCGCACGTCGCGCAGCGGCCGCTCGCGATTCTTGGGGTAGGTGCCGTCGGCCACGATCGACGCGTTCGGCACGAGCGCGCCGACGACGAGCGTCAGCGCCGCGGGCACGAGCGCCGCTCCCCCCGCGAGCGGGACGCGCACGAGCAGCGCGGTCGCGACGTAGACCGGCACGGCGATGAACCGGCCGGCCATGAAGTCGCCGCCGATCTTCGCGACGTAGTAAAGGTAGAGGAACGTCCCGGCGACGATGGCGAGCTCGCGCGTGCGCCGCGCGACGAACGGGAGGGACAGCCCGGCGAGGATCGCCAGCGCGGACATCGGATCCAGGTCGAGCGTGGTGACGAGGTAGAGCAAGCCCTGCTCGAACAGCGCGTCGGTCGGCACGCTCCCCCCCAGCTTGGCGTAGGCGGTGTTGGGGAACAGGAAGCCGTAGTAGAGGAGGGAGAACAGCTCCCAGGCGACGAGCGGGGCGAAGCCGACGAGGACGGGACGGATGCGCCGCTGCGTCCAGGCGGCGTGGACGACCGCGGGGCCGACGAGGAGGCCCAGGTCGAGGCGATTCAGCGCGAGCAGGCACGCGACGAGGGACAGCCGGCCGAGCCGCGGCTGGTCCTCCCAGTAAAGGAGGAGGAACGCGCCGAGCAGCACGAACGACAGCGGGTTCTCCAGCCCCGACGTCGCGTAGTCGCAGAAGGCGACCGACGAGACCAGCGCCGCGAGGGCGAGCGCGCCGGCGGCCGGCGTGGGGGCGAGCCGCCACGCGAGGAGCCAGGCGCCGGCGAGCGACAGCCCGATGCCGAGGACGATGGCGAGCCAGTAGGTGCCGCCGAGGAGCCAGTTGGCCGCCGCGAAGGCCAGCATCCACAGCGGGTGGGTGAACACCTGCACGCGCTCGCCCGCGTTGAACACCGGCCCGTTGCCGTGGACGAGCTGGTCGGCGGAGCGGAACGTGATGTACGCGTCGTCGCAGATCCACGCGTGGCGGAGGATGGTGACCAGGAGGAGGACGCACAGCCCCGCTCGCACCAGCGAGGCGACGTTGCTCTCCGCCGCTCGGCCCTCGGCCATGGTTGGGGGACGCTAACCGAGTCGCGCGGCGGCGGCAAGACCCCTAGGCTCGATATCGGTACAGCGCGACCCGCACGCCGCCGTTCACGAGCGGCGTGCGCTCGACGGGTCGGCCGGCCAGGCGCGCCAGCGAGTCGTCGGCGGTGAGCACGGCGAGGTCCCAGCCCGCGCTCCGCGCCAGCCGACCCACCGCGCGGTAGACGGTGCCGGCGGCGCGCAGGCGCCGTCCGTAGGGCGGGTTGGCGAGGACGAGGCCGGGGCCGGCGGGGAGGCGCAGCGCGGCGACGTCGGCGGCGGCGAGCGCCACCCACGCGGACGCGCCGGCGCGGGCGGCGTTCCGCTCGGCGGCCGCGACGGCGGCGGGATCGCGATCCGAGCCGCCGATGCGCGCGCGCGGCGCGTTCCCGCCCGCCTCGGCGCGCAGCGCGGCGAACAGCTCCGGCCGCGCGCCGGGCCAGGCCTCGCAGGCGAATGCGCGCCCGAGCCCTGGCGCCCGACCCGCGGCGAGGAGCGCGGCCTCGATGGGGATCGTGCCCGAGCCGCACGTGGGGTCGTGGAGCGGCACGGCCCGGTCCCAGCCGCACAACGCGAGGAGCCCGGCGGCGAGCGTCTCGCGCAGCGGCGCGCCGGCGTCCTCGGTGCGGTAGCCGCGCCGGTGGAGCAGCTCGCCCGAGCTGTCGGCGCTGATGGTGAAGACGTCGTCCTGCCCGCGCACGACGAGGCGGAGCCCGGGGGAGTCCGGGCCGGGCGCGCCGAGGCGGTCGGCGACCGCGCCGGCGATGCGCTCCGCCACCGCACCGGTGTGGTAGAGGCGCGAGCGGCGCGCGGTGACGCTCACCTCGACGCGCGGCGCGCGCGGGAACGCGTCCCACGCGAGCTCGGCGGCGCGGCGGCGCAGGCGGGCGAAATCGCGCGCCTCGACCTCGCCGACGCGCACCAGCACGCGGGTCGCGGCGCGCAGCCACAGGTTCGCGCGGTAGAGCGCGCCGACGTCGCCGGCGAAGCCGACGCCCCCCGGCTCGACGGTCGCCGCCAGGCCGAGCGCCTCGACCTCGCGCCCGACGACGGGCTCGAGGCCGGGGGCGGCGACGGCGAAAAGACGCAGACTCAGGGGACGACGGGGGTGCCGGTCGCGAAATAGGAGCTCAGGAACGCCACCCAGTCGGCCTTGGCCGTCGCGTTCTGGAACGCGACGAAATGCCCGTCGCCGCTCGTCGGCGCGTACTGGAACACCGCCGGGATGTTCGTGACCGGCCGCGAGATCGGCGTGCCCAGCGACATGTTGACCGGATCGATCTGCTCGAGGATCGGGCTCACCGGCTTGAGGCCGAGGCCGCGCGCGTTGAGCTCGAGCGTGGCCTTGGGCGCATAGGTGTCGCCGGTGCCCCAGCTCATGTAGACGTGCTTGGGCGCCCCGGACTGGCGGAGGACGAGCGGCGCCAGCGTGAGCGGATCGGACCGGTCGTAGTACGTCTGGAACAGGATCGTGACCGGGTGGAACGCGTCGACGGTCTCGCCCAGCACGGCCCGCAGCGTGTCGGGCACGTCGAACGGGTTCTTCTTGGCGGCGAGCGCCTCGGACAGGTAGGCGCCCGCCCCGGACAGCACCGCAGCCCGCGCGACGTTGGTGAACGGCAGCGCCAGCTCGCCGCTCGTCGACCCCTGCGAGTGGCCGAAGAACGCGGTCTTGGCGGCGTCGAACTTGAGCGTCGGTCCCGACGGCACCGCCTGGGTGATCCCCGCCACCTTGAGCGCGGTGAGCAAGTCCGCCGCGCCCTGGAGCCACACGTCGCGAGCGGCCGGCGGATTGAGCACGTTGAACACGATGTCGGCGGGATCGGCGTTGGAGCCGCCGCGCCGCGCCCCGTGCCCCACGCCCTCGAAGCTGAACACCGCCGCCGGCGTGCTCGCGCCCGCCATCGCCCCGGCGACGCCGTTCGCGATGTAGTCGCGGAACGTTCCGCCGGTGCCGTGGGCAAAGACGACCAGCGGCCAGCCCGCGCCCGGCATCGTGGTCTTGGGGATGCTCACCGAGAAGCAGACGTCCTGGCTGCCGGCCCTCACCGCCGCGCCGCCCGACTCCATGATGTTGCCGCCCGCGGTGAGGTACGGCGCGGTCCCCTGCTGGTAGATGGGCATCGCGATCTTGCCCTGCACCTCGAAGAACGCCGGGTCGTTGCCGCACACCCGCGCCGAGGAGCCGTCGGCGCAGGGCGACGTCACGCCGGCGCCGCACAGGGTGATCGCGCTGAGCGTCGGCGTGCCCTCCGCGGCGACCGCGGCCGCGACCTTCGTCATGTGGGCGTTCGTGTCGGCGACGGTGAACACCGCCGCGGTGGCCACCGTCGACACGTTCGAGCCGAGGAACGTGCGCAGCGGCGCGTAGGCGTCCCACGCCGCGCCGAGCGAGGCGTCGCCGGGTCGCGAGCCGCCGAGGACCGCGACCAGGTCGGGGTCCTGGACCGGCGCATCGTTGGCGGTCGACCGCACCGTGGTCGTGACGACGGCCGCGTACTTGTGGCCGCCGACGAGTGGGTCCTCCGGCGGAGGCCCGAGGCTGAGCCGGTTGGCGCAGCTCCACTTGGTCGTCTGCGCCGTGTAGGCGTAGCTCACGGTGACCTCGGCCTGCGCCGTGAGATCGATGAGCTTGACGGAGTTTTGCAACGAGTCGAAGTTGACGTCCTTGGAGAAGCGCAGCGTCACCGGGGCGGTGGGCGAGAAGCCCTCGAACGCGGCCTTGAGCGCGTCGACGTAGACCTTGGCGAGGTTGACCCCGTACGGCGCCGACGACGGGATGTAGAAGTCCGGGATGGTGAGCGCCCCGCCCGGGGCGCGGATGTCGTTGGGGAACGGCAGGCGGTAGAAGTCCTTGGGCGCCTGCGACGGGCGCGGCACCTCGAAGTAGCCGCGGAAGGCGCCCTCGTTCGTGCAGGTGACGCCCGGGTTGCCGCTCGTCGGGAACGCGTCGATGAACGACTTGCACTTGTTGCCGGCGCAGAAGAGGCCGGCGATGCAGTCCCCTTGCTTCGAGCAGCTTTCGCCCAGGTCGGCGGAGCCCTGCGAGCTGCACCGGCCGGTGAGGCCGACGATGTTGCAGCGCAGGTCCTGGGCGCACTCGGCGTCGGAGCTGCACGGCGTGCCGGTGGTCCCCGACCCGACCGGCATGCAGCGGCCGACGATCGAGCAGTAGTTGCCGCCGGCGCAGTCGGCGCTGGCCGTGCAGGTCGAGCCGCCCGGCGCCTTGCATGCCCCCTGGTTGCAGCGGAACCCGGCCGCGCAGTCCCCGGCCGCCGAGCAGGGGCAGTTGAGCCCGCCGGTCGTGCAGTCGTTGGTCGGTCCGCTGCTCGACGAACAGGCGGCGACAAGGAAAAGTGCGGCAAGGGGAGCCAAGCGCCAATGCATGGGCGCAGCGTACCGCGGCCCGCTCGCGTGGGTCTAGAGCGCAAGCCCGTTGTGCGCCGGATTCCCGCCCCACATATGCCAGCCGTCGAGCGCGGCGTCGCCGACGTGGAGCGCGACGACCTGGCCGCCCTCCGTCGTGGCGTACACCCACCCGCGGGCGATCACGGGCTGCGCCACGATGCGCTTGCCCAGGCCGTACGCCCACACGGTGTACCCCGTGTCGACGTCGAGGCCGTAGAGGTCGCCCTCGGGAGTGGCCACCACCACCTGCGCGCCGGCGACCGCGACCGTGCCGAGCGCGCGCCGATTCTCCTTGCCGGCGATGCGCCGCGTCCAGAACGCCTCCCCGGTGGCGGGGTCGGAGGCGACCAGCGTCCCGCCCGTCGCCTCGTAGCGCACGCCGCCGATGACCGCGGGCCGCGACCCCTCGTAGGCCCACACCTTCTTCCAGTCGTCGAGGTTCGCGGGGACGTCGCCGAGATACTTCGCGGCCTGGCGCCGCCCCTCGCGGAGGATCTTGCCGTCCGCGGCGGACACGACGACCTGCGCCTCGGCACGACCGACGCGCCGTCCGAGGTGGAGCACCTCGCCGTCGACCCACGGCGCCGTGGTGGCCTCGAGCGCGCGCGCCCACGCCTGGCGCCCGCGGTTCCGATCGAACCGGTAGACGCGTCCGGTCACGGTGGTCGCGTAGACCGCGTCGGCGCCGAGCACGGGCGCCGCGAGGAGCTCGCCGTCGATGGAGCGCGTCCACACCTCCGCGCCGTCCCGTAGCCGGTAGGCCGACAGCTCCTGCCCGCCGCCGCCCGGATGCGAGGCGTAGACGAGACCGTCGCCCACGGCCGGCTGCGCCAGCGTCGGGTCGCCGAGGTACTTGAACCACAGCTTCTTGCCGGTCTTCGCGTCCATGACGAACAGCGTGCAGCTCTCCGTGTTGAAGATGACGCGGTCGTCCTGGTAGATCGGCGCCGTGGGCCCGTTGTCCTCGAGCGCCTGCGACGCCCACAACATGGTGCCGTCGCTCGCGTCGAGCGCGTAGAAGCTCACCGACTCGAACCCGCCCGACACGTAGACGCGGCCGCCGCCGAACGCGACCGTCGGGACTTGGACCGAGTCGGGGATCTGCGCCACCCAGCCCTCGCGCTCGTCGCCGAACGTGAACGGCGCGGCGCCCCCGCGCGGCGGCGCCGGGAGCTTCACCTTGACGACCGCTCGGTCGGCGCCGAAGTCGAGGGAGATGCCCTTGCCGCGCGGGCGGTTGCCCTTGACGGGCGGCGGCACCGGGCCGGAAAGATCGATGCCGGGGGCGAGGGGTGCGGCCGCCGGCGCGGCGGCGGCGACGGGCGCGGGCCCGCCCGCCTCGCGGCTGCACGCGGCCAGGAATGCCATCACGAGAACGCGGCGCATCACCGCACCTCCGCGAGATCGACCCTGCGGGTGGCCGCCGCCCCCGCCCGGAACGTCCACAGCTTCGCCTGCTTTTTCAGACACTCGGCCACCGCGGCGGGCGCGCCCGTCACCTTGGCCTCGGTCACCCGCCCGTCGGCACCGATGGCGATCTCGAGCTGCCCCGTCGGCTTGTCGTCGAGGCAGCGCGCCATGTCGGGGAAACGCCCGCGGAGCTCGTCTTCCTCGATCTTGAGGGGCTCGGTCGTCCGCACCTCCGCGCGCTCGACGACGACCATCGGCGATGCGACCTTCGTCGTCGCCGGGGCGGCCGCCGCGCCGTAGCCGTAGCCCACGCCGCTTCCTGACCCGTGGCCGATCGTCCCCAAGGCCACGCCGCCGCCCCCGACGCCGACGCCCTGCATCACCGCCTCGCGCCGCACGTCCTCGGGCACCTCGACCGGCATCGCCACGGTCTCCGCCTCGCCGCCCGCGGTCTTCCGCGACGCGTCGACGGCCACGAACGCCGTGTACCGGGTCATGAGGTGATGGGCGAGCGCCAGGTCCATGACCTGCTTCTTCAGCTCGGGCGTCTCGCCGCGGAGGAGGCGGCGCGACAGCTCGGCGATGCGCGCGCGCGCCCACATCGTCCCCACGGCGGGCCGCTCCGACCGCTCCGGCAGGGCGACCGGCACCTCGAACCGCAGCGTCTCGCCGCCGCGCCGGCCGACGACGGCGACCGTGGCCTCGCCCGCCCGCGCGAACCGTCCGAAAAGGACGAGCGGCTGCCCGTCGTAGAGGTCGGGGATGCGCGCCGGCGTGACGTCGGCGACGGCGAGCCCGTTCCAGTCCACGCGGAGGTCGGTGAGCACGGGCCGCGCGAGGCGGCGCACGAACGCCGCGGCCGCCGCGGCCGCGTCCTCGTCGGCGCGGACGAACGCGACCGCGCCGCGTCCCAGCGCGGCCATCTCCTCGAGGAGGTAGCGGTTCGGCGCGGAGCCGACGCCGAACGTGAACAGGCGCGCGGCGCCGATCTTGTCCTGGACGAGCGCGAGGATCTCGTCCTCGTTGCCGACGAACCCGTCGGTGATGAAGACGACGATGCGGAGCCGCCCCGGGTCGGCCGGCGCCTCCAGCGCCAGGCGCACGCCCGCGGCCACGTCGGTGCCGCCCCCGGCGGCGAGGGCGTCGATCCAGGCCCGCGCGACGTCGAGGTTCCGCGGTTTGACGGCGACGCTGCGCGGCGCCAGCGCGGTCGCGGCGTCGTCGAACGCGACGATCTGGAACGTGTCGTCGGGGCCGAGCGCGCCGAGCGCCCGGCGCGCGAGCTCCTTGGCCTTGGCCAGCGGCGCCCCGGCCATCGACGACGACGTGTCCACGGCGAGGACGAGCTCCTTGGGCAGCGGCGCGAGCGCGCCGGCCGCGGCCGGCGGCATCGCGAGGAAGAAGAAGCTCCCCGCGCCGGCGTCGGCGTCGGCGAGGAGCGCGAACGACGGCGCCTCCCCGCCGAGGTGATAGCGCAGCACGAAGTCCTTGTTGGGGATGGTGTCGCCGGCGGCGAGGCCGACGCGCGCGCCGGCGACGTCGATGCGGTGCGACGGCGACGTCACGTCGTGCGCAGGAACGTCGGCGTCGAACCGCACGGCGACCTCGACGTCGTGCGACGAGCGCAGCCCGGCGGGGAGGGCCGGCGCCTGCACCAGCGCGGCGGCCTCGGGGGCGAGCCGCGACGACGGGGGGACGTGGCGCGGGCCGGCCACGAGCGGGAACGCCAGCTCGTAGCCGCCTTCGTCGGGCACGAGCGGCTCGACGTAGCGCAGCTTGACGCCCACCTCCGCCCCCGGCTCGATGTTGCCGACGGCCTGGACGAACAGGTTCGGTCGTTCCTGGGTGAGGAGCGCGGCCACGTGCCCGGCGCGGACGGCGGCCTTGTACTTCTGGACGGCTTCGTCGCGCGGCCGCAGCTCGCCGACGATCGTGCGTCCGCCCACGCGGATCTCGTAGCCGAACACCGCGGAGCGGGTGGGGAGCGGAAACAGGTAGGACGCCTCGATCTTCTGCCGGTACGGGTTCTGGAACGTCTGCTCCACCTCGACGTCGGCGACGACGCCGTGGACGCGGATGTCCGCCCGGGTGTGCTTGAGCGGGACGTCGACGATCTCCTTCCCGTCGCGGGTGCGGAGGGTTCCTTCGGTCGGGGCGGGGGCGGACGACGCCCCCGCGGCCGCGGCGTGCGCGAGGCACACGCCCGCGAGCAGCCACCGCATGCTCTGCATTTGGCAACTCCTTATCGTTCGTTCGCTCGCCTGGCCTCGGCGCTCCCAGGTCGCTCGGCTGCGCCTCGCTCCGGGGTCGCGGCTTCCTCGGCTCGGCTCGCTCACTCGGTGACCGTAGCCAACGGCCGGCCCGCCGTTTCGGTCTATGCTTTGCGACAACGCCCGCGCGGGCGGGTTCCCATGAAACAACGGCTCGTGATGGCATTCGTGGCCAGCGGGGACGAAGAGGTGCTCCTCGTCCGCCGCTCGCGCACCGCGTCGCCGTACCCCGATCGGCTGTCGACGGCCGCCGGCGCGCTCGACCCCGGCGAGCTGCCCGAGGACGCGGCGCGGCGGGCGGTGGCGACGGAGCTGGGCGTGACCGCCGAGCCGATCCGCGCCGGCCTGGCGGTCGAGTTCACCGACACCATCCGCAAGCGGAGCGTGACCTTCCGCGTGTATCCCGTCCTGTGCCGCGTCACTGCCGTCCCCCGCGTCGACGAGGCGCGGTGGCTGACGCCCGACCAGGTGATCGTGCGCGCCGCGCTGGGCGAGACCGTCCCCGAGCTCGACGAGGCGCTGGCGCGGGTGTGGCATCCGGCCGAGGCGCTGCCGCCGCTGTTTCGCGACGAGGCGCGGGCCATCCACCGCGACGCCACGACCCCGACCGTCGCGCTGGCGGCGCGCGCGTCGGCGATGGTCCTCGCCGGCGCGCCCCCCGAGCGGGTGGCGGCGCTGCGCCCGGCCCGGGCGCGCATCGTCAACGCCGCGCGCGCGGCGGCGCGCACCGCGACCGCGCGCGACGTCCCCGGCGAGCTCATGCGCGCCGACGCCGGGATGCGCCGCTTCGTCGACGTGGAGCTGCGCCGGGCCGGCGCGGACGCGCCCTCCGTGGTCTTCGCCGAGGCGGTGACCCCGGCCGGCGACGCCGTCTTGCGGGCGTCCCCGCCGCCAGGGCGGCTGTGGATCGCCGCCGACCCGTGGACGGAGTGGGACGACGAGGTCCCGCCGCCGCTCGAGCCGGGGATGGCGATCGCGCGCCGGGGCGCCTACGAGCGCCTGCTCACGCTTCCTTCATGAACGGGTAGGCGTAGTGCGTCGGCGGCACGAACGTCTCCTTGATCGTGCGCGCCGAGACCCAGCGGAGGAGGTTCAGCGCCGAGCCGGCCTTGTCGTTCGTGCCCGACGCGCGCGCGCCGCCGAACGGCTGCTGGCCCACGACCGCGCCGGTCGGCTTGTCGTTGACGTAGAAGTTCCCGGCCGCGTGGCGCAGCGCGCGGTGCGCCCGCTCGATCGCGGAGCGGTCGTTCGCGAACACCGCGCCGGTCAGCGCGTAGGGGGACGTGGAGTCGACGATGCGGAGCATGTCGTCGTAGTCCTTGTCGGGGTAGACCAACATCGTCACCAGCGGTCCGAAGAACTCGTCCTGCATGTAGGCGTGGCGCGGATCGTCGGTGCGCACCAGGGTGGGGCGGACGAACCAGCCGACGCTGTCGTCGCACTCGCCGCCGGCGAGGATCTTGAGGCGCGCGTCGCCGCGCGCGGCGTCGATCGTCGTCTTGAGGTTGGTGTACGAGGCCTTGTCGATCACCGCGCCCATGAAGTTGGAGAAGTCCGCGACGTCCCCCATCTTGAGCGACCGGACGGTGTCGACGAGCGGCGCCTCCATCTTTTTCCACATCGATTCGGCGACATAGAGGCGCGACAGCGCCGAGCACTTCTGCCCCTGGTACTCGTAGCCGCCGCGGACGACGGCGGCGACGAGCGCCTCGGGGTCCGCCGACGGGTGCGCGACGAGGAAGTCCTTGCCGCCGGTCTCCCCCACCAGGCGCGGGTAGGTGCGGTACTTGTCGATCGATTCGCCCACGGTCTTCCACATCCACTGGAACACGCCGGTCGAGCCGGTGAAGTGCACCCCCGCCAGATCGGGATGGGCGAGCGCGGTGCGGCCGATCGTCGGGGCGTGGCCGCAGACGAGGTTGATGACGCCCGGCGGCAGGCCCGCCTCCTCGAGGAGCAGCATCCAGCACCACGAGGACAGGATCGCGGTGTGGGCCGGCTTCCATACGACGGTGTTGCCCATGAGCGCCGCCGACGTGGGCAGGTTGCCGCCGATGGCGGTGAAGTTGAACGGGGTCACGGCGAAGACGAACCCCTCGAGCGGGCGCAGCTCCACCGCGTTCCACATGCCCGGCGGGGACAGCGGCTGGTCGGCGTAGAGCCGCTCGGCGTAGTGCACGTTGAAGCGCAGGAAGTCGATGAGCTCGCAGGCGGAGTCGATCTCGGCCTGGTGGCACGTCTTCGACTGCCCGAGCATCGTGGCGGCGTTCATGATCGGGCGCCATTTCGTCGCCAGGAGCTCCGCGGCGCGCAGGAACACGGCCGCGCGGGCGTGAAACGGCGTGCGCGACCAGGCGGGCCAGGCCTCGCGCGCCGCCGCGATCGCGCGGGTCGTCTCCGCCGCGCCGCCCGCGTGCAGGCGCGCCAGCACCCGCGCGTGGGCGTGGGGCGAGCGGACCTCCTCGAGCGTGCCGGTGCGCAGCCGCTCGCCGGCCACCACCGACGACACCTCGGGCATCTCGCCCGACATGCGGGCCAGTGTCTGCTTGAGGAGCGCGCGCTCGGGCGTGCCGGGCGCGTAGGACAGAATGGGCTCGTTCTGGGGCGGAGGCGTCTTGGGGGCGGCGTTGTCGAGCAGCATGTCCAAGGTGTATCACAACGAGGACATGCCGCCGTTCGACCCCGACGCCCCCGCCCGCCCAGGCAGCGGAATCTTCGGCCTACCCCACGCGCCCGACGACGCCGCGGTGGTGGTCATCCCCGTCCCGTGGGACGCGACGACGTCGTACCGCGCCGGCGCCGCCCGGGGGCCCGCCGCCATCCGCGCCGCGTCGGCGCAGGTGGACCTCTACGACCCCGAGCTCGGCCACCCCTACCGCGCCGGCATCGCCATGCTCGACGACATCGCGGAGATCGCCGAGTGGAACGACGCCGCGCGCGGGCTGGCCGAGCCGATCATCGCCGCCGGCGGCGACGTCGGCGCAGACGCGGAGCTGGCGTCGGCGCTCGAGCAGGTGAACGCGCTGGGGGCGCGCCTCAACGAGCGCGTGCGCGCCGAGGCCGCGCACTGGCTGGCGGCGGGGAAGCTCGTCGCGCTGGTGGGCGGCGACCACTCCGCGCCCTACGGCGCGGTCGAGGCGATCGCCGACCGCCACCCCGGTCTCGGCATCCTCCACCTCGACGCGCACGCCGACCTGCGGGCGGCCTACGAGGGGTTCACCTGGTCGCACGCGTCGATCATGTACAACGTGATGACGCGGCTGCCGACGGTGTCGCGGCTCGTGCAGTTCGGCATCCGGGACCTCGGCGCCGCCGAGGCGGAGATGGCGCGGGCGTCGGGCGGGCGCATCGTGACCTACTTCGAGCCGGAGCTGGCGGCGCGGCGGTTCGAGGGAGAGACATGGGGGGCGCAGGCCGGCCGCATCGTCGACGAGCTGCCGCGCGACGTGTACCTGTCGTGGGACATCGACGGGCTCGACCCCGCGTACTGCCCCCACACCGGCACGCCCGTGCCCGGCGGCCTGAGCTTCGCCCAGGCGGCCCACATCCTGCGCAAGCTCGTCGAGGGCGGCCGCCGCATCGTCGGCCTCGACCTCAACGAGGTCGCGCCCGGTCCGCCCGGCGACGAGTGGGACGGCAACGTGGGCGCGCGCCTCTTGTACAAGATGATCGGCTGGGCGCTGCGTTCGGCGCGGAGTTAGGAGACGGGCGCCTCGTCGGCCCGCAGCGCCCCGCCCGCGCGGGCGCGCCAGCCCGTCGCGAGGAGCCAGGTTTTCGGGGGCACGATCGGTGCGGGGTCGCTGCGCAGCGCCGGCTGGTCCGCGAAGCCATCGAACCAGGCCGCGGAAGAGCACGGATCGACCGCGCACGCGGTCGATCCGTGCTTGAGGCCGTTCCGGAGAACGTAGATGAGGCAATTTCGGACCTCCCTCGGCGTCCTGAGCGGCCGCGCGTGGTAGCGATCGCGCCACAGACCGCCGGCGCAGCCCGCGGTCCGGTTGACCACCCGGGCGATGCCGGACGCCAGGCCTTGAACACCGCGCGAGAGCGCGATGCGGTCCACGGCCTCGACGATCATGTGGATGTGGTCTTTCTGGATCGTGAAGTGCACGACGCGGCACGGTAGGTCGCGCCGGGCGCGGCGCTTCAGGAGCTTGCCAATTTCGCGGGCTATCGCGAAATTGCGCATGTTCGGCGACCCGTTGACCGCACGGAGCGTGACGTGGAGCGGGTGGCGCGGGTTGAGCTCCGGCCGAGTGCCGTGGCTGACGCCTGACTGCGGTCGGCCGCGGTGGTCGTAGCCGAACTGGCCGGTCGGCTTGCGGCCGGAGTTCTCGCGCGGCCCGCCCCAGGTGGGCGGTCTCGGAAGCGCAAGCTGGCGGTGGGCGCGTCGGCTCATTCTTGCTAAGGCAGATTTGCACAACACCACACGAGAGTCAACAGGAATCGCATTGCCTGTGGCCGGTGACGCGCCCTGTGGACGGGCCGACCGGGTACCGACGGTGCGATCGGGGGCCCGCCCACAGGGCGCTTGACCGGCCCGCGACCTCACGGCCCTCCTGCGGAGCTCGTCACCGACGGTCGCGGGCCGCTCACACCGCCCACAGGTTGCTGCTACTGGCAGAGTTTTGAAAAACAACCCCCGCCCCCCCAAAGAGTGGCGCCTCGTGCCGTTCTCTCTGGGTTTTTCTCTATCGGGGTGGGGCGTGGGGGCTCCCGGGGGGCTAGGCGCGGTGGGGCTTGTGGGCAAGCGCGGCCGTCGGAGCCTCGAGGTTCCGATCGAGCGCCGTGCCCCCGCGCTTGTCCACAAACCCACAGCGCAAGCCGGAGGCGGTGGGGGGAAGGGCGCCGCGGTCGGCGCGGAACCAGCCTGGGACCGCCTTTACCGCAGCTCGGACCGCGCGGTCGGCTCGAGCCGCAGCTCCTCCGGCGGGCGCACGAGGAGCGCGTCGAGGCGGGGCTTCACCCGCTCGGTCCAGCCCCGCGACCTCGCGAGCCGAGCGACGTGGTCGCGGTGGGCGCCGGCGTCGTCGAACGCCGTCGCCCAGACGATCGCGTGCTCCCCGGTGCGCACGGGCAGCCGAGGAAACGTGTTCTCGGCGGGCTCGGTCTCGAGGAGCGCGAGCGGGGGCGCGCCGGCCGCCGCCATCTCGCGGCGCACGCTGTCCATGAAGAACGCCCTCACCTCCGCGTCGATCGCCGCCTTCGCGTAGTAGATCGTCACCGCGACGACGGACGTGCCCCGCTCGCCCGCGCCCGCGCCGAGGGGGGACCGCGGCGATCGCGGCCGCGGAAACCCAGCGCCCGGGTACACCGGGCGCAGGAGGAGCACGTTGTCCGAGTCCACCATCGTCGCGTTCGCCGCGTCGCGATGCGCCTGCCACACCGGCCCACCGTAGAACGCCGCCAGCGCGTCTGCGCGCGAGATCATGTCCGTGAAGCCGCGCAGCCACACGAACCGGTCGGGATCGTCGAGGTCGCGAAACTGCCCGACGACGTGCATCCCGACGGCTTCCTGCGGCTCGACGAATTCGCGGTCGAACAGATCGATGAGGACGTCCCGCCCGCCGGGGTGGAGCGTGTACTGCCGCAGCTCGAGGACGCGGTCCATGTCGGCTCGTGGATACACGCGGCGCGCGTCCGAGGGTAGGGCCAGACCCGCGCGGATCGATGGGTCCAGAGGGGCCCACCGCGCTATCATGACCGCATGATCACGCGCGGCTTTCGCGGCAAGCGGCAGAGCTCCGAGCGCATCCCGCCGGGCCAGTACGTCACGAACGACTTCCCCGTCCTGTCGGCGGGCCCGACGCCGCACAGCCCGCTCGCGACCTGGTCCTTCTCCCTCGAGGACGCGACGCGGCACGAGCTCCACCGCTGGACGTGGAAGGAGCTCCTCGCCCTCCCCGCGACGGAGATCCGCGTCGACATCCACTGCGTGACCAAATGGTCCAAGCTCGACACGCGGTGGAAGGGCGTGACGTTCGACGCGCTCCTCGCCGCCGCCGGCCGCGAGCCGCCCGGTGCGCACGTCATGGCGTTCTGCGACGGCGGCTACACCACCAACGTCCCGGTCGCCGATCTTCGCGGCGACAAGGGCCTGGTCGCCTACGAATACGACGGCGAGCCGCTCCCCCCGGAGCACGGCGGCCCGGCGCGCCTCCTCGTGCCGCACCTCTACTTCTGGAAGTCGGCCAAGTGGGTGCGCGGGCTGCGCTTCATGGACGCCGACCGGCCCGGCTTCTGGGAGGCGCACGGCTACCACATCTACGGCGACCCCTGGAAAGAGCAGCGGTACGACGGTGACTGAGCGCGCGCCCCGCATACCCTGGCGGACCGCCGAGGTGCTCGAGGTCGTGGCGGAGACCCCGCGCGCGCGCAGCCTGGTCCTCCGCGTGCCGGACTGGCCCGGCCACGATCCGGGCCAGCACGTCGACGTGCGGCTCACCGCCGAGGACGGCTACCAGGCGCAGCGCAGCTACTCGATCGCGTCGCCGCCCGAGCGTCCCGAGCTCGTCCTCACCGTGGAGCGCATCGACGACGGCGAGGTCTCGCCCTACCTGGCGGACGAGGCGCGCCCCGGCGATCGCTTCGAGCTGCGCGGGCCGATCGGCGGCTATTTCACCTGGACTTCCGCCGACGGGGGCCCGCTCCAGCTCCTCGCCGGCGGCTCGGGCGTGGTCCCGCTCATGGCGATGCTGCGCCACCGCGCGCGCCGCGGCGCGCCCGCGGCCGCTCGCCTGCTCTACTCGTCGCGGAGCTGGGAGACGCTCATCTACCGCGACGAGCTGGAACGATTGGCGCGCGACGACGCGCGCCTGGGCGTGGCGTTCGCGCTGACGCGCGCCGCGCCCCCGGGGTGGACGGGGCCGCGCCGCCGCGTCGACGCGGACATGCTGCGCGAGCTGGCGTTCGACCCCGCGGAGCGGCCCCGCGCCTACCTGTGCGGGCCGACGCCGTTCGTGGAGTCGGTCGCCACCGCGCTGGTCGCGCTCGGCCACGCGCCGGAACGCATCAAGACCGAAAGGTTCGGACCGACAGGAGGGCAGACATGACGCGCACCGGCGACGAGCTGCGGCTCGACGGCAATGCCGCGGCGGGGTTCCTGGGCGAGCTGTTCACCTTCGACATCACCCGGGCGACGGCGACGTGCGACGGCTGCGGCGGGTCGTCGGCGGTGGGGGCGCTCGTCCTCTACGCGCAGGAGATGGGCGCGGTGCTCCGCTGCCCCGGCTGCAGCCACCTGCTCATGTGCGTGACCCGGCCCCACGGGGCGTGGTGGATCGACCTTCGCGGGGTGCGCATCCTGCGCGTCGCCGCGCCGTAACCATCACCGCCCCCGCCACTCCTCGCGGAGGGCCGTCTTCTTCACCTTGCCCGTGGCGGTGTGGGGCAAGGAGTCGACGACGAGGATGCGCTCGGGGACCGCAAACTTCGCGAGCTTGCCGCAGAGGAGCTCGCGCACAGACGCGACGTCGGGTTTCTCGCCCGGCCGGCGGGGCACCAGGAGCAGCAGCGGCCGCTCGCCCCATTTCTCGTCGGGGACGGCGATGCAGGCCGCCTCGCCCACGTCGGGGTGCCCCATGGCCGCGTTCTCGACGTCGACCGAGCTGATCCATTCGCCGCCCGTCTTGATGAGGTCCTTGGCGCGGTCGACGATGTGCATGAAGCCCTCGGGATCGATCGTGACGATGTCGCCGGTGCGGAACCAGCCGTCGGCGAACGACGCGCGCGTCGCCGCCTCGTCCTGGTAGTAGGCGCCGATGATCCACGGGCCGCGCACCCACAGCTCGCCGCGCGACTTGCCGTCCTCGGGGCAGACGCGGCCGGCGTCGTCGACGACCTTGAGATCGACGCCGTACATCGCGCGCCCCTGCGCCGCCTGCCAGGCGGGGACGTGCCCGGCGCGCGCGCGCTCCAGCCCCGCGGTCGGCGTGCCGATGGTGCCGATCGGGCTCATCTCCGTCATCCCCCAGGCGTGGATGACCTGGATGCCCTGGCGCTCGAAACGCTCGATCATCGCCGGCGGCGCCGCCGAGCCGCCGATGACGACGCGCTCGAGCGTCGGCACCGCCTTCTTGAGCTCGGGAGTGTGGGCGAGGACGGCGTGCCACACCGTCGGCACGCCCATCGACAGCGTCACGCCCTCCTCGGCGAGCATCGGCACGAGCAGCGGCGGCTGGACGTGCATCCCGGCGAAGACGAGCTTGGCGCCCGCCATCGCCGCGGCGTACGGCACGCCCCAGGCGTTGACGTGGAACATGGGGACGACCGGACAGATGACGTCGGTGGCGCGCGCGCCGATGAGCGACGCCGACGTGAACGACATCGCGTGCAGCACCGTCGACCGGTTGTGGAACAGCGCGCCCTTGGGGTTGCCGGTGGTCCCCGACGTGTAGCACAGCCCGCAGGCGGTCCTCTCGTCGAATTCCGGCCACGCGAGCGTCCCCGGCTTGCCGGCGAGGAGCTCCTCGTAGGCGACGACGGGCGGCAGCCCGGCCGGAACCTCGGGGACGTCGCCGAGGACGACCATCTTCTCGACGAAGCGGAGCGCCGAGCCGAGCTGCACCACCAGCGGCAGGCACCCGGCCTCGACGAACAGGATGCGGTCGCGCGCGTGGGCGACGATGTACTGGACCTGATCGAGCGCCAGGCGCGGGTTGATCGTGTGGCAGACCGCCCCCATGCCGCCCACCCCGAAGTAGAGCTCGACGTGGCGGTAGCTGTTCCACGCCAGCGTCCCCACGCGGTCGCCGCGGCCGATGCCCTCTCCGGCGAGCGCCTCGGCGAGGCGCTTGGACCGCGTCTCGCACTCCGCCCAGCCGTAGCGATGGATGCTCTGATCGGGCAGGCGGGAGACGATCTCCCGCCGGGGGTGGTAGTGGCCGGCGTAGGAGATGAGGGACGACACGAGGAGCGGGCGATCCATCATCGGCGCGAGCATCGTTCGACCTCCGTCGATAGGAGCGTACCACCGCGGCGCGGCCCGCGGTCAGCCGCCCGCGTCGATCCCGCGCGCGGCGAGCGGGGCGATCACCCTGTCCGCGAGCGAGCGCGCGGCGAGCGCGAGGTAGGCTTCGGACTCCATCCACCCCAGCGCGTGGCCGTCCTCCGCCAGGGCGCGCGGGCGGCGGCGGATGTCGTCCCAGTTGCGGCGCACGCCGCGGATCGCGCCCGCGGCCACGCGCCCGAGATGCGCGCGCGCGTCGTCGTCGAGCTGGGGCCCCGCCCAGTCGAGGAACGTCCAGCCGAACGCGCCGTGGGCGGCCTCGTCCCGCACGATGCGGCCGAGGATCGCCTTGGGCAGGGGGTGGCGCACGGCGCGCCAGGTCCCGCGCAGGAGCGGGATCGACAGCGCCTCCCCCACGCAGAAGAAGCGGACCACGAGCTCCGCCGCGCGCACCAGCGGCGGTCGGCTCGCATCGGCGTCGGTCACCAGCGCGTCGGGGTCGTGGCGCAGGTCGATGCCGCCGCCGAGCTCCATCGCCAGGCGCGCGCACAGCTCGACGTGGACGAGCTCGTCGAGCGGGAAGCGCGTGGCCAGCGCGATGAGGTCGAGCGGCGCGCGCGCCTCGAGGAGCGCGCGCAGCGTCGCGGCGCAGGCGACGCCGGTGCGGTGCTCCTGGTACGCCGCCAGCGTCCACGACCGCCGCGCCGCCGCGAGCGCGCTCTCGGACAGCGCGCGCGCGTCGAGCGTCCCCCACGGCATGGCCTCGACCTCCGGGCGGAGCCGCCGGTACCGCCGTTCCACGCCGCCGCCGAGGAGCTCGAGCTCGAAGGGTTCGAGCCCCATGATGTCCTCAGACGGTGCTCCCGTCGGGCGGCGGCGCGATCAGGTTGCCGACGGGGCCCCCGGCGTCGGGCATCCGCGCGTCCATCGGCGGCGGGACGAGGTTGCCGATGGGGCCGTCCGGCTGCGACTCCGTCATGCTGGTGCACGCGATCGCCGAGATGGTCACGGTCGCCGCCCCTACCGCGGCGAGGAGGATCTTGCGTCGACCGGACATGCCTCCCATGCAAGAAACTTTCGTCCGGTTCGGCGGCGCGCGCAACGCGTTTTTTCGCCGGCGTGCGCGCGATCACAGCGGGTATGCTCCCCGCGTGCTCCCCGTCCCCCTGCGCGGCGCGCTCTACGTGGCCACCGCCGCGGCGCTGTGGGGGCTGTGGCCGGTATGGGTGCGCCTCGGGGGCCACGGCGGCGCGACCGCGACCGTCGCGCTCCTCACCTGCGGCGTCGTCGGGCTCCCGGCGGCGCTGTGGCGCGCGCGCGGCCGGCGGCGCGGCCGCCGCGCCTGGCTGGGGATGGCTCTCCTCGGCGTCGTCGACGCGGGCAACGTGTGGTGCTACTTCCATGCGCTCGACGTGGGCGCGGTGGCGCCGGCCGTGCTCTCGCACTACCTCGCTCCCGTCTTCATCGCGCTGGCCGCGCCGGCCGTCCTGGGCGAAGCACGGCATCCGCGCATGCCGCTCGCGCTCGCGCTCGCCGCCGCCGGGACGGCGCTCCTCGTGATATCTGCCCCGACCGCGGGAGCGGCGCCGGTCGGACCCGCGCTCGCGTTCGGCTCGGCGTCGGCCGCGTTCTACGCCGCCAGCGTATTCATCGCCAAACGGATCGGCGGGGACTTCTCCGACGTCGAGCTCATGGTGTTCCACGCGCTCCTCGCCGGCGCGCTGCTCCTCCCCGCCACCGGGGCCGCGCCGCCGCTCGGCGGCGCCATCGCCGGCGGCGTGCTGAGCTCGCTCGTCGCGGGCGTCGTGTACTTCGCCGGGCTCCGCCGCATCCCCGCCGAGCGCGCCGGCATCCTCGCGTATCTCGAGCCGCTGGTCGCGGTGCTCGTCGGCTGGATCGCCTTCGCCGAGGTGCCCTCGCCGCTCGCGGCGATCGGCGGATCGCTCATCGTCGGCGGCGGCGCGCTCGTCATCGTCTTCTCCCGCGACAGCGGCTAGATCTGTCGCAAACCGCGTCGACCACAGGCCAAGTGGCCACAACGACGCGGGAGCGTCACGACGACCTACAACCTTCCCTCAGCTTTTCCACAGCTGTGACTTGAAAGGCGACAACAAATCATCGGATTGGCGAGCGTGTTTCTGGCGAGTTACGGCCGCGCGGCGAGTTGGTACGCGACTCGCAATGACAAGAAATCGTTCGGCGATCGAAATGGGTCGCCTGGTGGAAGGGGCCTCGCCCCCGTCGCCCTTCGGGGCGCCGGCAGGCAGGCCAGGAACCTCGAACCGGGGAGGCAGGCTCGCAAGAGCAAGCCAGGTTGTGGATGCTCGACACGGCGTGGGCCGGGAAAGGCCGTGGCCGGAGAGGGCGCAGTCAAGGGCGCTCTCGGCGTCTGCAAAGAAGAACCGGAGGGAGGACAATCTCATGAGGGGATCGGGCGGCACGGGGCCTAAA
>DATFWE010000262.1:0-27479 GCA_035259575.1 Haliangiales bacterium
CTCGCCGCGGCCGCAGCGGACGCCGCCGCGCTCGCCGAGCTTCTGGGCGGCCCGGTCCCTGCCGAGCGCGTCGTCCGCCTCGGCGCCGGACCCTGTCGCGCCGTGGTCCTGGACCCCACGCCGGAACGGCTCGCGCGCGCACGCGCGATCGTCGCCAAGGGCGAGGCGTGGATGGGCCGGAACGGTTTCTGGCACGCGCCGCGGCCGCTCCTCGGCGAGGGCGGCAAGGTCGCGTTCGCGTTCCCCGGCGTCGACTCGTCATTTCAGCCGCGCGTCGACGACGTGGCGGCGCAGTTCGGCCTACCGCTGCCGACGGGGACGGCTCCGGGGAGCCTGGAGGAGACCGGCGTCGGCATCGTGGGCGTGAACCGCCTCCTCCACCGGGTGCTGGTCGAGCTGGGGGTCCGCCCCGACGTCCTCCTCGGTCACAGCATCGGCGAGTGGAGCGGCATGCTCGCCGCCGGGATCGTCGCCGAGAACGACGGCGACGCGTTCATCGCGTCGGCCCGCCCGGGATCGCTCGAGGTCCCCGGGGTCGCGTTCGCCGCGGTGGGCTGCGGGATCGAGCGGGCCGCGGCCGCCATCGCCGGCCTGCCCGACGTCGCCGTGTCGCACGACAACTGCCCGCACCAGGTGATCCTGTGCGGGGCGGAGGCGAGCGTCGACGCGGCGCTGGCGCGCCTGCGCGCGGACGCCGTCCTCGGACAGAAGCTGCCGTTCCGCTCCGGTTTCCATTCGCCGCTGTTCGCCGATTTTATGGGGCCGCACCGCGACAACTTCGCGCGCCTCGCGCTCGAGCCGGCGCGCGTGCCGCTGTGGTCGGCGACGACGTGCGCCGAGTATCCCGCCGACGCGGCGGGCGTGCGCGCGCTCGCCCTTTCCCACCTCGTCGAGCCGGTCCGTTTCCGCGAGCTCACCCTCGCGCTCCACGACCGCGGCGTGCGCGCGTTCGTGCAGGTCGGGACCGGGAGCCTTCCCGGCTTCATCGAGGACACGCTGCGCGGCCGCCCGCACGTCGCCGTGGCGGCGAACGTGCCCCAGCGGAGCGGCCTGGAGCAGCTCCAGCGCGTCCTGGCGACGCTGTTCGTCGAGGGCGCGGGCGGCGACGACGGCCGGGGCGTCGCGTTCGAGCGGCTCGCCGCCGCGCGGCCGGCGCGCGCCGCGACACCGCTGCGGCTGGGCGTGCCGCTGGTCCGCCTCACCCGCCCGCTGTCGGTCGCGGCGGCGGCGCCCGAGGTGCCCGCCCATCCGGTGGCCGCCGCGTTCGCCGCATCGGTGGACTCGTTGCGGCGCGCCCAGGAGGACGTCCTCCTGCGCTTCGCCGCCCCGAAGCGGCCGCGGAGCGGCCCGCGCCAGGCGCGCTTCACCCGGCGCGTGTCGGTGGACGCGTTCCCCGAGCTCGCCGACCACACGTTCTTCCGCCAGCCCCCCGGCTGGACGACGATGACCGATCGCCACCCGGTCGTCCCGATGACCATGACCCTCGCCCTCATGATGGAGGCGGCGGCGGCGCTGGTCCCCGAGCGCACCGTCGTCGGCGTCGAGGACGTGCGCGCGTTCCGCTGGATCGCCGTGGGGGCGCCCATCGACGCCGAGCTGTCGCTCCGCTTCGACGGGAAGGATCGCGTGAGCGCGTCGATCGCCGGCTACGCCGAGGGCACGGTCGTCCTGGGCGAGCGCTATCCCGACGCGCCGCCGGCGTCCGCGGGGACGCTCGCCGCCGAGCGCCCCACCCCGAGCGACGCGGCGCGGCTCTACCGCGACCGGTGGATGTTCCACGGTCCCGCCTACCAAGGTGTCGTCGATCTCGGCCCCATGGGCGACGACGGCATCCGCGGCGTCCTCGAGGCGGGCGCGGCCAAGGGCGCGCTCCTCGACAACGCCGGCCAGCTGTTCGGCTACTGGATCATGGTCACCAACGCCGTCGACCGGATGGCGATGCCGGTGCGGATCCGCCGCCTGCGCTTCTACGGCCCGCACCCGGCGCCGCGGGAGCGCCTCGACTGCCGCGTCGCGATCCGCAGGCAGGGCCCGCGCGAAGTGGTCGCCGATCTGGAGCTCGCGCGCGACGGGCGGGTGTGGTGCGCGATCGAGGAGTGGGAGGACCGCCGCTTCGACACCGACGCGCGCTTGTGGGACGTCTTTCGGTACCCGGAGCGTCACCTGCTCGCCGAGCCGCGCCCCGGCGGGTACGTCGTGTTCCACGACGTGTATCGCGCCGCGCCGACGCGCGAGCAGCTGTGCCGGCGTTTCCTGGGCGAGCGCGAGCGCGCCGCCTACGACGCGCAGGGGCCGCGCGGCCAGCGGGGCTGGCTGGCGGCGCGGATCGCCGGCAAGGACGCGGTGCGCGCGCACCTGTGGCGCGCCGGCCGGCGCGACGTGTTTCCCGTCGAGGTGGAGCTGGCGAACGAGCCGAACGGCCGGCCCGTCGTCGTCGCCCCGCGCGGCGCGGATCTGCGCATCTCGCTGGCGCACAAGGGCGACCTGGCGGTGGCGATGGTGGGCGAAGGGCGGGACGTGGGCATCGACGTGGAGCGGATCGAGCCGCGCGCGCCCGCGTTCGTCGCCGCGGCGTTCTCCGCCGAGGAGGCGGCGATGGCCGCCCCGGGCGAGGACCGCGAAGAGTGGTTGACCCGGCTGTGGACGGCGAAGGAGGCGGTGGGCAAGGCGCGCGGCACGGGTCTCGCGGGCAACCCGCGCCGGTGGCGGGCGACCGACCGCACCGGGGAGCGCATTCTCGTCGACGACGTCTGGGTGGAGACGCGCCGCGAGGGCGACCACATCATTGGCTGGAGCCACGCATGAGGGACGACGTCCTGGCCACGCTGCAGGCGATCCTGCGCGAGGTGATCGGCGAGGCGTGGGCCCAGGACGTCGAGATCACGCGCGCGACGTCGTTCAACCACGACCTCGAGCTGGAGAGCATCGAGTTCGTCGCGCTGGCGGAGAAGCTGCAAGCCGCCTACGGCCGCAGCGTCGATTTCACCGGTTGGCTGTCGGAGATGGAGCTCGACGAGATCATCGCCCTCCGCGTGGGGGACGTGGTGGAGTTCATCGAATCATGCCCGTCGTCCAGCAAAACGGCCTGAGCTTCCACACGCAGGCCTTCGGCGCCGGTCCCCCGGCGGTGATGCTGCACGGCCTGCTCATCGGCAGCATGACGACGTGGTATTTCGGCGCGGCGCCGCGGCTGGCGCGCAGCCACCGGGTGCTCCTCTACGATCTGCGCGGGCACGGCAAGAGCGCCCGCGCGCGCCGGGGGTACGACCTGGCCACGATGGTGCGCGACCTCGACGCGCTCCTCGGCGACTTCACCGACGAGCCGGCGACGCTGGTGGGCCACAGCTACGGCGCGCTGACCGCGCTGCGCTTCGCCATGCTCCACCCCGAGCGGGTGGCGCGGCTCGTCCTCGTCGAGGCGCCGCTGCCGCCGCTCCGCCTGCCCGAGCTCGACCATTTCCTGCGCCGCCCGCGCGGCGAGATGGAGTCGGCGCTGCCCGACGAGATCCGCCACGCGCTCCGTCGGGGCGGGCGCCAGGCGCTGCGTCTCGTGGATCAGCTCGCGTTCCTGGCCGCGGAGAGCAGCCTGCTCGCCGACCTCGACGCCGAGCCGGAGATCGGCGACGACGAGCTGGCCGC
The DNA here is from genome assembly GCA_035259575.1 of Haliangiales bacterium. Classification (GTDB taxonomy): domain Bacteria; phylum Myxococcota_A; class Polyangia; order Haliangiales; family SHYZ01; genus DATFWE01. Next base: position 3,640 of record DATFWE010000262.1, read on the forward strand.
GCTCGCCTGCCCGCTGCTCGCGATCTACGGCAACCGCTCGAGCTGCCGGCCGGCGGGCGATCGCCTGCGCCGGGTGGTGCCCGGCGCGCAGCTGGTCCTGCTTCCCGGCGGACACTTCCTGCCCACCGAGGCGGCCGAGGCGCTCACCCACGAGATCGTGCGCTTCTGCGCGGGGGACGTCGATGGCTGAGGTCGTGTGTCGCGGCGTGCGCCTGCACGTGCAGCGCCTGGGCGAGCCGGGGCGCGGGACGCCGGTCGTGTTCGTCCACGGCCTGGTGATGGACAACCTGTCGAGCTGGTATTTCACGCTCGCCAACCTGGCGGCGCGCACGACCGACGTGATCCTCTACGACCTGCGCGGCCACGGCCTCAGCGAGCGGCCGGCGACCGGTTACACGACCGAGGACATGGTGGCCGACCTGGCGGCGCTCCTCGACGAGCTGGGCGTGGACCAGCCGGTGGCGCTGGTCGGCAACAGCTTCGGCGGGATGGTCGCGCTCGCGTTCGCGCGCGCGCACCCCGATCGCGTCGATCGCATCGTGCTCGTCGACGCCCACGTCGGCGGCGACGGGTTCACAGGCAAGATGGTCGAGACGCTGAGCCTCGACGGCGACGAGCGCGACCGCAAGATCGCCGAGCATTTCGCGTCCTGGCTGGGGCGGCACAGCGCGCGCAAGCGCACGCGCCTCGCCGACGCCGCCGAGGGTCTCGTGCGGGGGACGACGCTCGTCGACGATCTCCGCCGGACGCCCCCGGTCACCGCCGAGGAGTTGACGCGCATCCGCGCGCCCGTCCTGGCGCTCTACGGCGAACGGTCCGACATCGTCCACGACTGCGCGCCGCTGCTCGCGTTCGTGCCCGAGTGCACGGTCGCGCTCGTCCCCGGCTGCACCCACTCGCTCCTGTGGGAGGCGACCGAGGAGGTCAAGCGGCGCACGCTCGCCTTCCTGGAGTCGCGCTGACGTGGCGCGGATCCTGTTCGTGGTCCCGCCGCTCGTCGGCCACACCAACCCCACCGTGTCGGTGGCGGCGGCGCTCGGCGCGCTCGGACACGCGGTGGCGTGGGCGGCGCACCCCGACAAGGCGGCGCCGCTCCTGCCGCCCCGGGCGCGCATCCTGTCTCTGGGCGCTTGCGACGAGTCGGTGTTCGCGCCGATCTTAGAAAGGTCGCGACGGGTGCGCGGGCTCGAGGGGCTGCAGTTTCTGTGGCGGGACTTCCTGGTGCCGCTGGCGCGCGCGATGCTCCCCGCCGTCGACGTCGCGATCGCCGAGGCGCGTCCGGATCTCGTCGTCGTCGACCAGCAGGCGATCGGCGGCGCGCTGGCGGCGCGGCGCCGCGGCGTCCCCTGGGCGACGCTGTGCACGACCAGCGCCGAGCTCACCGATCCGCTCGCGGGGCTGCCCAAGGTCAAGGCGTGGACGATCGCCCAGCTCGCCGCGCTGCAGGAGGAGGCGGGGCTGCCGGTGGTGGAGCGCCCCGACCTGTCGCCGCGGCTGGTGGTGGTGCTGTCGACGCCGGCGCTCATCGGCGACGTGTCGGCGTTTCCGCCGCAGTGCCGCTTCGTCGGGCCGTCCATCCACGAAAGGCCCGACGCGACGCCGTTCCCGTGGGACGCGCTGGAGGAGCGCCCGCGCGTGCTCGTCTCGCTGGGGACGGTCAACGCCGAACGGGGCGAGGCGTTCTATCGCACCGCGTTCGCGGCGCTCGCGGGCGCGCCGTTCCAGGTGATCCTCGTCGCGCCGGACGGCCTCGGCGGCGCGCCGCCGCCGGGGTTCCTCGTGCGCCCGCGCGTGCCGCAGCTCGCGCTCCTCCCCCACGTGCAGGCGGTGGTGAGCCACGGCGGGCACAACACGGTGTGCGAGGCGCTGGCGCACGGCATCCCGCTTGTGGTGACGCCGATCAAGGACGACCAGCCGGTGATCGCCGAGCAGGTCGTGCGGGCCGGCTGCGGGCTGCGCCTGCGCTTCGGGCGGCTGGAGCCGGCGGCGCTGCGCGCCGCGGTGGACCGCGTGCTGAACGAGCCGTCGTTCCGGGACAACGCGGCGCGCGTGGCTGCGTCGTTCGCCACGGCCGGCGGGGCGCGCGCCGCCGCGCGGCTGCTGGACGAGGTCGTATGACCCGGCCGCGCCACGCGTTCGTGGTGCGGGATCGGGCGACGATCCCGCCGCTCGGAGCGCCCGCGGCGGAGTCGTGGCTGCTCGGCGGCCGGCTCCACGGCGAGATGCGGCGGCGCCTCGAGGCGTTCGGCCTCACGGTCGAGCGAGTCGACGGTGTGGAGGAGGCGGTCGCGCGCGCCGGCCGCTGCGCCGACGGGGCGATCGTGACGCACGATTCGGTGGCGTTCTCGCGCTCGGTCGTGCGCGGGCTCCTCGACGCGGTCGCGCGCGATCCGCGGCCGGCGCTGGCCGCGGCGCTGCCGCGCGCGCTGGCGACACGGCGGCTGTCGCACATCGGCGGCCTGGACGAGACGACCGTCGGCGGGACGCCCGCGTTCACCGCGCCGCTCTACGCCGTGCGCGCCGGCGCCGGCGTCGCCGCCGCCGAGCCCGTGCTGTTGCCGTATCGCGAGCTCGAGTGGAAGCTCCCCGTCCCCGTCGGCATGCTCGGCCGCAGCGAGGAGCCGTTCGGCGCGACCGACACCTACCTGGTGCGGGTGGACCACTGGGGGCACATCCTGCACCTCAACGTCGCCGCGATGATCGCCGCGTGGTTCGAGCGTGGGCAGACGCTGGGCGGCAAGCTGTGGTACCTGTGGCGCGCGCTGTGCGGCTTCCCCTGGCGACGGGGGCGTCTCGCCGCGGCGATCCGGCGCGTGCACCGCACGGCGAAGGTCCACCACACGGCGCACGTCGAGCTGTCGGTGGTGGAGGCGGGCGCCGAGATCGGCCCGCACGCCGTGGTGAAGAACTCGTACGTGGCGCGCGGCGCGCGCATCGACGACGGGGCGCTGGTGAACGCGTGCGTCGTGGGCGAGGGGGCGTTCGTGGGATCGGCCGCCGCCGTGTTCAGCTCGGTGCTCTATCCCGGCGCGTTCGCGGCGCAGCACAAGATGCAGTTCTCGGTGCTGGGGGAGAGCTCGGTGGCGTTCACCGGGTCATATTTCTACGACACGAACTTCGAGCGCAACGTGCACGTGGCCCATCGCGGCCGCGTCGTCGATTCGGGGGGGCGATTCATGTCCGTCTGTCTCGGCCCCTGGGCGCGCGTCGCGGGCGGCGTATGGATCGCGAGCGGGCGCGAGGTGCCGGCGCACGCGCTCATCGTGCAGCCCCCCGATCGCGTGCTCCACCGCGTCGACGACGCGCTGGCCGCGAGCCGCATGACGACCGTGAAGGACCGCGGGCTCGTCGACGTGGGCCCGCTTCCGGCGGAGGCGGAGGAAGGACCGAAGCGGCTCGCGTGAGGCGGGCGCCTCAGAACCAGGCCACGTATCCGGTGACGAAGCTGACGCTTCTGGGGTCGGTGGGGTGCACGCGCACGCCGCCCACGCTGACCTCCACGTAGAGCTCGGCCGCCTTCCAGATCATGCCCGCCGTTCCGCGCGGGTCGCGGGTGTTCTCCCGTCGAGGATCGGCCGTCTGCGGCAGCGGCGGAAGCTCCAGCGACCCGATGTACATGGTCGCGGTCGGTCGCGGGTGGTGGGAGACCACCTTGGTGAGGCGTTCGCGCACGTCGTCCGCGCGGGCGGCAGATGTGCCACCAAGGAGCACCAGCAACACGATGAGGCGGGACCGCATGAGTCCCAGGGGGAGCTGCACGCGGCGTACCACCGCCCCGGGCACGGCATGACATGTACTTACGGCTCGCGCTGGGGTGAACGCTCCCCACCGCCTGGTAACGCGCTCCCCGGCGCGCGCCGCCAACGGTTCTCGCGCCACGGCGACTTCACGAGCTTCCCATCGATCGCCGACAGCGACGGCTTCGCCCCCAGCGCGGCCGCGGGGCAGGTCGAGGTCGCGCGGTACGCGAGCGCGGCCGCGAGGCGCCCTTCGCCCGGGTCCCCGAGCGCGTGGGTGAAATCGTCCGCCACCTGGCAGCCGGGCAGGCCCGTCGGCCCCGTGCCGCCCGGCGTGAACCCGTCGGCGTAGTCCCCGAACCCCTTGTCGTTCACCCCCTGGAACTCGATCGAGAAATACGTCGTCCCGCAATTGTCCTGCGGATAGAACCCGTACGGCTTGCCGCACGTCGTCGAGCCGATCTGGATCACGTCCACGTCGATGCCGCGAAGGCTGTTCATCACCGATTCGCTCGCGGAACAGGTATCGAGGCCGGTCAGCACGAACACCCGCCCCAGGCCGAGCGAGGGCAGCGGCGCCCCGTTCGGCGCGGTGAACCCGAGCGACTTGTCCCAGAACGGCATGGGCGCCAGCACTTCGCCGGTGACCGGGTCCCTCGTCGGGTACTTGTCGTTGAACTCGGTCCGCTCGAAGGTCTTGCCGGCCGTCCTCGCCCGACCCGCGATCATGAAGGCGAGCTCGCTCGCGATGTCGAGGTAGCCGCCGCCGTTGTAGCGCATGTCGATCACGAGGTCGGTGACCCCGGCGGTCCGGAGCTGGCCGATCGCGGCGATGAGCGCCGCCTCGGCGGTCGCGAGGTGATCGTTGAACGTCATGTAGCCGAGCGAGCCCGTCGCCGTCGATAGCACCTTGACGTTCTTGACCGGCACGCTCATGACCTTCGCCGACGTCAGCACGACCGTGCGCGCCGTCGCCGCGCCGAGGTCCCGCAGCACGAACGTGTGGCTCTCGTTGAGCGCCGACGGATAGAGCCCCTCGTTGAGCGTGCGGACGTCCGAACCGTTCTGTACGTCCACGCCGTCGATGGTCAGCACCTCCGCCCCGCGCGCCACGTTGGCCGCGGCTGCCGGAGTGCCGGGGTCGACGTCCGCCACTACCAGCTTGCGCGGCGGCCGAGCCGCGAGCAGCGCCCACTGCAGGCCGTAGCCCGCCTGCACGCCCGACTGCGACAGCGCCTCCCAGTCCGCCGTCGCGTACGTGAAGTGGAACTGGTCCTTGGGCTTGCCCGACGCCGTGATCGCCGGGGTCTTGAGCGCCTCGAAGTAGGTGACGGCCGTCGCGTAGTCGCCCGGATTCACCGACGGCACCTCGCGGTACCACAGGTAGAGCTCGTCGGTCCAGGAGCGCAGCCAGCTCTTCTCGTCGTCGAGCGTGCCCTGCGTGTCGGGGTAGGGCCTGTTCGTCCCGGGGTCGATGCCGGTCCGCGGCGACGCGCACTTCGCGGCGAACATCGACGACGGTGGAAACGGTGAAGACGGACCCTCGTCGCCCCCGCACGCGGCCGCGGCCAGTGCCAGCCCGCACATTGCTCGTGACGCCATGACCACGTTCGCTCGACCATGCTGGCATCGCCGGCGCGCGCCTGCAAGTGCGCGCGATCACGCCGGCGCGAGGAGCGCACGCGCCGCGTGGGAATCGATCGTCATCCGCCGCTAGGGCCGCATCGCGATGACGAGGCCGAGCAAGGCGAGCAACACCAGAACGATGGTGAGCGAGGCGTGCTTCTCCCAGAAACGGCGCGGTCCGCGGTCGTGCTTGTCTGCGTGCATGATGGTCTCCTCCGTGGCGGCCGCCGCGCGACCGCCGAAAACAGCGTTTCCGTGTGCTGGATGCGTGTCGGCTCAGACCGACGGAGGAGGAGCGCGGGCGTGGAGCGTGCGGGCGGCGGGCTCCCCGGCGAGACCCGCGCACGCCGGCCGCGCCGGCGCCGGCCGCACGCCGCGATCGGCGTCGCCGCGGGCCACGCTCGGCGGCAGGATCGCCGCCTGGCGGCCGGGCGCCGAGCGGCGGGCCGCGGCATGGTCGCGAGCGGGCGCGACCACCGCGTCGCCGCGATCGCCGCGCGCCGATACGCCCGCCCGGCCTGGTCCCGCGCCGAGCGGCTCCCACCCCGTCGCGAGCGACGCGACGAGACAGATGCCGAGGAGCCACGTCCGGACGCGCATGGGGGATCGTCACCGTAGCAGCTTCCCGCGCGCCGGCAATCGACTTTGGCGGTCCGTGATAGGGTCTCCAGCGGTGCGCAGCAACCCCGCGACGGCGATCGTCTGCCTGCCCCTCCTCGACGCGGGGGAGTGCGACGCATGGCTCGCGCATCTCCAGGGGTGCGACTGGCAGGACGCGCGCGTCGCCTCGCCGGCCTACGGCTCGTCGGTCGAGCGGGTCATCCGCAGCACGGCGACGACCGAGTGCCGCGACCCCGAGCGCATGGCGCGCATCGTCGACTGGATCGCCGAGCTCAACCGCGGGCTGTTCCGCTTCGACCTCGACGGTCCGTCGCCGTCCGACCCGCTGCTGGCGATGCGCTACCGCGAGGGCGACCACTTCGACTGGCACATCGACAACTCGATCGAAGCGGTCGCCACGCGCAAGCTGAGCTTCACGCTCCAGCTCACCCCGCCGGACGAATACGACGGCGGCGACCTCGAGTTCGCCATGTACGCCGCGAGCTACGGCGGCACCGCCCCGTTCGCCGGCTACACCCGCGACGTGCGCCGGCGCGGCGCGATCACCGTGTTTCCCGCGTTCCACCTCCACCGCGTGAGCCCCGTCACCCGCGGCACACGCCTCGCCTTGGTCGGCTGGCTTCACGGCCCGCGGTTCCGATGATCGTGGACTCGCGCGAACGCTTCAGCGCCACCGCCGACGCCTATCGGCGCTATCGGCCCGGTTACCCCGCCCCGCTCCTCGACTGGATCGCGGCCACCACCGGCGCGCCGCCCGACGCCCGCGTGGCCGACATCGGCTGCGGCACCGGCATCTCCAGCCGCTTTCTGGCGACGCGCGGCTTCCGCGTCGTGGGCGTCGAGCCGAACGCGGACATGCTCGCGCACGCCCGCGCGGCCGGCGGCGGGCCCACCTACGTCCGGGGGGAGGCCGCGCGCACCGGCCTCCCCGACGCCTCGGTCGACCTCGTCACCGCGGCCCAGGCGTTCCACTGGTTCGAGCTCGAGCCGACGCTCGTCGAGATCCGGCGGATCGCCGTGCCCGGAGCGTGGATGTGCGCATTCTGGAACGTCCGCGTCGCGACCCCGTTCAACGACGAGTACGAGCGCATCCTCCACGCTTACTCCAGCGAGTACGCGCCGCTGTCCGACACCCTCGATCCGCGCGACGCGATCCGCGCGGCCGTCGCCGGAACGGTGTGCACCGAGATGCACAACGACGAGGCGCTGGCGTGGGACGCGGTCCTGGGGCGCGCGCGTTCCGCGTCGTACGTCGCGCACGGCGTGGCCGATCTCGCCGGTTTCGAACGGGAGCTGCGGGCGGCCTACGAGCGCCACGCGCGGCCCGACGGCACGCTCGTGTGGGCGCTGCGCACCGTGGCGGCGGCGTGGCCGGCGTGATGGCGCCCAGGCGCTACGCCATCGCGCGCCTCGTCGGGCTGGCCGTCCATTTCGTCGAGGTCCTGGCGCTGACGCGCCTGTTCCCCGACGTACGGCTCGCCCTGGCGCTGGGGATGGCCGGCGTCTGCCGCCTCGTCGGCGCGATCGCGGGGACGCGCCCGGCCCGCGCGACGGGCGCGGTCGCGCTCGCCTCCCTGGCGGTGTGCCTGGTCGTCGTGCGCCTCTACGGCGGACCGCCCGGCGCGCTCGACGTCTACGCCGTGGTGTGCGCGGCGCGCCTCGCGTTGCAGGTCGGCGGCCGTCTGGACGAGATCGAGGCCGGCCTGGCGCCCGGCTCGCTCCTCGTGGTCGCGCTCGCCACCGCGGCGGCGTCGCTCCACACCCTCGTCGTCGTCCATCTCCTCGCCGGCGCCTTCGCCGTCGCGCTGACGTGGCCGCGCGCGGTCGATCCCGCGTCGGTCGCCGAGGCCGCCGTGGGGCGACTGGCGCCGACGGTCGGCGCGGTCGCGTGGCTCGTCGGTCAGGGGATGGTCGCGGGCGCGGGCGCCGGCGTCGACGTCGTGGCCGCCGTCGTCTCCCTGCCCGCGTTCCTCGCGGCCGGCCAGCTCGCCGGCAACCGCCTCCGCCGCGCCGCCGCCGACCGGCACGGCGATCTCTCGGTGACCGCGCTCTACACCAGCGGCGCCTGGAGCTGGGGGCGCCTCCCGGGCGCCGAGCTCCTCGCCAGCCGCGAGGCGAAGGCCGCGTTCGACGGCACCAACCTCGTCCTGGCGGTGACCAGTCTGTTCGCGTCGGGACCGTCGCTGCGCTGCTCGCTCATCCAGCGGCACCTCATGATCGATCGCCTGCTCGCCGACGCCGGCGCCAAGCACGTCCTCGAGCTCGCCGCCGGCCTGTCGCGGCGGGGCGTGGCGGTCACCGCCGACCCGACCGTGCGCTACACCGAGGTCGACCGCGCCCCGGTGATCGCCCACAAACGCCGCCTGCTCGCGCGCAGCGACGCCGGCCGCGCGGCGCTCGCCCGGCCCAACCTCCGCCTCGTCGGGGCGGATGTCGTCGACGCCCCGCTGGGCGATCTCGCCGACGCGCCCGACGGCGCGCCGCTGTTCGTCATCGCCGAGGGTCTGCTCATGTACCTCGACGCGCCGGCGCAGCGCTCGCTGTGGCGCCGCATCCGGGCGCTGTTCGACCGCCGCCCCGGCGTCCTGGTGTTCGATCTCGTGCCCCTCGCCGAGCACGCCCGCGTGGGCCGCGCCGGCCGGGCGCTCCGCTGGCTGTTCCGGCGCGCCACCCGCGGCGCCCGCTTCGCGCGGGATGCGCGCACCCGCCACGACATCGCCGCCGAGCTCCGGGACCTCGGCTTCGCCGTCGAGCTCCTCGAGCCGAGCGCGGTGATCGATCGCTGGCGGCTGCCCCACGGCGACGTCCGCACCCAGCAGCTGTTGTTCGTGTGCCGCGTGGGCTGACGGGGTAAGCTTTCCCCGTGCCCGACGCACCGCGCTGGTTCCGAGACGCGCTCGCCGCGCCGCGGTCCGAGCACACGATCCATGTGGCGGGCGCCGGCATCCACTACGTTCGCTGGGGCGACGGCGGCAAGCCGGGGCTCGTCCTGGTCCACGGCGGCGCCGCGCACGCCGAGTGGTGGTCGTTCCTGGCGCCGCTGCTCACGCGCCAGTACGACGTCGTGGCGCTGGACCTGAGCGGCCACGGCGACAGCGACCGCCGCGAGGAGTATCCGCGTCGCGTGTGGGCCGACGAGGTTCTGGCCGTCATCGCCGACGCCCACTTCCCCGGCCCGCCGGTGCTGATCGGCCACAGCATGGGCGGGCTGGTGAGCATCGTCGCCGCGTCCGTCTACGGCGACGAGCTCGCCGGCGCGATCATCGTCGACGCGCCGGTGCGCAAGCCCGACCCGGAGAGCGAGGAGGGCAACTACGGGCGGAGCTTCCGCCACCCCAAGGTCTACCCGACGCTCGACGAGGCGGCGGCGCGGTTCCGCCTGATCCCGCCCCAGCCCGTCGAGGCCGCGTACATCGTCGACCACATCGCGCGCGCCTCCCTGCGCCGCGTCGACGGCGGCTGGACGTGGAAGTTCGACCCGCGCGTGTTCATCAAGTTCTCCAAGGAGAAGATGAGCGACTACCTGTCGAGCACGCGCTGCCGGGTGGCGCTCCTGCGCGGCGAGAAGAGCATCGTCGTGCCCCCCGAGACGGGGACCTACATGTACGAGCTCCTCAGCCGCACCTCGCCCCTGGTCGAGATCCCCGAGGCGCACCACCACCTCATCCTCGATCAGCCGCTGGCGTTCATCGCGGCGGTGCGGGCGATCCTCGCCGACTGGGAGCACTCGATCCCGCGCGGGCCGGCGTGAGCGTGGCGACCAGCGTGCCGCGGTCGAACACCCACAGGTCCCCGGGGCGGCCCTGGGTCCACGTCTCGTTGTGGGTGAGCGGCGCGGTGGCGACGATCGCGACCCGATCGCGCGCCGTGGTCACCCGCGAGAAGTCGATGCGGACGTCCTCGTCGGCGAGCTGGGCCACGCCGAACGGCGCCTTGCGGATGATGTACCACAGCTTCGTGGAGCAGCGCGCGTAGAGGTGGCGGCCGTCGCCGAGGAGGAAGTTGAACGTGCCGTCGGCGCCGAGCTCGGCCCCGATGTCGGCGACCGCTTCCCACAGGTCGCTCGGCCGGCGCGGGTAGCCGGCGAACCGGCGATCCAGGCGCGCGAGCAGGCAGCAGAACGCGTGCTCGCTGTCGGTCTGCCCGATCGGGCGAAAGCGCCCGAGCCGCCGCCGCCGGACGCGGCGCAGCGTGCCGTTGTGGGCGAACACCCAGGTGCGACCCCACAGCTCGCGCGCGAACGGATGGGTGTTGGCGAGCGTGGTCTTCCCGCGCGTCCGGCGCCGCACGTGCCCCACCGCGAGCATCGTCTTGATCGGGTGCTCGCCGAGGAAGCTCGCGAGCGGGCTGCGCGCGGCCGGCGCCGGCTCGAGGAACACGCGCGCCGCGCGCCCCTCGTAAAACGCCAGCCCCCAGCCGTCGCCGTGCGGTCCGGTCTTGCCGCCGCGGAGCCGGAGACCCGTGAACGAGAACACGATGTCGGTCGGCACGTTGCATTCCATCCCGAGGAGCTCACACATCGCGGCGACCGACGATTATACTGGCGGCGCGATGCGCGGCACCGTGCTCGATGCATTGGGGCGCGCCGGCGATGCCGGCGACGGCGGCGTGGCCGCCGAGCTGGGCGTGCGGGGCGATCCGCTCCTGCGCGCGCGCGCCCGCCGCCAGCTCCACCGCGCGGTGTCGGTGGCGCGCGCCCGCACCGCCCTCACCGACGAGGTCCACGTCGTCCGCGTCGCCTACCTCATCGCCGCCGGCGCGCCGCCCGAGGCGCCCGATGACGCCCCCGCGGTCGCCGAGGCCTACGCGCGCGTCCGCCGCGGCGCGCGGCGGCGGCTGCGCCCGTGGTGGCTGACCGGCGCGCTGGTCCTCGTCGCCGTCGGCGCCTTCGGCTACGCCCGGGGGTGGTGGCCGTCGCGCGGCGCGTACCGCCCCGCCGCCGCGCCCATCCGCGCCGCCGAGGCCGGGTCCACCGCGGCGGCGGCGTTCTGGCCGATGGCGGCGGCGCTCACCGAGTACGTGTCCGTCCTCGACGCGTGGGCGCGGGCCCGCCGCGCGGGCGACTCCGCCGGGACCGCGCGCGCCGACGAGCTCCTTGGGATGGCCCGCGCCGCCGTCATGCGCACCGCCGCCGGGCTGGGCGGCGCCACGCGCCGCTTCGACGAGCTTCTGACCGCGGCGCGCGAGGCGGCGGCCGCCGCGCCGTGGGCGCTGGAGGATGCCGCCGCCAAGCTCTACGCCGCCGTGGCCGCCGCCGACGACGAGGCGCCCGCCTACGGCGTCTACTTCGACGCCGACGTCGTCATGGGGCAGAAGGGGCAGGAGGTCCTCGTCTGGATCTACGCCGTCGATCGCGTCGCGCGCTACGCCGCCGGGGCGACCGAGATCCGGGCCATCCAAGTGCGCCGGCTCGACAACCTCAACATGGTGCCCGACCTGGCCGGGCTCACCCGCCCCCACCTGCGCGAGGCGATCGTGCTGCTCGAGGTGCTCGAGCAGCTCATGGCGACCCTGTTCCTGCCCGCGCTCGCCGACGGCGCCTCCCTGCGCGTGGTGGATCCGCCGTCAGGCGCGAGCTTCGCCGAGCTCGCCGCGGTGGAGGCGCGCGCCGGCGAGATCGTGCGCGCCGAGCTGGGCGCCGCCCTCGGCGCGGACCGCGCCGCCGCCGCCAAGCTAGGCGAGTCGCTGACGCGGCGACGCGAGCTGTTCGCGCGCCTCGGCCGGGCGCTCGCCCCGCGCGGAATCTCGCTCGCGACGCCGCGCGGCCTGCGCCTGCCGGAGCAGGCGCGCTCCGAGCTCGACGCGATCCTGCCCCCGATCGAGCTCATGGAGATCGACGCCCTCGAGGCGGAGATCGGCGGCGAGCCCGCATCCAAGGCGTTCGCCGCGGCGATGGGAGCCATGGTCGACACCGTCGAACGGCACGAGGTGCAGCACCGGCTCGATCACGAGGCGGGCGGCCTGCCGCCGGTGGCGGCGCTGACCGCGCTCGGGGCCGACGACCGGGCGCGCGCCGAGCTCAGCGCCTACCTCGCCGAGATCCATCGCGACCCGCGCACGCCGCGGATCGGCCTCACCCTCCTCATGAGGTTCGTGTTCGATTCCCGCCGTTGGGGCACGTCGGAATCGCTCGCGGGGATCGTCCTCCTCGAAGGGCTGGGCCGCGAGCTCGCCATCGGCGCGACCCCCATCGCCAAGAAAGGCGAGATCGACCGCGCCGCCGCCGCCAGGCTCTACCTCGCGGTGACCGACGCCCAGCCGGACCGGCTGCGCGACGCGGCGGGCCGGCTGTGGGCCAAGCTGTTCGGCTCGCCCCTGCCTCCGCTCGTGCGGGCGCAGCCCTGAGGCTGGCTCAGATTTCCGCGCGGGCCTACACTGACATCATGTTGCAGTTCCTCGCCGTCATGGGCGGCGTCGCCCTCATGTCGATCTTCACCGGCGTGAGGATCCTGCGCGAGTACGAGCGCGCGATCGTGTTCCGCCTGGGCCGCGCGCGCCGGCAGCCGGCCGGGCCGGGCCTGGTTCTGCTCCTGCCTTTCGGCATCGACCGCGCCCAGGTCGTCGACACGCGCACCAAGGTGATCCAGATCCCCGCCCAGGAGGTCATCACCCGCGACAACATCTCGATCGGCGTCGACGCGGTCGTCTACGCCGAGGTGGCGTCGCCCGCCGACGCGGTGCTGCGCGTCGAGGAGTACATGCCGGCCACGCTCCAGCTCGCCGCCACCACCCTGCGCTCGATCATCGGGCGGATGGAGCTCGACGAGGTCCTGGCAAAGCGCTCCGAGATCAACGACGAGGTGCGCACGATCCTCGATCTGCGCACCGAGCAGTGGGGGGTGGAGATCACCGCCGTCGAGATCAAGGACATCACGCTGCCGACGGAGATGAAGCGCGCCATGGCGCGGCAGGCCGAGGCGGAGCGCGAGCGGCGCGCCAAGGTGATCATCTCCGAGGGCGAGCTGCAGGCGGCGGAGAAGCTGGCGCAGGCGGCGCGGCTGATCGCGGGGGAGCCGGCGGCGCTCCAGCTGCGCCTGTACCAGACGCTCGTCGAGGTGTCGGCCGAGCCCAACATGACGATCGTCGTGCCGGTGCCGATCGATCTTTTCGGCGGGGCCGGCGCGCAGGCGGCGGAGAAGGTCGCCGCCGGCGTCGCGGGCGCGCTCGGCCGCCCGTCGGCGACCGAGCAGCTGCCCAGCGGCGAGCGGCGCGACCCGCTGGCCGATCTCAAGCGCGCGAAGGCGGAGCTCGACAAGAAGCCCAAGTGACAGCGCGCCCCGCGCGGGTGCAGAATACGCGCACCATGCCCCGCTTGTGCCGCCTCGTGGTCCTGGTCGGCATCGCCGCGTGCGGAAGTGGAAGCGACACCGGCGGATCTCCCGACGCCCCACCCGGCGGCACGCCCGACGCGGCGCCCGCGGATGCGCCCACCTCGACGGTCGGACCCGGGGCGCAGCTCACGTTCGAGAGCGGCCCGGTGCGCCCGCTGGCGCTGTCGCCCGACGGGACGCGCCTCTACGTCGCGAACATCCCGAACGGCTCGCTCGATGTGCTGCGCGTCACCCCCGGCGGTCTCGCCTTCGACGGCTCGACCTACGTCGGCATCGACCCCGTCGCGGTGGCGGTGCGCGGCGACGGCGAGGTCTGGGTCGTCAACCACGTGTCGGACGACGTGAGCGTCGTCGACGTGTCCCGGAGCCCGCCGCGCGTCGTGCGCACGCTCCTCGTCGGCGACGAGCCGAGCGACATCGTCTTCGCCGGCCCCGGACGCGCGCGCGCGTTCGTCACCACCGCACACCGCGGCCAGCAGCGCACCAGCCCCGACCTCGCCGGCGTCCCCGGCGCGGGCGACCCCGCGCTCACCGTCGCCGGCACCGGGCGCGCCGACGTGTGGGTGTTCGACGCGACCGATCTCGGCACCGTGCTCGGCGGCCGCCCCGTCGCCATCATCACCCTGTTCGGCGACACCCCGCGCGCGCTGGCGACGACCCCCGACGGCAACACGGTATACGCCGCGGTGTTCAAATCGGGCAACGGCACCACCGCCACCGGGTCGCTGCTCTCCTGCAACGGCTTCGGCAACAACACGCCCTGCACGGTGGACGGCACCGTGCTGCCCGGCGCGGCGCCCGGACCGGGGACCAACCACGCCGGCGTCCCCGCGCCGCGCATCGGCGTGATCCTCAAGGTCGATGCGGGCGGCGCCTGGCGCGACGTCCTCGGGCGCGACTGGTCGGCGGCGGTGCGCTTCGACCTCCCCGACCAGGACGTCTTCGCCATCGACGCCGCGTCGCTCGCCACCACCGCGGTCTACCGCCACGTCGGCACGACGCTGTTCAACATGGCGGTGAACCCGAAGAGCGGCGTCGTCTACGTGTCCAACACCGAGTCGCGCAACGACCTCCGCTTCGAGGGGCCGGGGACGTTCGCCGGCACGACGCTGCAGGGGCACTTGGCCGAGACGCGCGTCACCGTCATCACCGTCGCCGGGGCGGCTGCGGGCCAGGTGCTCCCACGCCATCTCAACAAGCACATCGATTATGCCGTCCTCCCCGCGCCGGCGGGCGTGAAGGACCACAGCCTGGCCACGCCGCTCGACGTGGCCGTCACCGCCGACGGCGCGACGCTGTACGTGGCGGCGTTCGGCTCCGGCAAGGTCGGCGTCCTGCCCACCGCCGCGCTGGAGGACGACACCTTCGATCCCGTCGCCGCCAGCGCCGGCTACATCGCCGTGACGGGGGGTGGGCCCGGTGGGCTCGCCCTCGACGAGACCCGGCGCCGCCTGTACGTCGCCACCCGCTTCGACGACGGCGTGTCGGTGATCGACCTCGACACGCGTGCCGAAACGGCGCACCTCACGCTCGCCGACCCCGAGCCGGCCAAGGTGACCCAGGGGCGGCGGTTCCTCTACGACGCCGCGCTGTCGTCGTCGAACGGCGAGGCCGCGTGCGCCAGCTGCCACACGTTCGGCGACATGGACCACCTTGCCTGGGATCTCGGCAACCCCGACGGCGACGTCGTGCACACCCCGATCAACATCAAGCTCGCCGCCGGCGCGGGCTCGACCATCAACGGCTCCGGCGACGTCAGCGGCCTCCACCCGATGAAGGGGCCGATGACGACGCAGACGCTGCGCGGGATGGTGAACCACGGCGCGATGCACTGGCGCGGCGATCGCGTGTCCGGGTTCTTCGGCACCGACACGCGCACGCAGCCGCCGTACGACTCGGAGCTGGCGTTCAAGAACTTCATCGTGGCGTTCAACGGCCTGCTCGGCCGCGACGCCATGCTGCCGCCCGACGCGATGCAGGCGTTCTCCGACTTCGCGCTGCGCATCGTCGTGCCGCCCAACCCGGTGCGCCCGCTCGACAACTCCCTCACCGATGCGCAGGCGCGCGGCCGCAGGTTCTTCATGGGGTGCGACGGCCTCGACAGCATCGCGGCGACGGACGTCGTCTGCTCGGGCGACCGCCCGGTCGGCGCCGGCCACTTCTCCGACGGGGTGGGCTTCCCCGGCTTCGGCTTCACCTGCGAGGGGTGCCACACGCTCCGCCCCGAGCTCGGCTTCTTCGGCACCGACGGCGAGTCGAGCTTCGAGGCGCTGCCGCAGATCAACAAGGTCCCCCACCTGCGCAACGTCTACGACAAGATCGGCATGTTCGGCGTGCCATCGCAGCCCGCGGCCAACCCGGGCGACAACGGGCCGATGGGAAACCAGATCCGCGGATTCGGCTTCGAGAACGACGGCAGCGTGGATACGCTGTTCCGCTTCCTCCAGGCGCGCGTGTTCAACCGCGCCCAGAGCGGCCGCGTCGGCTTCGCCAACGGTGACCCGCAGCGGCGCGACGTGGAGCAGTTCCTCCTCGCGTTCGACAACGACCTCGCGCCGATCGTGGGCCAGCAGGTGACGTTGCGCGCCGATAACGCCGGCGCCGCCGGCCCGCGCATCGCCCTGCTCATCGCGCGGGCGCAGACGCCGTTCGCCTCCAAGATCCTGGGCGCGGGCGCGACCGAGTGCGACCTCGTCGCGCGCGCGGTCATCGGCGGCGCGGCCACGACGTATCACCTCGTCGGTGGGCAGTTCGCGCCCGAGGGCGGCGGCGCCGCGCTGTCCGACACCGCGCTGCGCGCGCTCGCGCAGACGCCGGGCCAGGAGATCACCTACACCTGCCTGCCGCCGGGATGGGGCGCGCGCAGATGAGCGAGCACCCCGTAAAGCGGATCGTGCCGCTCGGCTTTCCGTGGGAGACGTCCGACCCGTTCCTGTTCTGCGTCCACCACGACGACCGCTACCCCGCGGGCAACGAGGACATGGGCCCCGCCGCGTCGCTCGAGGGGCGGAACCTCGGCCAGGACTTCGACGTCAAGGACGGCTGGCGCATGTACCACGGCGAGGTGGTGCCGGGGTTCCCGCAGCACCCGCACCGCGGCTTCGAGACGGTGACGCTGGCGCGCCGCGGCACCATCGATCACTCGGACTCGCTCGGCGCGGCGGCGCGCTTCGGCCGCGGCGACGTGCAGTGGCTCACCGCCGGCAAGGGCATCGTCCACGCCGAGATGTTCCCGCTCCTCGACCGCACCGGGCCGAACCCGCTCGAGCTGTTCCAGATCTGGCTCAACCTGCCCGGGGCGGACAAGATGGTCGAGCCGCATTTCGCGATGCTGTGGGACGACGCGATCCCGCGCCACGCGAGCGCCGACGACGCCGGCCGGCCGACCGAGGTCACCGTCATCGCCGGCCGGCTCGCCGGCCTGACCCCGCCCCCGCCGCCGCCCAAGTCGTGGGCGTCGCGGCCGGACACCGACGTGGCGATCTGGCTCCTCAAGATGGCGCCCGGCGCGCGCTTCGCCCTGCCGCCGGCGGCGCGGGGCACGAATCGCACGCTGTACTTCTTCCGCGGCGGCTCGCTGCGCGCCGGCGACCGCGCGATCCCGCCCTACCACGGCGTGGAGCTCCGCCCCGAAGCCGAGGTGACGCTGGCCAACGGCTCCGACGAGGCCGAGCTCCTGCTCCTCGGCGGGCGGCCGATCGGCGAGCCGGTCGTGCAGTACGGTCCGTTCGTGATGAACACGCGCGCCCAGATCCACCAGGCGATGGCCGACTACCGGCGCACGCAGTTCGGCGGCTGGCCGTGGCCGAGCGACGCGCCGGTGCACCCGCGCGAAGAGGGCCGCTTCGCCCGCCACGCCGACGGCCGGATCGAGCGCGCGGGGTAGCGCGCGGGTATCCTTCACCGCATGTCCAAACCCGTCTGCATCATCGTGGGCATCGGCCCCGGCAACGGCGCGGCGCTGGCGCGGCGATTCGCCGCCGAGGGCTACGCCGTGGCGCTCCTCACCCGCGACCAGGCCTACGCCGGGCGGCTCGCCGCCGAGCTCGACGGCGCGCGCGCCTACCCCTGCGACGCATCCGACCCGTCGTCGATCGAGACCGCGTTCGCGGCGGCGCGGCGCGACCTCGGCGACGCGGCGGTGCTCGTGTACAACGCCGGCTCGGGCGTATTCGGCAACGTCGAAGAGCTGTCGGTCGACGCGTTCGAGTCGGCGTGGCGCATCAACGCGCTCGGCGCGTTCGTCGCGTCGCGCCAGGTCATCCCGGCGATGAAGGCGCACGGCGGCGGCGCGATCGTGTTCATCGGCGCGACCGCCTCGCGGAAGGGCGGAGCGCGCAGCGCCGGGTTCGCGTCGGCCAAGGCCGCGCAACGCACGCTGGCCGAGTCGATGGCGCGCCACTTGTGGCCGTCCGGGATCCACGTCGCGGTCGTGATCATCGACGGCGTCGTCGATCTGCCGCGCACGCGCGAGCGCATGCCGGGCAAGCCCGACAGCTTCTTCGTCAAGCCCGACGCCGTCGCCCAGACCGTCGTGGCGATCGCGCGCCAGGACCGGTCGGCCTGGTCGTTCGAGGTCGAGGCGCGCCCGTTCGGCGAGACCTGGTGATCCGAGGAGACAAACTCGTCGGCATGCGCGCCGGCGCCCCCCGGGCCTTCGTGCGACGGGTGCTCGAACGGCTCGGGCGGGCCTATGGCGCGGTCCGGTGGCGGCGGGAGGATCCGGTCGTGTGCCTCATCGGCACCATCCTCGCCCAGGCGACCAACGATCCCCTCGCGGAGCGCGCCTATCGTTCCCTGCGCCGCCGCTTCCCCACCTGGATGGACGTGCTCGAGGCGCCGCCCGCCGAGGTCGAGGAAGCCATCAAGATGTCCGGCCTGGCGGCGCAGAAGGCCCGCGCCATCCAGGCGTTCCTCGCGCACCTTCTGGCCACGCGCGGGCGCTTCTCGCTCGCCGACCTGCGCCGCCCCGGCCTCGACGTCGACGCCGCGCTCGCCGACCTGTCGAGCATCCCCGGCGTGGGGATCAAGACGGCGGCGATCACCCTGATGTTCGGCGCCGGCGTGTCGCTGTGCGCCGTGGACACGCACCTCGTGCGCATCCTGCGCCGCCTCGCGATCGTGCCGCCCAAGGCCGCGCCCGACCGCGCGTTCCGGATCCTGCGCCCGCTCGTGCCCGATGGCCGCGGCATCGAGCTCCACATGCAGCTCATCCGGTTCGGGCGGAACGTCTGCCGCGCGCCCGTACCGCGCTGCTTCGACTGCGCGCTCCGGGAGATCTGCCCGTTCCCCGACAAGACGCCGAGCTGACCCCGGTAGCTCACGGCCACTCGCGGGCGAGGCGGAACGCCCGGCCCCGCCGGCGTACGAGCCCCTCGGTGCGCAGGCGCGTGAGGATCGCGCGCACCTCGGCGGCGCGGTAGACCGAGTGATTGATCCAGTCGATGAACGAGACAAGGTCGGCGACGTCCGCCGACCCGCCGAAATACACCAGGCCCGAAAGCACGAGCTCGTCGTCGGTCCAGGCGAGCTCGGCCCGGCGGTCGCGCTTGGCCTTCTGGTACGCGCCGCGCGACACGCCGAAACGGGCGCACGCTTCCGCCACGGTCTTCCCGGGGACGCGGGCGAGCTTGAGCGCGCGCAGCAGCGTCGCCGGATCGGCCATCGCCTCGATCGTATACCGAGCTGACGTCAGGGTTGACGCCGCAGGCGGGTTCCGCGCGGGGACGTTCGCCAGCAAAGACGGATGCTTACCGATGGCGCTCGCCTTGCAACGACCCCGGGCGATATGGATCTCCACCGCCGATTCGCCCGCCTCTACCTGGGCGTCGTGTACGACGCCATGCGCTTCGACCTACGTGTGGACCGCGCGTTCGTCGTCCACCGCGAGATCAAGCCGACCTGGCCGCTCGGGGCCGACGAGGTGCTTTTCGGGCAGGCGTTCACCTGCCGCGGCGCGCGCGTGCTCGAGCCCGATCACATCGACGACACCATCCGCATCCGCATGTTCCGCGACTTCACGCCCGGCAGCGTCCAGGTCATCGACACCGGCGGCGACGACGGCGTGGCCCACTTCGGCGACATCTCGGGCAAGCTCGCCCGCAAGTTCGGCGCGCGCGGCGCGGTGATCGACGGCTACACCCGCGACGCCCGCATCCTCCATCAAGATCGTTTCCCCGTGTTCTGCCGCGGCACGCAGCCCACCGACGCGTACGGCCGGTGGCAGATCGTCGCCTGGAACGAGCCGGTGATGCTTCCCGGCTCGGAGGGGGTCGTCGGCGTGTCGCCCGGCGACTACATCTTCGGCGATCCCGACGGCGTGCTCGTCATCCCGCACCGACTCGGGGCGGAAGTGTGCGCCCTCGCCGAGGCCCGCCTCGCCCGCGAGGACGAGGTGCGCGCCGAGCTCAGGGAGACCGACGACATCCAGGGCCTCTATGACCGCATCGGGAGGTGGTAGCGTGACCACGTTCGTCGCCGAGTTCACCACCAACCACATGGGGAACCTCAACGTCCTCCTGCGCATGGTCGAGGAGGCCGCGCGCGCGGGCGCGAGCCTCATCAAGATGCAGAAGAAGGACGTCGACACGTTCTACTCCAAGGAGAAGCTCGACTCGCCCTACCAGAGCCCCTACGGCAAGACCTACCGCGACTACCGCCGCATGTTCGAGTTCGACCGAGAGGACTTCCAGCGTTTCGATCGCAAGTGCCGGCAGGAGGGGATCGGCTGGTTCTCGACGGTGCAGGACATCCCGTCGCTCCGCTTCATGCTCGAGCTCGGCCTCGACCACTTCAAGGTCGCGTCGTCCAACGCGCGCAACCGCCCGCTCCTCGAGGAGTGCGCGCGCTCGATCCCCCGGGACGCGACGATCGTGATCTCGGTCGCCGGCTCGACGCTCGCCCAGGTCGACGAGGCGCTGTCGATCTTCCCCGATCACAAGATCTGGCTGCTCCACTGCGTCGCCCAGTACCCCTGCCCGCCGGAGAACCTGCGCCTGGGCAACATCGCCGAGCTGCGCCGGTCGTTCGCGTCCGAGCGGGTGCGCATCGGCTACTCCGGCCACGAGGAGGGCATCCCGCCGTCGCTCGCCGCCATCTCGATGGGCGCCGAGCTCGTCGAGCGCCATTTCTGCCTGTCGCGCCACTCGTTCGTCCACCACATCGAGTGCAGCCTCGAGCCGGACGAATTCCGCGCCCTAGTCGACGCCGCCCGCTCCCGGGCGGAGATCGCCGCCGCGGTCGCCGGGATGCCGCCGGCCGCGTTCGCGCAGAAGCTGGGCATGACCGAGACCGAGAAGACGTTCCTCGTCGCGCAGACGTACGGCAAGCGGTTCATCCAGGGGGGCGCGTCGTTCCCCGAGGGCGAGCCGGCGCCGGTGGAGAAGGCGGCGTGACCCCCACGGTCGTCGCATTCGTCCACGCCAAGGGCAAGAGCGAGCGCGTCCACCGGAAGAACCTGCGGCGCCTGGGCGACCGGCCGCTGTTCTGCCACGCCATCGCCAACGCGCGCGCCGCCCGCAACGTCGACCTCGTGGTCATCGACAGCGAGGACGACGACATCCTGGCGATCGGGGCGCACGCCGGGGCGCGGCCGCTCAAGCGGCCCGTCGAGCTCGCCGACAACCGCACGTCGGGCGACCAGCTCGCCTACTGGCAGGCGTCGAATTTCCCCGGGTCGACGTACGTCGTGCAGGTGATCCCCACGTCGCCGTTCCTGCGTCCGGCGACGATCGACCGCGCCATCGACATGCTGCGCGACGGCGACGCGGACAGCGTCGCCGGCGTGTTCTCCGACGTGCAGTACACCTGGCGCGACAATCGCCCCACCTACTACCGCGCCGACGGCACGCTGCCCAACTCGAGCGAGATGGAGCCCACGATCTTCGAGACCACGGGCCTGTACGCCAACCGCACCGAGGCCGTACTGCGCACGCGCCGCCGCATGAACCCCGACCGCGCGCTGCCGCTCGTCGTCTCGCGCATCGAGGCGATCGACGTCAACACGCCCGAGGACTTCGAGATGGCCGAGATCGTGTGGCGGGGGATGGGAGGGCGGGAATGAGGTTCTTCCTCGCGCGCCACGGCGAGACGGAGTGGAACCGCGCCGGACGGATGCAGGGCCGCCACGGCGGCAAGCTCACCGACAAGGGGATCGCTCAGGCCCACGCGCTCGGCGGCGCGGCGCGCCGGCTGGGCGTCGCCCGCGTGGTCACGAGCGCGCTCGATCGAGCCGTCGAGACCGCGCGCATCGTCGCCGACGCGGCGGGGTGCCCCCTCCTCGCCTGCGACGCGCTGGTGGAGACCGATTTCGGCGCCTGCGCCGGCCTCACCGAAGCGGAGATAGCGGCGCGGTTCCCCGACCTGCGCGCCGAGCGCGAGCGCGACAAGTGGCGCCATCGCTGGCCCGGCGGCGAGAGCTACGCCGACATGGCCGAGCGGGTGTGGCAGGCCGGTCCGCTCATCCGCGAGGCCGACGCGCTCGTCGTCGCCCACCAGTCGATGAACCGCGTCCTCGCGCACGTGTTCGCCCCCGCGGCGGTGGCGGACGTCCTGCGCATGGCCCAGCCCTCCGACGTGCTGCTCCGCCTCGACGGCAGCGGCGCCGCCGCGCACGCCCAGGTCCCCGGATCCGGCGACGCGCTCGCCTGGCAGGACGGCCTGTACTTCGGCGGTGCGGTCCGGTTGAACTGATCAGAACGCGACCGGCTCGAGCCGCACGTCCGCGAGCTCGAACGACGCGGCGCCCGCCTCCGGCGGAAGCGCGAACACGACCTCGACGTGGCTTGCCGGGCCGGGTTTGCGGCCGACGAGCGGGGGGACGAGCCCGACGTGGACGAGCTCGCGCCATTCGCGGTCGAGCGCGACGAGCTGCGCCTGGGTGCCCATGCCGGGCCTTCCGTCGTCGAGCTGGAGATAGAGGTAGACGAGCAGGGATGCGCGCTCGGCGCTGCGCGCGCGGAAGCGCAGGCGGGCGAGCGATCCGGCGCACGCGGCCGCGTCGGGCACGCGCGCGAGGAACAGCATCGGGCCGTCGCCGGCGCGCCTCCGCCGGACGGAGGCCGACGGCCCGGCCTCGCCGTCGGCGCGGCGGACCTCGCCGATCCCCCCCGAGAAGTCGAGGAAGTGCCAGCCGTCGGGGCCCTCCTGCCCCACCCACAGCGGGCCGGGGCCGCGCGACCAGGCGGCGAAGTCGCCGTTCGGCACGACGCCGCGCAGCTTGCGCGCGGACAGTTCGTCGAGGTTGCGAAACAACAGCGCCGCCAGCTCGTCGACCGGGGCGATCGGGTCGAAGAAATCGAGCCCGCACCGGCCGGCGCGGGCCCGCTCGACGCCGCGCTCTAGGAAGGGGACGAGCCAGCCGGGCGTCCGGCACAGCTCGAGCGGCACGAAGTAATGGGTGGCGAGCCAGGCCAGCGCTCGGTCCGTGCGCGGGTCTGCGCGCGGCAGCGTCGCGGGGAAGCGGTCGAGGCCGACGTGGGCGGCGAACGGGGCGAGATGGCTCGTGCCGATCGCGAACAGCGGCCGCTCGAAGAACAGCGCCTGGAACGCCAGCGAGCTCGACACCGACACGACGAAGTCGGCGTGGTGGACGAGGTACTGCCCTGCGCTCTCGGCGGCGCGGAAATCGACGAGCGTCACGCGCGGATGGCGCTCCGCCAGGTAGTCGCGCGTCTCCTCGTCGAGGAAATCGCCCAGCCAGTGAGCCGTGGGGTGCTCGACCACGATCAGCCCGACGTCGGGGGGAAGCTTTTCCATCACGTGAAACAGGTACTCGCCCTGGTTGCGGAACGGGGCGTTCGCGTCGAAGCCCGACTCCCCGCCGAATTGCAGGGGCAGAAATCCGAGGCGCGCGTGGCGAGCGCGCAGCTCGCGCTCGAGCGCGGCGAACGGCGTGGTCGCCGCGAAGTACGCTGAGAAGCGGCGGCGGAGCTCGGCGAGGAGGTCGCGCTCGCCGCCGCCGGGCTCGCGGGCAAAAAGCTCCGCCGCGCGCGCCGCGGGCACCGATCGATCCCACAGCCCGGCGGGATCGAAGAACAGGCACATCGGGTAGGGGGCGCGCGAATAGGCGGCGGTCTCGGTGGCGAGGTGGAGCGCGCGCGGGTAGGCGGCGCGCAGCTGGGCGGCGGGCGTGAGGGACAGGACCACGTCTGGCTCGAACTCGCCGACGGCCGCGCGCACGAGCGCGGCGTAGGCCTCGACCTGGGCGGGCGCGAAGCTTCCCCGGTGAAGCCCGGCGAGGATGGCGACGTTGGGGGCGTCGAACGTAGCGCGAATCGCTTCCTGCCCAAGGACGACCACGTCGGTCGGGGCGAGCCCGTGCCCCGCGCGCGCGCCCGCGCCGGCGTCGCGCGGCGCCGTGGCGCGCCCCGCCAGCGCATCGTTCGTCACCACCCGGACGCGGCCGCCCGCGGCGCCGATCGCGCGCGCCATGTCGGCGAAGAACCCGAGCCACGCCCAGTAGTGGAACGGCCGCCCGTGCATGACCAGCGGCTCGACGAAGAACAGGACGTCCACGCGGCGATTG
>DATFWE010000263.1:0-4027 GCA_035259575.1 Haliangiales bacterium
GATCCCCGCCGCAGCACCAGCAGCACGTCGGCGTTCTCGAACTTGATCTCGGACAGGCCATGCGCCTCGACGATCTCGGCGAGCGCGCGCACCGCCGCGACGTCCAGCAGCGGCATCGGCTTGGCGGCCGGCACGCCCGGAGCCTCGGGGTTCTTCTTCGGACCCTTCATGGGGGGCATCTTAGGCACCGTACGCGAATTGTCGAATCCATTTTAGCCGCATTGCTGCGCCGCGCGCGGCTCCGCAGGCCGAAGGCCGGCGCGGTCGGGAGTCCGACCGAAAGCGGGGGGAGGCTCGCCCGGCTCAGCCGGGCGAGGGGACCGCAGGTCCCTCCAAAAGAACCGGGACGGGGTCGCCTGACGCGAGACGCGCTGCGTCTCGCGTCAGGCGACCCCGTCCCGGTGCAATACGTGGTCGACTAAAGCCTGAAGCGCCACCAGATAACTGCCCGGACCGAACCCGAGCACCTGCCCCACGCACGCCGCCGCGATCATCGACGTGTGGCGGAACGGCTCGCGCTTGTGCACGTTGGAAAGGTGGACCTCGACGGTGGGGACGCCCACCGCGAGGATCGCATCGCGGATGGCGACGCTGGTATGACCAAAACCGCCGGGGTTGATGAGGATGCCCGCGCAGGCGCCGCGCGCGGAGTGGAGGTGGCCGATGATCTCCCCCTCCGAGTTCGACTGCACGCAGGCGATCTCCACGCCCAGCTCGGCGGCGCGCCGCGCCAGCGACGCGTCGATCTCCGGCAGCGTCGCCCGCCCGTAGACTTCGGGCTCGCGCGTGCCGAGGAGGTTGAGGTTGGGGCCGTGGATGCAGAGGATCTTCACAACTCCGCCTGCAGCCGGGGCGCGACCACGCGCATGAGGTAGCGCCCCTTGCCGAAGTTCCCCTCGGGCGACAGCGCCAGCGCCAGGAAGTACTCCGGGCTCAGCACGCGGATGACGATGAGCAGCTTCTCCGCTTTGATGCTGACCTCCTGGACGCTGCCCACGTCGAGGATCTCCGCCGCCTTGCGCACCTGGGTGAGGATGAACGAGAACTCCATCCCCACCGTGGTGATGTCCATCTTGTGCCCCTCGCGGGTGTACGACTCGACGGCGATCCCGTCGAACCCCATCACCAGCCCGGCGATGCCACCTTCGACGTTGTCGACGATCTTTTGCAGGGGTTCTTTGAACATGTGGGGGCTCTAGCCTATTACATCGCCGGCGGCTTCGCCGGACAAACCTTGAAGTTGTCGCAGCACTGGAGCAGGTTGTCCTGGAGCCGGTTGCACGCGCCGCCCTCGGACCCGGCGAAGCCGGTGGGCAGCGCGGCGCACAGGCCCACGTCCGCGACCAGGCAGCCGACGCAGAAGGACAGGGGGTAGTCGAACGGATAGCTCGATACCGACCGGCCGTCGACCGTGCCGTCGATGACGATGTGGGCGACGGTCTGCACCAGCTCGCCCGCGCCGAGGAACTGGCGGATCGCGGCGGTGGTCTCCAGGTCGGTCAGGTGGAACACCAGGGCGACGCTGCCGCCCGGCTTGACCGTCGCGGAGAAGAGCGCGGTGTGCTTGGTGAGCCCCTGCGCGGCGAGCGCGGCCACGAGCTCCGCCGACCGCGCCGACCGTCCGGGGCGGATCTCGACGTCCGCGCCGGTGAGGAACGCGATGTGCAGCGTCGGGTTCGAGGAGTCGGCCGCGATCGCGTTGATGATGAGCGGCGTGAACACGTAGCCGAGGTTGAGGGCCCCGCTCGGATCGTTGTTCGTGTCGAGCACGCCCTCGGAGAGGAACGTCGTCCCCGAGGTCGACACCACGCACCCCGTGCCGGGCACCTGGTTCTGCTGGATGTAGAGCGACGGAAAGTCGGCGGAGCATCCGCCGAGCGCCCCGAGCAACAAGGCGAGCGCTGCTCTCATAAGATACCTCCGGCTCATTTTATCATGTCCCACAGGTCGTCCGCGGGGACGCTCACCAGGCGCGGGCGCCCCACGCCCTCGAGCGCCACGAATCGCACCATCGTCTTGTTGGGCATTTGGTCGGGCGTCGCGTCGCGTTTCTTGTCCACATGGATGGCGGCGCGCACCTCGTCGCGGCGCCAGGGCGCGAGGTCGGTCGGCAGCCCCAGCGTGCGCAGCGCCGACGCCACCGTCCCTTCGAGCTCGGGCGGCGCGGCGCCGAGGCGCGCGCTCGCCCGCGCCGCCGCCACCAGGCCGAGCGCGACCGCCTCCCCGTGGAGGAGCTCGTAGCTTGAGGCCTTCTCGATGGCGTGCCCGACGGTGTGGCCCAGGTTCAGGAGCGCGCGCACGCCCCTCGTCTCGGTCTCGTCGCGCGACACCAGCTCCGCCTTCATGCGCGCACATCGCCGCACCAGATCGACCCGGTCGATCTGGTCAAGCCGCTCGCCGCTCTCGGCCAGCGCCTCGAACAGCTTCGCGTCGCCGAGCAGCGCATACTTCACCACCTCGCCGTAGGCGGCGATCCGCTCGCGCGCCGGCAGCGTGTCGAGCGTCGTCGGGTCGGCGAGGACGAAGCGCGGCTGCCAGAACGCGCCTACCAGGTTCTTCCCCGCCTCGAGGTCCACGCCCGTCTTGCCGCCGACCGCGCTGTCGACCATCGCGAGGAGCGTGGTCGGCACCTGGGCCACGGCGATGCCGCGGTAGAGGACCGCCGCGACGAATCCGGCCAGGTCGCCCACCACGCCGCCGCCGACCGCCAGGATCAGGGAGCGCCGATCCAGGCCGGCGCGGACGCACGCGGACGCGACCTCCTCGACGACGCGCAGCGACTTCGACGCCTCGCCCGGACGGACGGCCACGATCTCGGCGCCGGCGGCCTCGGCGACGGCGCGCGCGTGTCCGGCGCGCGCGACGTTGTCGTCGGTGACGACGAGCGTCCGGCTGGGATGGCACAGCTCGCGCGCGAGCTCCGCCGCCCGCGTGAGCGGGCCGAGGTGGACGGGATAGCTCCGCTCCCCCAGGCGGACCCACACGTCGCCGAGGAGGAGCGCGCAGCGGCGGTCGATCTCGGCGGCGACGTCGGCCGGGTCGCGGCCGCTCGTCTCCACGGCGACGTCGGCGTCCTGGTACACCGCCTGGCGCTCGCGGAACAGGCGCTCGGCGGCGGCGCGCCCCTCGCGCAGGAGCGGCCGCGACGACGCGTCGGGCACGCGCGACAGGACGTCGTCGAACGACACCAGGAGCGACACCACCGGCCCGGCGGTGCGCATGTGGGCGAGGTTCCGGCCGAACGTCGGCGTGCCGCCGCCGGTGGCGACGACGACGTCCGCCTCGCCGGCGACCTCGGCCAGCGCGGATTCCTCGTAGCGGCGGAACGCGGCCTCCCCCTGGGCGGCGAAGATGTCCGCGATCGTCTGCCCGGTCGCCTGCTCGATGCGCCCGTCGAGATCCACGAACTTGCGCCCCAGGCGCGCGGCCAGGAGCTGCCCCACGGTCGTCTTCCCCGCCGCCATGAAGCCGATGAGGAAGAGGGGGGCACTGTCCATGGTGCGGGGGTCAGCGCCGGTCGTTCGCGGTCTCGCACGGGAGCGAGGCCTTGTTGGTGATCCGCGGCGTCAGGAAGATCAGCACCTCGGTGCGGTCGTCGTTCTCCGCCTTGTTCTTGAAGAAGAAGCCGAGGATGGGGATGTCCCCGAGCCAGGGCACTTTCCTGTAGGACAGGCCGGTGTTGCGCGTATAGATGCCGCCGATGACGCTGGTGTCGCCGTCGGCGATGAGCATGGTCGTGTGTGCTTCCTTGCGGGTGATCGACGGGTCGCCGCGCGCGCCGCGGTTGGCGAAGTCGGCCTCGTTCTTGGTCACGTCGACCTCGAGAGTGATCGTGCAGTCGCCGCGCGACACGTAGGGCTTGGCCCTGAGCTGCAGGTCGGCCGGGACGAACTGGGTCATCGTGCCCGCCGCCGACACGACCTGGATGGGGATCGACACGCCCTGGCTGATCGTCGCCTCCTTGCCGTTGAGCACGGTGATCTTGGGGGCGGAGATGATGCGGATCATGCCGGTGTCCTCCGCCGCC
>DATFWE010000264.1:0-4465 GCA_035259575.1 Haliangiales bacterium
CAGCGCCGTGACGTTGACCTGGATCATGTCGAGCTCGCGCGCGAAATCGCCGTCCACGAACGCGTGGGTCATGCCGTAGCCGGCGTTGTTCACCAGAAACTCGATGTCGAGGCCCGCCGCCGCGACCCGATCGAACAGCGCGCGCGGCGCGCCGGGGTCGCTCAGATCGGCCGCGAACGCCGTGGCCTTGATCCCGTGCGCCTTGGCCAGCTCGGCGGCGACCTCGTCGAGCTTGTCGCGCCGCCGCGCGACCAGGACGACGTCGTGCCCGTCGTGGGCGAACAGCTTCGCGAACTCGGCGCCGAGCCCGGAGGAGGCGCCGGTGATGAGCGCGGTCTTCTTCTTCCCGTCTTCCATGACGAACCTCTTACGGCGAGCGCCGGCGATACACAAGGCCGCGCTCGCCTGGCCGGATCTGGCGGTAGCCGAATAGCGAAAACAGTCCGCTGGGATAAAGATCCGCCGCGCCGGGGGCGACCTCGAGCTCGTCCCGCCCGCCGCGGACGCCCGGCAGGAGCGGCAGGAGCGCGTCGAGGCGGTAGCGACGGAGCGCGCCGCACACGCGCTGGCGCAGCGGGCTGACCTCGCGTCCGTAGAAGAAGCCCTCGTCGCCCTGCGCCTGGTACAGCGGCAGGAGGACCATGCCGTCGTGGGGCGCGCGGATCTCGCCGCGGCGATCGCGCGCGAGCAGCTCGCCCGCCCTGGCGCGCTGGATGTTGGCGAAGCCGGGCTCCATGCGGAACTCGTGCTCGTCGGTGATCGCGTGGCGGGACAGGACCTCGATGAGGTGGGGCAGGTGTCCGCGCGCCCGCTCGAGCAGGGCGATCGCCGCGTCGAGGCTGGGGACGTCGTCGCGAGAGGCCACTCCCGCCGCCCACAGCGCCACGCGCACCACCGCCTCGAGGTTGCCCTGCGACCCGGGGTTCGCGTGCTGGCCCCCCTCGACGGACAGCGTGGTGGCGCCGCGCGCCGACATGTACTCGGCGAGGACTCCGTCGACCTGCTCCTCGAGGCCGAGGATCACCGGCAGCGGAAAGCGCGCGGCGAAGGCGCGGTGGCGCTGCGTGTCCCCGATGAGGCCGAACGGGACGCCCTCGGCGCTGGTGGTGTGGAGGTCGAGGAAGTAGACGGGCCCGCGCGCCGCGGCGACGGCCGCGTCGAGCGCCGCCCGCAGCTCGCGCGCCTCGCGGCTCTCGGCGTCGTCGGGGACGCGGCCGGCGTCGAGGTCGGCGAGGCGGTCCGCCGACCACTGCCGGTTGAGGTCGCGCACCAGGTAGCGCTTGTTCTCGGCGAGGGCGCGGGTGTTGCCGGCGAGCGCCACGACCTCGCCGTGGATCGCGCGGTCGGGGACGTCGCCGACGACGCGGCAGGCGGCGCGCACGCCGGCCGGCTCGTTGCCGTGGACGCCGCCGACGACGACCAGCGTCGGCCCCGCCGCCGCCCCCCGCCGCTTAGCGATGGTCCTCTCGACCTCAGGCATTCAGCTTCTTTTCGAGGAGATCGGCCGCGATGTCCATGAAGTT
This sequence comes from Haliangiales bacterium, assembly GCA_035259575.1. Taxonomy (GTDB): domain Bacteria; phylum Myxococcota_A; class Polyangia; order Haliangiales; family SHYZ01; genus DATFWE01. Next base: position 1,524 of record DATFWE010000264.1, read on the forward strand.
CTCCTCGGTGATCATCCCCACCAGGCGCCCCTCCGACACGACCGGCAGACAGCCGATGCGGTAGCGGCGCAAGAGCGCGATCGCGTCGAGCGTGGGCGTGTGGGGGAATACGGTGAGGACGTCGGTCTTCATGATCTCGCTGACGGGCGTGTCCGCCGTCTGCTGCGCGCGGTCGGAGGTGAGGAAGCGCAGCACCGCGCGGTAGGACACCAGGCCGACCAGGCGATGGTCCTGATCCTCGACGGGCACGTGGCGGATCCGCTCCCAGCCCATGAGGTTCGCGACGAGGTCGACGGGGTCCTCGGACTGGACGGTGAAGATGTCCGTCGTCATGTACTGATCGACGGTCGAGTAGTTGTGCTTGGCCAGGCCGGCCTCATCGAGGCGCGCCCGCTCCCACTCCGCGACGGGGCGGCCCGTCGCCTGGCGCGCGACGGTGGCGGCGACGAGCGCGTTCAGGCGCTCCCCCGGCTTGCCCCGCTTCATCTCGGCGAACGAGCTCAGGATCCAGCGCGCGCCGGTCCGGCCGGACTGCACCCTCTGCTCGATGATGCCGAGGTAGCGCTTGATGTCGTCGTCGTCGATGTTCTCGCGGCGCAGGCCGGCCTCGGCGGCGGGGAGCAGACGATCGAGGACGAGGCGCGTCGCGGGCACCTCCTCGCCGTCGAGCCAGCTGAACTGCGCCCCGAGGCCCTCGCGCGCGGCGGCGTAGAAGTTCCCCTGCGCTTGATCGAAGTCGAGGCGCAGCGTCACGTCGGGGATGGTCGCGCCGAGCTCCGCCATGAGCCCCAGCCACAGCGCGGCGTTCGCCACCTCGTCGACCAAGCTCGGCCCCGACGGCATGACGCGGTTCTCGATGCGCAGGTGCGGCTTGCCGTTCATGACGCCGTAGCAGGCGCGGTTCCACCGGTAGACGGTGCCGTTGTGCAGGCGCAGCGCCTTGAGCTGCGGCGTCTCGCCGCGGTCGAGCTTCTCCATCGGGTTCTCGTCGAGGTCGGTGCCGACGAGCGTGCGGAAACGGAGGATGTCCTCCTTGTAGATCTCGAGCACCGACTGCTTGACCCACGCGCGCCCGAACGTGACGCGCGACAGGCTGTCGCGCAGGTCGGTCTTGCGCGTGTCCACGGCCTGCTGGAACAGCGCGATGCGCGTCTCCGACCACAAGCGCCGCCCGAACAGGAGCGGCGAGTTGGTGGCGACGGCGAGGAGCGGCCCGGCGAGCGCCTGCGCCAGGTTGTACAGGCGCGGGAAGTCCGCGATCGACACCTGCAGGTGGACCTGGAAGCTGCAGTTGCACGCCTCGACCATGACCGAGTCGTGCTTGACGAGGAGCTCGTCGATGCCCTTGATCGAGAACTCGAACGGCCCGCCGCGCAGGGCGTACATGGCCTGGTTCAGCGCGCGGTAGCGCGGGCTGGGCACCATGTTGTCGAGGCCGAGGTCCTGCTTGCGGATCGTCGGCAGGATGCCGGCGAGGACGGGGAGAAGATCGAGCTCGGCGGCGCTGCGGCGCGTCTTCTCCAGGAGCTCTACGAGCTGCTTCTCCAGGAGGGAGATGCCCTTGCCGCGGAAGTCCTGGGGGTCGGCGTTGAGCTCGAGGTTGAACAGGCCGAGCTCGGTCGTGAAGTGCGGATCGGCGAGCTTGTCGAGCATGCGCATCGCCCCGGGCGCGGGCGCGTAGGCGCGGTCGACGAGGAACATCTCCTGCTCGGCGCCGATGCGCTTCACGCCGCTCTCGAAGCGCCCCTCCTTGATCATCCGCTCGAGCGCGCGCACGTCCCCGAGGATCGCGCGCAGGAACTGCCGCCGGCTCTCCCCCGATTGCGTGATCTCCACTTGCTTGTGGGGACGGGTGTCGCCCATGCGCGGAGTGTCGCTCAGCGACCGCCATGATGCAACGAGTCACAGGCGCCTGGCGCTCAGCGGAGGATCGCGCTCATCACGGCGGCGGCGATCGCCGCGCCGACGACGAACGCGACGACGATGCCGGCGACGACGAGGGCGCGGCGGGACGACGGCCGCGGCGGGGGTAAGGGCGGCTGCGACGGCAGCCGCGACACGTGGCCGTCGAGGATCGCCTGCAGCAACCCGGCGAATTGGGCGGCGCTGGCGACGCGATCGGCCGGATCCTTGGCGAGCACGCGGTCCATGAGGTCGACCAGCGCGGGCGGGAACGTCAGCCCGGGCACGCGCCGGTCGAGCGGGATCGGGCGGTCGGTGACGTGCTGCAGGATCGCCGAGACCGCGTCGCGGCTGTCGAACGGCAGCTTGCCGGTGAGCGTCTCGTAGAGGATGACCCCGAGCGAGTAGACGTCGCTCGCCGGGGTGAGCTTCTTGGCCTGCGCCTGCTCCGGGCTCATGTACTCGGGCGTGCCGAACACCTGCCCGGCGCCGGTGAAGCGCAGCGAGCCGGGCTGCATCTGCCGCTCGGTGACCTTGGCCAGCCCGAAGTCGAGGAGCTTGGGGAAGTCCTGCAGGCCCGCGCCGGTGCACAGGAAGATGTTCTCCGGCTTGAGGTCGCGGTGGATGATGTCGAGCGCGTGGGCCTCGGTGAGCGCGCCGCAGCAGGAGATCATCATGCGCAGCGCGCGGTCGACGGGGAACCGCCCGTCGCGGCGGATCGCATCGTGCAGGTTCATCCCCTCGAGGAGCTCCATGACGACATAGATCGCGCCGTCGTCGAGCTCGCCGAACAGGAACACGTTCGCGACGTTGGGGTGGTGGATCTGGCTCATCGCGCGCGCCTCGCGGCGCAGCCGCGCGACCAGGTCCTTGCGCGCCGACAGCTTGGGGTGGAGGATCTTCACCGCCACGCGGCGGTTCATCTCCGTCTGCTGCGCGGTGTAGACGGCGCTCATCCCGCCCTGGCCGATCTTCTCGAGGATGCGGAACCGCCCGCCGAGAAGGTCGCGGCCGACGAACGGGTCGACCGCCGGGGTCAT
>DATFWE010000265.1:0-12596 GCA_035259575.1 Haliangiales bacterium
CCCCGGCTCGGCCGGCGTCCCCGCCGGCGTCGCCGGCGCCACGCTCGTCGCGCCGTGGAACGACTTCGCCGCCATGGCGCGGCTGTTCGCCGCCCATCCGGGCGAGATCGCCGCCGTCATCGTCGAGCCGGTGTGCGGCAACATGGGGTGCGTCCCTCCCGAGCCGGGATATCTCGGCGGCCTGCGCGCGCTGACCGAGGAGCACGGCACGCTGCTCGTCTTCGACGAGGTGATGACCGGCTTCCGCGTCGCGTTCGGCGGCGCGCAGGCGCTCTACGGCATCCGCCCCGACCTCACCTGCCTGGGCAAGATCGTCGGCGGCGGCCTGCCCGCCGCCTGCTTCGGCGGCCGCGCCGACCTGATGGGCAAGCTCGCGCCCCTCGGGCCGGTGTACCAGGCCGGCACGCTCAGCGGCAACCCGCTCGCGCTCGCCGCCGGGCTCGCGACGATCGAGCTCCTGCGCCGCCCCGGAACGTACGAGCGGCTCAACGCGGCCTCGGCACGCCTGGCCGCCGGCCTCGCCGGCGCGGGCTGGGTCAACCGCGTGGGCTCGATGCTGACCGCGTTCTTCACCGACGGCCCCGTCGTTGACTACGCGACCGCCAAGCGCTCCGACACGGCGCGCTTCGGCCGGTTCTTCCGCGGCATGCTCGCCCGCGGCGTGTACCTCGCGCCGAGCCAGTTCGAGGCGGCGTTCGTGTCGCTGGCGCACTCCGACGAGGACATCGACCGCACCGTCCGCGCCGCCGCCGAGACCCTGCGGGAGCTCGGGTGATCAAGGTCCATCGCTACCGCGACGCCGGCGCCCTGGCGCTCGGCCTCGGCAACCTGCGCCTCACCGGCCTCACGCCGCGCGGGCTGCTGTTCCTCGCGCTCGACGCCAAGGGCGAGATCCACCTCGCCGTGCCCGAGGACATCCTCCAGGTCACGCGCATCCGCGTGGGCGACAAGCTGTCGCTCGCGCCGCCGTGGTCCGAGCCGCTGTTCCATTTCGACTCGATCCACCGCCTCCCCGCCGGCGGCGTCCTGTGGAACGGCGATCGCCGCCTGGCCCATCCCGGCGACGCGACCGACGTCGCCACCGTCGTCGCCGAGTGGCTCAAGGGGAGCGGCGCGCGCAACGTGTTTCTCGGCTGCACGCCGCACCAGCCCGGCTCGTGGTTCCTCGCCGACGACAAGGTCGCGGCGCTCCACGAGCGCGGCTTCGTCGATGTGGTCACGACCGCCACGGGCCTCCTCGCCCGCCGCATGGGCGAGGGCCACCTCTACTATCTGTCCCAGGCCAAGCTCGTCCTCGTCGGCCCGCTGTTCGCGTGGACCCCGGTGTACGAGAGCTCGCTCGGCCGCATCCTCCTCCTCGAGCGCAGGGTCAAGGCCGATCGCCTGACCCTGACCTGCGAGCATGGGCTGGTCGAGGTCGATGTCTCTGCCCTGCCGCACGTGGCCGAGTGCGTCGCCGTCCCCCTGGAGAGCGGCCTCGGCGTCGTCGGCCGCATGGACGGGGGCGCGTTCGCGGTCACCTGCGGCGTGAAAGAAGAGTGGGGACTTCGCGACGTTGCACCCGCGCTGCTCGTCGGCGCCAAGGGGGACACGCTCGTCGAGCTGGCCCAGTCCCTCCGCGCGTCTTGACGCGAATGGGCTACAGGGAGCGCAGGAACGCCACCAGGTCGTCGTGCTGCTCCGGGGACAGACTCATGTGGAAGCGCTCGTCGTAGAAGTCGATCACCGCGTCGAGATCCTCGGCGAAGCCGTTGTGGAAGTAGGGCGCGCGCGCGGCCAGAGCCCGAAGGATCGGACCCTTGAACTTGCCGATGTCGTTGTACCTGCCGCTGATGAGCGCGCGTCCCGGATCGGTGGTCTGCACGGTCGCGCCCGGCACGCACGTCGTCGACGTGGCTTTGCACCGCAACGTGTACAGCGGCATGTCCGGCGTCCGGCGCGACGCGTCGGTCAGGCCGATGTTGAGCGGCGCGACGATGGAGTGGTTGCCCCCGTTGGGCGTGTCGTGGCACGTCGCGCACGAGCCCACGAACGAGTCGGGGAGCGGCGGGTTGAACGGAGAGCCCACCGCGCCGTTGAGCCCTCCGACACCCGAGATCGTGATGGGAAAGTTGTTGAAGAGATCCCCGCCGCGCGCGATGGCCCGGCGCGGCGCGGCCGCGCTGCCCGAGGCCGCCGTCCACGCCGCGTACGCCGTGAACACGTTGGGATCGAAGGCCGCCCCCGTCTGATAGTCGCCGAGGTTGTCGTTGATGCCGTAATACGTGAGCTGATCGAAGATCGCCGCCGGGCCGCCGCGAGCCCCCGCGCCGTCGAGGCGCCTCGCGTCGTCGTCCCAGATCTGTGCGGTGGCCAGCGCCGTCTCGAAGGCGACGATCGACTGGCGCTGCGCGTCGCTGAGCGGGTTGCCCTGGGCGTGGCCGGTGGTCGCGCCGTTCGATTGATCGGCCAGGTCGACCGGAAGCGATGCGAAGCACTTGCCGCCCTCGCTGGCGGCGTTGCAGTGATCGGTTCCCGCCAGCGTCTCGCGACCGTCCCACATGACGGTGGTGAGGAACCTGAGATTCGTCGTCGGCAACGGGCGGCGGAACAGCGACAGCTCGGCCGCGCTCGCGTACTGGTAGGGGTCGTCGGCCGCCACGAGCTCGAAGTCCGCCGCGTCGGGAACCCCGATGCCGATGCGAATCAGCCCGCGCGTGAGGAGCATGCTGTATGCGCGACGGCGCGCCGCGAGCGTGGACACGTCGGCGTTCGGCGAGTTGGACCCGTCGTTGGTGCGGAAGATCGCCCCGAGCCCGAGGCCGTCATCGATGGCGCCGCCGCGCGTCAGCTCGAACACGGCCCGGGTGAGCTCGGGCGTGATCGTCCACCCCGTGTTCGGCAGATGGCAGCTCACGCAGCGGCGGCCGTTCGTGCCCAGGTCCCGGAAGAACTCGTTTCCGAGGTCGAGGTATCCGACGCTGCTGATGGTGGTGACGAACCCCGTGGCGTCGCGAAACGGGATGTTGTTGGGGAGCTGCACCGCGGACAGCGCGTCTCGCGCCGCCGCGACGGCTTGACCGTCCCCCGGATCATCGGCGTCCATCCCACAGCCCCACAGGAGAAAAACGATCCACATCCCGCGTTTCGCACCCATGCGCACCTCCGGACGCTGCTGCCCATGCGGGCGGCGTGCCACGCGGTGCCGGGCCTCATGTGCGCGGGTTGGGCGTGGCCGGCGGTCCAGCCAGGTACGGGGTGGTCCACCTACCGTCTCTTGATCTCGTCCGACGAGATGGCGTGGCGGCGGAGCAGGCGGCGCACTTGCGTGCGCGAGGTCCCGAGCTCGCGCGCGACGGCGCTCACGTTGCCTCCGTGCTGCGCGACCAGCGTCGCCAGCCGGTCGCGGTCGCTCCCCGAAGGATCCGCAGGATCGCGGAGCGACGGCGCCAGGTGGTCGATGTCGATCTCGTCCCCGGCCACGGCGAGGGCGGCGCCGATGATCTGCTCGAGCTCGCGGATGTTGAAGGGGAAGGGATGGGCGAACAGGGCACGCGCCGCCGCCCGCGACAAGGTGCGGGGCGCCCCGCCCCGCGTGAGGCGCGCCGACACGGCGGCGATGAGCAGGCCGAGATCTTCGATACGCGCGCGCAGCGGCGGCAGGCGCACCTCGTAGCCCCGCAGCCGGGCGTACAGGTCACGGCGGAGATGTCCGTCGGCCACGAGGCGCCTCGCGTCGCGATTCGTCGCGGCCACCACCCGCACGTCGACGGCGATGGCCTTGTCTCCACCGAGGGGCTGGACCTCCCCTTCCTGGAGCATGCGCAAGAGGGCCGCCTGCGACGGCAGCGGCAGCTCGGCCACCTCGTCGAGGAACAATGTGCCGCGATCGGCCCCGCGCACCAGCCCGACCCGATTGTCGGCGCCGGAGAACGCGCCGCGCCGGCTGCCGAAAAGCTCGTTCTCCACGAGCGTCGCTGGAATCGCGCCGCAGTTGACCGCGACAAAAGGGCCGCTCCGGCCCGACAGGCCGTGGATCGCGGCGGCGACGCCTTCCTTGCCGGTGCCGGTGTCGCCGAGCACCAGGACGGGCACCCGGGAGCGGGCGATCTTGGGGAGGACGCCCAGCTCGCGCTCGAGCGTGGGTGACAGCGTTCGCAACGATTCGGGTCGGTCCGCCGACGCCTCGAAGTCGACCGTCGCCTCGGGCGCCCGGCGGAGCACGAGGAACGTGCCCCCGCACTCGAGGACGTCGCCGTCTCCCAGCGGGCTGGTGTCGACCCGCTTGCCGTTCACGTGGGTGCCGTTCTTGGACCCGGCGTCCTCGACGAGCCAACCGTCGGCGGTGCGCGCGAGGCGCGCATGCGTCTGGGACGTCCATCGATCGGGCAGATCGATGCGCAGGCCGGCCAGGGTGCGCGCGAACCCGCGCTCGGTGCCGCGGCCGATGGCTACCTCGTCCGTCCTGGACAGGCTCAGCCTGACGGGCGGGGCGACCGGCCGCTCGCAGTCGAGCGCCACGACCAGCACCCAATCGGCGCGTGCCGTACGTCGAGCGCCGGAGCGTAGCGACTCAGTACCGCCCACGCCCGGGATGATACCGCGGCGGCGCGCGGATGCATGGCGACTTGCAGCGGCTCGGGGGCGTGTGCAAGGATTCGCGCATGTCCGAGACACGCTCGCTGGTGGACGCGGCGGCGGTGACTCGGCCAGCCGCGGCCGCGGACCCCGCCGAGCGCGCGATCGGCCCGGGCGATTGCCTCGGCCGCTTCACGGTGCGCGCGCGCATCGGCGCCGGGGGCATGGGGGAGGTGTTCTCGGCCCACGATCCCGAGCTCGATCGGCTGATCGCGTTGAAGATCCTGCGCCGCGGCGTCGGGGGCGAATCGCCCGAGGCCCGCGCCCGCTTCCAGCGCGAGGCGCAGGCGATGGCGCGGCTCAACCATCCCAACGTCGTCTCGGTGTTCGACGTCGACACCGTGGGCGACCGTGTGTTCGTGGCCATGGAGCTCGTTTCCGGCCCGACGCTGGCGGCGTGGCTCGCCGAGCGCCCGCGCCGCTGGCGCGAAGTGGTCGCGGTCTTCCTCGCGGCCGGCCGGGGGCTCGAGGCCGCGCACCGGGCGGGCATCGTGCACCGAGACTTCAAGCCGCTGAACGTCATCATCGGGGATCGCGTGCGCGTGGCCGATTTCGGGCTCGCCCGCGCCATCGACGATCCCGGGGCCGCGACGTCGGCGGCGCCGACTCCGCTCGACGGCGTCGTCACCCAGACCGGCCAGGCGCTGGGCACGCCGGCGTACATGGCGCCCGAGGTGCGCGCCGGGCTGCCGGCGACTCCGTGGTCGGATCAGTATTCGTTCGCGGTGGCGTTGCGCGAGGCGCTGTCCGCCGTGCAGCATCCGGGCTGGCTCCGCGACATCGTGTCGCGCGCGCTGCGCCAGCGCCCCGAGGATCGTTACCCGTCGATGCGCGAGCTGCTCGTCGATCTCGGACGCGATCCGGGCCGCGCGCGTCGGCGGTGGCTGGCGGCGGCGGCGCTCGCATCGGTCGCGGGCGGTACGCTGCTCGTCAAGGAGCTCATGGCCACACCGGCGTGCGCCGACGAGGATCCGTCGATCGTTCGCTTGTGGGACGGCGCCGCCCGCGCCCGGGTCCTGGAGGCGTTCTTGAAGTCCGGCCGCCCGTACGCCGCGGATACGTTCGCGCGCGTGGACGCGACGATCCACAAACGCCTGGCCGGCTGGGCCCACGCGCGCCACGACGCGTGCGCCGCGACCTACCAGCGCCATGAGCAGTCGGAGACGTTGTTCGATCTGCGGATGCGTTGCCTTCAGCGTGCGCGAGACGAAGCCGCGACGATGATCGCGCTCCTCGGCGACGCCGACGCGCGTGCGGTGGATCGCGCCGCGTCCGCCGTCACGACCATCGCCGATCCGGCGCCGTGCGCGGACGTCGCGCAGCTCACCTCCGTCGTGCCCCCGCCGCGCGATCCCGAGGCGATACGCGAGGACGCGGCCATCCGGGTCGAAGCCGACCGCGTGCTCGCGCTGTCGCGCCTCGGCCGCGGCGCGGACAGCGTCGCGGCGGCACGGGCGCTGGTGCCGCGCGCGCGGGCGCTCGGCCATGCGCCGGCCCTGGCGGCGGCGCTGCGGGCGGCGGCCCTGGTCGAGGGCGAGGCGGTGCACCCCGACGCCGTGATGGCGCTCGGCTATTCCGCCGTGCGCGCCGCCGAGGACGCGCATGACGACGCGACGCGCGCAGAGGTCCTGACCTTCTTGTTGTTCACGCTCGGCTACCGGCAGCACCGCTTCGCCGAGGCCGAGGCGCTGGCGCCGGTCACCGAGGCGGCCGTCGCCCGCGCCGGCCACCCGCCTCGGCTGCTGGCGGCACTTCATCACCGCATGGGCGCGGTGCTCGAGGCCAAGGGCGACCACACCGGCGCGCTGGGGAGGTACATTGCCGAGCTCGGGTTTGCGATCAGCGAGGCGGGCTGGTTCAGCCGTCCGGTCTCGATCGCGCTCAACGACCTTGCGGGCGTCGAGTCCGGCCTGGGGCGCCACGCGGCGGCGCGCGCCACGTCCGAGCAGGCCATCCACGTCGTCGAGACGATGGTGGGTCCCGAGCATCCGTGGCTCGCGACGCCGCTCAACACCTACGCGAACGCCGCCAGCTTGCTGGGCGACCAGGAGCCCGCCGCTCAGGCGCTCACGCGGGCGATCGCGATCCTGGAACGGGCGTACGGCCCGGAGCACGAGCACCTCGGCGTCGAACTGACGAACCTCGCCTCGACCCGGATGATGCAGGGCCGCCTCGACGAGGCCCGTGCTCTCGCCGATCGGGCGGGCACGATTTTCGAGAAGCTCGGCCCCGAGTCACCGAACGTGCACCATAGCCTCGCGGTCCGCGCGGACATCCATGCACGGCGGGGCGAGCTCGACGAGGCTCTGGCGCTCGCCGAGCGCGCCCACGCGTCCCATTTGCGAATCGATGGGCCCGATCACGAATGGACCGCCCGCGCGCAGGCAATCATCGCGGACATCCAGCGCCGGCGCGGTCGCCTGGCCGAGGCGCGGGCGGCTGACGAACACGCGCTCGCCACCCTGCGGAAGGCGCTCGGGCCCGACCACGTACAGACCGCCAACGTCGCCGTCCAGCTCGCCGAGGTGCTGATCGACCAGGGTCATGCGCGCGACGCGGTCGGTCCGTGCGAGCGTGCGATCGCGATCCAGGAGAGAGACTACGGACCCGAAAACCTGGTGGTGGTCCAGAGCCTGGGCATATGCGCCGAAGCGCTGTTCGCGGCCGGCGAGAGGGAGCGGGCCCTCGCCTTCGCCGAGCGCGCCGATCGCACCGCCGCGGACCGACACATGGGAGCCGACATCGAGTCGGTCGCGCGGTCGATTCACGCCGCCACGCTGCTGCCGGTGGATCGCCCCCGCGCGTGCGCCCTCGGTCGCGAGGCGCGCGCGGCCGGCGCCGCGCTGCCGCCGTCGACCCAGCGCGCCAAGCTCGATCGGTGGCTGGCGAGGAATTGTCCGCGGGTCGAGTGACGGGTAGCCGATAGAGACGGTAGGTGGACCACCCTGTACCTGGCTGGACCGCGGGCCACGCACAACCCGCGCAAATGAGGCCCGGCACCGCCTGGCACGCCGCCCGCATTGGCAGCAGCCGTCCGGGACGTGCGTTATCTCGTCAGAAAAGGGAGGATGCCATGCTCAGCCACCGGTATGATTACCGTTCCAACCTCGAGACGTCGCAGAGGATCAACTGGAAGATCGAGGACGTCATCGACGGAAGGACCTTTGACTTCCGCAAGCCGTTTCTGCCCGAGGCGCTCGCGGGCGTGAACGGCATCGGCTGCCTGGACGCCCAGGAGAAGCTCAAACTCAACCACATCCGCGGTTTCACGTACCTGTACCTATTCGGCCTGGTAGAGGAGTACATCCTGCCCGCCGTCATCGAGCACGCTGGCGCCGCCGCACACGGCGACGACTACGAGATGCGCGCGCTCTTGCGCTTCGCGGAGGAGGAGGCGAAGCACATCCAGCTCTTCAAGTGGTTCGTAGCGGAGTTCGGGAAGGGCTTCGGCACGCCCTGCGGCGCCATCGGGCCGGCGAAGGACATCGCCGCCGCCATCCTCTCCCATTCCCGGCTCGGCGTGTTCCTGACCACCTTGCACATCGAGTGGCTCACCCAGAAGCACTACGTCGAGAGCGTGAAGGACAACGCGGCCGAAGGCCTCGATCCGCTCTTCTGCAGCCTCCTCAAGCACCACTGGCTCGAGGAGAGCCAACACGCCAAGCTCGACACGCTGATCGTCGACAAGATCGCGAGCACGCTCGAACCGATCAAGATCGAGGCGGGCATCGACGACTACATGAGCATCGGCAAGTTGCTCGACGGCGGGTTGGCGGGGCAGGTACAGCTCGACCTGGAGAGCCTGCACCAGGCGACCGGGCGCGCCTTCACCGCGGCCGAACGGGCCGAGATCGCCGAGGCGCAGACAAAGGCGTACCGCTCGACCTTCCTCCTGGGCGGCATGACCCACCCAAACTTCGACAAGAGCCTGCGCGAGCTCAGCGCCGCGGGCCACCAACGGGTCGCGCAACTCGCCCGGGCCATCGCCTGACGTGCTGGCTTAATAGATCGACATTCACATCCGTCCCGCGAGCTCGGCGATCCGCCGGTCGTGGAGACGTCCGTTCGACGCCAGCACCTGGCCGTCGGGGGCGCGGAACGGGCCGCCGTCGAGCGTCGAACTCGACGGTACGCCGCGCTTCCGGACTGGGGCGCGTTCGCGGTCACCTGCGGCATAAAAGAAGAGTGGGGACTTCGCGACGTTGCGCCGGCGCTGCTAGTCGGCGCCAAGGGGGACACGCTCGTGTAGCTCGCGGCGTCCCTACGCGCGTCTTGACGCAAATGGGCCCCCATGCTAGGACCCTGCCGCCTTGCAAGATCCCGATTCCCCCTCGCCTTTCTTCAAACAGGCCCGGTTCGCGTCGGTGGGCCTGGAGATGGGCATTGCCGTGGCCATCGGCGCGGGAGTGGGGTACCTCGGGGACAACCATTTCGGCACCAAGCCGTGGCTGTCGCTGATCGGGCTCCTCATCGGGGTCGCGGCCGGGTTCAAGGGGATGATCGACGCCGCGAAGAAGGCGAAGCGATCGCTCGAGTCATCTAAGCCCGGGGAGGGCGAGCATGACGCCTGAGGACCTGAAGCGCATCGAGCGCTGGAACTGGCTCTTCGCGGCGCTGCTCGTGGCGGGCGCGGCGGTCTTCTTCGGCCGCGACGTGGTCCTCGGCGTCGCCGTGGGCGCGCTCCTCGGCGCCGTGAACTTCTGGAGCATCCGCTCCCTCGCCGGCCGCGTCCTCAAGTCGTCGGGCGGCCGCCGGACGGCGCTGCAGGTCCTGCTCGTCGGAAAGATGGCGATCCTGTTCGCGCTCGTCTACCTCGCGATGCGCTTCCTGCCCGTGTCGATCGTCGCGCTCGGCGTCGGGTTGTCGGTGTTCCTCCTGTCCGTGGCCGTCGAGTCGGTGCGCCACGCCTTCGCCGTGAAGACCGTGAAGGGAGACGTGCCCGATGGGCGAGCATAGTACCTGGTGGGACTTCCTCAACGGTTTCGAGGGCTGGCGGAACCTCACCGCCATGCTCGAGCATCAGCTCGGCCGGGGCGCGGGCACGGCCCGCCCGTGGACGTTCGTGATGCTCACGGATACGCATTTCAGCCTCGCCCACGTCCTGTCGAGCATCCTGGTGGCGCTGTTCCTGGTCTTCGGCGCCTTCGTCTACAAGGGCGCGGTCGCCGGCGGCGGGGACAAGGCGCTCATCCCGCCGCGCGGGTTCACCGTGCGCAACGTCTTCGAGATGATGTGCGAGGGCATCCTCTCCACCATGGAGGGGGTGATGGGGCGGAAGAACGCGGTCAAGTACCTGCCGTTCGTCGGCGCGTTCGCGTTCTTCATCTTCTTCAACAACCTCCTCGGGCTCATCCCCGGCTTCGCGCCGCCCACCGACACGCTCAAGACCAACCTGGCGCTGTCGGTGCTGGTGTTCGTCGCGACCCACTACCTGGGCGTGCGCGAGCACGGGCTCAAGTACTTCAGGCATTTCCTCGGACCGGTGCTGTGGCTGTCCCCGCTCATGCTCCCCATCGAGCTCGTCAGCCACTTCGCGCGCCCGCTGTCCCTGTCGATGCGTCTCATGGGGAACATGGTCGCCGACCACAAGGTGGTGGCGACGTTCACTATGCTCGTCCCGATCCTCGTCCCGGTGCCGTTCATGCTCCTCGGGCTCCTGGTCGTGATCGTGCAGACGCTGGTCTTCTGCTTGCTGACGATGGTCTACATCTCGATGGCGGTCGCCCACGAGGAACATCACTAAAGGAGAAGTCATGAACCGCAAGAAGCTCGTCATCAGCCTGCTCGTTCTCGCCGCCACCATGCTCGTCTCGGCCGTGGCCTTCGCCGCGGACGCCTCGCCGGACGTCGCCGCGCAGGCCGCCGCCGACGTCAAGAAGTGGGCCGCCCTGGGCGCCGGCATCGCGATCGGCATCGCCGCGCTGGGCGGAGGCATCGGCCAGGGGCGAGCCGCCGCGGCCGCCCTCGACGGCATCGCCCGCAACCCCAGCGCCGCCGACAAGCTGTTCACGCCCATGATCTTGGGCCTCGCCTTCGTCGAGTCCCTCGTGATCTTCGCGCTCCTCATCGCCTTCACCCTCGCGACCAAGTAATGGTTCGCTGGGCGCTCCTGTGCGCGGGGCTCGCCGCCTGCGGCCCCAAGCCCTCCGCGACGCCGCACGCCATGACCACGCCGCACGAAACGTTCCTCGCCTCGTGCCGGGCCGAGCTCGCCGAGGCGCGCACCGACATCAGCGCCATCAAGTCCGCCGGCAAAAGGACGGTCGAGACGGTGCTCGTCCCCTACGACCGGGTGCTCACCGTCGTCGATCGATGGAGCTCGCGCGCGACCCTTTTCAGCGAGGTCCATCCCGACGCCCGCATGCGCGAGGCGGCCGAGGCCTGCGTCAAGGACACCGCCGCGTTCCAGGCCGAGTACAAGCTCGATCGCGCGCTCCACGACGCGCTCGCCGCCGTGCCCGCCGCGCCACACGAAGACCGGGAGACCAAGCGGTTCCTCGAGCGCACGCTGCGCGACTTCCGCCGCGCCGGCGTCGACAAGGACGAGGCGGCGCGCGCGCGCCTCAAGGCGCTCAACGACGAGATCACCGCGGTGCAGCTCGACTTCGCCAAGAACATCCGCGAGGACGTGCACCGGGTGAAGCTCGATCCGGCCGAGCTGGCCGGCATGCCGGCGGATTACATCGACGCGCACAAGCCCGGCGCCGACGGCAAGGTCGAGATCACCACCGACTATCCCGACTTCTACCCGTTCATGCAGTACGCGGAGAGCGGCGCGGCGCGCAAGCGCCTGTACCTGGAGTTCCTGAACCGCGGCTACCCCAAGAACGGGCCGGTCCTGAAACAGCTCCTCGCCGCGCGCAAGGAGTTCGCGACCATCCTCGGCTACCGCAACTGGGCGGACTACATCACCGAGGACAAGATGGTGCGCTCGGCCGCCTACGCGCAGTCGTTCATCGACAAGATCGCGGCGGCGGCGGACGCGCGCACGAAGGGCGACGTTGCGGCGCTGCTCGAGCGCCGGCGGCGCGACGACCCCACGGCCCAAAGCGTCGCCGGCTGGGACCAGATGTACTACACGACGCTGGTCAAGAAGGAGACGCTCGACTTCGACCCGCAATCGGTGCGGCCGTATTTCGACTTCGCCGCCACCCGCGACGGGCTCCTGCGCGTCACGGGGAAGCTGTTCGGCGTGGACTTCCGCAAGGTGACCGACGCCGAGGTGTGGCACCCGAGCGTGGACGTCTACGACGTCTACCAGGGCGACGAGAAGCTCGGGCGCATCTACCTCGACCTCCACCCGCGCGCCGACAAGTTCAAGCACGCAGCGCAGTTCGCGCTGGTGGCGGGCGTCGCCGGCAGGCAGCTCCCCGAGGGCGTGCTGGTGTGCAACTTCCCCGACCCCGCCGCCGGCCCGGCGCTCATGGACCACAACGACGTGGTCGTGATGTTCCACGAGTTCGGGCACCTCGTGCACTACATCTTCGCCGGCAAGCAGCGATGGGTGTACTTCAGCGGCGTGTCGACGGAGTGGGACTTCGTCGAGGCGCCGTCGCAGATGCTCGAGGAGTGGGCGTGGGACCCCGAGGTCCTGGCCCTCTTCGCCCGTGACAAGGACACCGGCAAGCCCATCCCCGCCGAGCTGGTGGCGCGGATGCGCGCGGCGCAGGACTTCGGCAAGGGCATCCAGGCGCGGCAGCAGATGTTCTACGCGGCGACGTCGCTCGGCCTGCACGAGGCCGATCCGGCGTCGCTCGACGTCGACAAGCTCACCGTCGAGACGCAGCGCAAGTACTCGCCGTGGTCGCCGGTGCCCGAGACGCATTTCTGGGCCGGCTTCGGCCACCTCACCGAATACTCGGCGATGTACTACACGTACATGTGGTCGCTGGTCATCGCCAAGGATCTGTTCACGCCGTTCCATAACAACGGGCTCTTCGACGCGGCCACCGCGAAGCGCTACCGCGACGCGATCCTCA
>DATFWE010000266.1:0-33960 GCA_035259575.1 Haliangiales bacterium
GCGGCGTCGACGGCGAGCGCGTGAAGCGCGCCATCGAGGAGGCCGAGCGCGCCACGTCGGGGGAGATCGTGGTGTCGGTGGCGCCGTTCTTCCTCGGCGACGTCCGGCGCGCGGCCGAGCGCGCGTTCGATCGCCTGGGGCTGCATCGCACGCGCGAGCGCAACGGCGTGCTGCTGTTCGTGGTCCCGGCGCGGCGCCGGCTCTACATCCTCGGCGACGAGGGCATCCACGGCAAGGTCGGGCAGGAGTTCTGGGAGCGGATCGCGGCGGAGGTGTCGCGCCGCCTGGGCGAGGGCGATCCGACCGGCGCGCTGGTCGACTGCGTCGGCGCCGTCGGGCGCGAGCTGGCGCTGCACTTTCCGGCCCGTCCGGGCGACAATCCCAACGAGCTCCCGGACGAGCCGGACATGTGATGGACGCGCCCGAGCGCAGGCGGCGGATGGTGGAGCGGCAGATCGCCGCGCGGGGCCTCTCCGACCCGGCGGTGCTGGCCGCCATGCTCGCGGTCCCGCGCGAGGCGTTCGTGCCCTCCGCGCTCGCCGCCGAAGCCTACGAAGACACCGCGCTCCCCACCGACGAGGGGCAGACGATCTCCCAGCCGTACATCGTGGCCCTGATGACCGCCGCGCTGGCGATCCGGCCCGGCGACAAGGTCCTCGAGGTCGGCACCGGCTCCGGCTACGGCGCGGCGGTCCTCGCGCACATCGCCGCGGAGGTCGACACGATCGAGATCCGCGAGCCGCTGGCGCGCGCGGCCGAGGCGCGGCTGCGTGAGCTCGGCGTCACCAACGTGCGCGTCCGCGTCGCGGACGGGGCCGCCGGCTGGCCGGAGCACGCCCCGTACGACGCCGTCTCGGTGACCGCCGGCTCCGCCAACGTCCCGCCCGCGCTGCTCGAGCAGCTCGCGGTGGGCGGACGCCTCGTCATGCCGGTGGGCGCGCCGCCGTTCGACCTGGAGCTCGTGCGCCTCACTCGCCGACCCGACGGGACGTTCCGCCGCGATCTGCTCGGCGGGGTGCAGTTCGTCCCGCTCGTCGGGGGAGGTCGCTGAGCTACGGCGGGGTGAAGTCGGCCGGCATCCCCTGGGGAAAGCGCGCGAACCGGGCGAAATCCTGCAGCGGATCGTCCGGGTACTGATGGATCGGGCGGTTGTGCATCAGCACGACCGTCGTGTTCCCGACGATCTGCCACACCGGCGCCGAGATGAGAAGGAAACCGCCGTGGCTGAGCGTGCTCAACGTGCCGGCGATGGTCCATATCACGGGGACGCTCTCGCGGGTGCGGAAGACGGCGACGGTGACCCTCTGGCAGTCGGGCGGCCGGAAGCGCACGAGCGACTGCCCGATCAAGACCGTCACCCCCTGCCCGCTGGCCTCCACGAGCTCGCCCTCCACCGGATTGCCGGAGAAGGGCTCGACCACGACCCACAGCCCGCGCGTCCACGTCGGCACCTGCTCGGCGTCGAGGATGCGCTCGTCGGGGACGGGGTTATGCGTGCACGCCATCAACCACACGAGGATCAAGCTATTCCGCATAGCGGCTCCTCCAGAACGCGGCCTCCATCTCCGCCTCGTGGGCCTTGAACGCGGGCGCGAGCATGCGCAGCGCCAGGCGCGGGGCGAGGAACAGCAGAGCGGCCTTGGCGGGGCTCTCCTCGGCGAGCCACTCCTCGCGCAGCCACTCCAGGTAGTATCCCCGGCTCTCGAGGAACAGCTCGTAGTCGCCGTCGGGCAGCCGGAACTCGAGGTCGTAGGCGTCGCCGGGCAGGGTGGTGAGCGGGAACGCGGTCTGCGGCGCGCGCTCGCCGCCGAAGCGCCGCCCCAGCCGCACCGGAACGATGCGCGGCACGGCGCGGATCGGCTCCACCGCGCCGTCGAGCGTCGCCAGCGTGACGTCGCCGATGCGCCACAGGCCCTTGGTAAGGCGGAGTCGCACTTCGATGGGCTCATTCGAGGGCAGGGCGGGGAGACGCACGAGGTGGGTGTCGACTGCGAGAGGGCCCGTTTCGCGGGCTTCGCCCGCGCGCGCCCACTCGCCGTTCCGGCGGACGTGGACCTCGATCCCGCCCAGGAGGTCGCGCAGCGTCGACGCCGGGCCGGCGACATCGCGGCCGCCGCGCTCCAGGTCCGCGAGCCGCCGCCCCGCGTCGCGGCCCATCCACGCCAGCCCCTGGTAAAAGAGGTACGTCGACAGCATCGTCTGGCGCGTCGACACTGCCAGGCCGAGCGGGCCGGCCTGGGGCGCGAACGTGAGGTGGATCTCCTCGCGCGCGGCGAGATCCTCGCCGTCGGCGGGGCTGAACCTCTCACGGCCGTCTCCCATCGACGCGAGGCAGTCCCCCTCGGCGGCGCGGCACGCGACCGGCGGCGCGAGCCGCGTGGAGCGCCACAGGTGGTCCTCTCCGGACTCGGCGAGGACGCGGCCGCCCGCCGGCCGCGGCGCGGCCAGGAGCGCGACGCGCTTCACCACGTGCGTCTCGTACGCCTCGTTGGTCATGCGCACGATCACCGTGCCGCCGGGGTGCGGGCCGATCGCGTCGACGTCGGTGGCCTCCAGCGATGGGGCGACGCTCTCCGAGAACCCCTCGGCGCGTAGCTCCCCGCCCAGGTAAAACGTCGGGCACGAGCCGAAGCACGACTTGGTGTTGGTCAGGCAGAACACGGTCATCGCGATCGACGCGCCGGTGACCACGGCCAGGGGCGCCAGCTCGGCGCTGGTCTCGACGACATTGGTCTCGAACAGCGCCACGTCGTCGAGGCGCACCTCGAACGGACCCTTGGCGACGACGCGCCGGTGCGCGTCCTGCAGCTCGCCGATCCCCGCGACGAGCCGCTGCGGCGAGTTCACGGTCCAGCGCCGGAGGAGGTACACGCTCCCATCCTTCATGTGCGCCTTGAGGAACGCGGACCGCTTGTCGAGCCCGGCGGCGTTGATGGGAAGCGTGAGGGAGCGATCGACGTGCGCCGTGCACGCGACCAGCCCGACCAGTGTGACCCACCGCATGGAGCGATGATCGCCCACCGGCGGGGGCGGCGGCGGGGCGGTGCCGAAGCTTGCCGATCTCTGCGCGGCGGTCAGGCCAGGGGCGCGAGCACGCGCAGCGCCGGCCATTCGGCGCCCGCGGCCGGCTCGGCCACGAGGCCGCAGGCCACCAGCCCGTCGTCGCTGCGCGCTTCGCACAGGTAGACCGCGATCGCGCCGAGCGGCTGATCGGTGGGGACGACCCACGTCCCGGCGGGGAGGAGGCGCGACTCGGCGCGAACGTCGACCTCGATCTCGCGCTCCTCGGAGGCCTCGAGGATGCGCCGGGCCGCCGCCGCCGCCGCGGCCGCCTTCACGCGCGCGACCTCCACCTCGGCCATCCGCGCCTCCCGCAGCGCGCGCACCTCGAGCCCGTGGCGCTCGATGTGCCGCGCGATCGCCTCGGGCACGGCGTAGGCCCAGGGGCGGCGGACGACGGCGGTGCCGATGAAGCGGCAGAGGTGGGGGATGGTCACGGACACGGGCTCGCCGTCGAGCGCGCGCGGGCGGCGCGTGGGGATGGTCACCGGCGCCTCGTCGGCCTCGAGGCGGTAGCGCACGGCGATGTCGGCGCGCGGCGAGCGGCTCGCGTCGACGATGGCGCGGATGTTCGCCCCGCGCTCCCCCGCGACGCGCAGCGTCTCGACGAGGAACTCGTAGGTCGTGCGCACGCGCTCCTCGAACGGCGTGTACGAGTACGTCTCGAGGAGGAGATCCATGCGCGAGGTCAGCCCGCGGTAGTTGCTGCCGAAGCGCGGGTGGTGGGGGTAGGTCATCCAGCCCTCGGCGCCGGGCGGGCCGCCCTCGTCGTCGACGAAGTTGCCGTAAGAGAACGTCTCGCGCCCGCTCGCGGCGCGCACGCGGCGGGTGACCTCGGGCAGGAGCTCGGCGCGCATGAAGCGGATGGGCTCGGGGCGGCCGCTCTCGACGGTATGGGCCGTGTCGTAGGTCAGCGCGAAGCCATGGACGGATCCGTCGGTGGCGTGGCAGTCGATCGTCAGGTCGGGCGCCCACGGCACGACGACGCGGGCGCAGAGCAGGCGGCTCTCCGACGCCTCCTGGCGCATGTAGTCGCGGTTGAGGTTGATGCCGGCGGCGTTCCCGCGCGTCCCCACGCCCCCGGGCGGGCCGATCTGTCCCTCGCAGTGCGCGACGTCGAGCGCGCGGTTCTTCGGATCGATGCGGTCGTTGCCGTCGGGGTTGTACAGGGGAAGGAGCAGCAACGTGATGCGGTCGAGGATGCCGGGGTGCGCGCCGCGCAAGAGGTCGCGCGCCAGCATGAGCCCGGCCTCCTTGCCCTCGACCTCGCCGGCGTGGATGCCGCAGATGACGAGCACGACGGGGAGCCCGGCCGCGCGCGCCTCGTCCGGTCCGGTGACGCCGCGCGCGGACAGGACGAGGAGGGGCAGCTCGCGCCCCTCGGGGCTGCGGCCGATCTCGATCGCGTGAAGGCGCGGATCGTGCAGGGCACGCACGTACGCCATCACGTCGGCGTGGCGCGACGTCTCCTGCCAGTCGGTGGCCTCGGCGCGGGTCAGCGGTTCCATGCGGGAATGATACGTCAGCCCGATCGTGCTAAGAGATCGGCGCGATGGCGCACCCCCCCACCTCGTTTCCCAAGGACCGCATCAAGGTCCTTCTGCTCGAGAACGTCAGCCGCACCGCGCACGAGGTGTTCGGCGCCGAGGGCTTCCAGGTGGAGGCGCTCGCCCACTCGCTGCCGCCCGAGGAGCTCGCCGCCAAGATCGCCGACGTGCACATCCTCGGCATCCGCTCCAAGACGCACGTGCCTGCCGCGGCGCTGGCGGCGGGGAGGCGGCTGCTCACCGTCGGCTGCTTCTGCATCGGCACGAACCAGGTCGATCTCGACGCGGCGAACCGCCGCGGCATCCCGGTGTTCAACGCGCCGTTCTCCAACACACGCAGCGTGGCCGAGATGATCGTCGCCGAGATCGTCATGCTGGCGCGGCAACTCGCCGATCGCTCGCGCGAGGTGCACGACGGCAAGTGGCGCAAGGTCGCGGCCGGCTCGTACGAGATCCGCGGCAAGGTGCTCGGCATCGTCGGCTACGGCCACATCGGGCGCCAGCTCGGCGTCCTGGCCGAGGCGCTGGGGATGAGGGTGCTGTTCCACGATCACGCCGCCAAGCTCCCGATGGGCAACAACGCGTCGGTCGCGTCGCTGGCGGAGCTGCTCGAGCGGTCCGAGTTCGTGTCGCTGCACGTGCCCGAGACGCCGCAGACGCGGAACATGATCGGCGCGGCGGAGATCGCGCGCATGCCGCGCGGCAGCTACCTCCTCAACGCCAGCCGCGGCACCGTCGTCGTGCTCGAGGCGCTCGCCGAGGCGCTGCGCGCCGGCCACCTCGCCGGCGCGGCGGTGGACGTCTACCCCGAGGAGCCGGAGTCGAACCGCGACGGGTTCCGCGCCCCGCTGCAGGGCGTGCCCAACGTGATCCTGACGCCGCACATCGGCGGATCGACGTCGGAGGCGCAGGCCGCGATCGGGCGGGAGGTCGGGACGGCGCTGACCAAGTTCGTCAACGCCGGCGCCACCACCGGGTCGGTGAACTTCCCGCTCGTCGAGGTGCCGGCGGTACGCGGCGCCCACCGGATCCTCAACGTGCACCGCAACGTGCCGGGCGTGCTGCGCGACATCAACACCATCGTGTCCGAGCGGAACGCGAACATCCAGAGCCAGGTCCTCGCCACCGACCCGAACATCGGCTACCTCATCATGGACCTCGACAAGGACGTCTCCGACGACGTCAACCGGGCGATCGCCGCGCTGGAGACGAACATCCGCACGCGGATTTTGTACTAGAGCAACGCGTCCAGCTTGTCGAAGCAGAGGCGCCAGCCCTCGCGGTTGCCCTCGCGATCCGCCTCGGTGATGAGCTGGTCCTGCCGCAGCCGGATCTCGGTGGACCGCGGGCCCAGCGCGCGGAAGTCGACCGTGAGGAGCGTCGGGTAGCCGTCGGGCGCGTTCTGCCCCTCGTAGACCCACGTCTTCACCAGGCGCTTGCCGGGCACGACCTCGCGGTACTCGCCGCTCGTCACGTGGCGTCCGCCGACGGGGTCGACCACGACGATGCGGTACTTGCCTCCGGGGCGCGCATCGGCGGTGGCCTCGATGACCTCGCAGCGGCCGGGGGCGAGCCACCGCCTGAGCGTCGCGGCGTCGGTCCACGCGGCGAACACCTCGGCCACGGGCGCGGCAAACGTGCGCACGATCGTGAGGGTGGGCGCGCCGGTCATGCGGCCTGGTGGAGCTGGATGAGGTTGCCGCAGGTGTCCTCGAACACGGCCACGACGACCGGGCCCTGCCGCGTCGGCGGCGCGCGGAACACGACGCCGCGCGCGGCCAGGCGCTCGTGCTCGGCGTGGATGTCCGCCGAGCCGAACGACGTCGCCGGGATGCCGTCGTCGAACATGGCCTTCTGGTACGTGCGCGCCGCCGGGTGGGCGTTCGGCTCGAGGAGGACCTCGACGCCGGCCGCGCCCTCGGGCGAGGCGACCGTCAACCAGCGGTGCTCGCCGAGGGGGATGTCCCTCTGTTTCACGAACCCGAGGACCTCGGTGTAAAAGTGCAGGGCCTTGGCCTGGTCGTCGACCATCACGCTGGTGAGATTGACTTTCATCGCGGCCTCCTCGTCGCAAGCAGCTCGTCCAGCGCGTCGAAGCGCTCGGACCAGAAACGCTCGTAGAACGACAGCCATCGCTGCGCGCCGGCGAGCCCGCGCGCGTGCAGCCGGCAGCTATGGGTGCGGCCGAGCACGGTGCGCCGGACGAGGCCGGCGCGCTCGAGCACCTTGACGTGCTTGGACGCGGCCGCGAGCGACATGCGGAACGGCGCCGCCAGCTCCCCGACGGTGCGCTCGCCCGACGATAGGCGGCGCACCATCTCGCGTCGGGTGGGGTCGCCCAGCGCCCGGAACACGACGCTCAACGCATCGGCGCGTTGCTCAACCATGTGGTTGAGAATAGCTCCACGCGCGGAATAGTCAACCGCCTGGTTGTGGATTGTCAGTCGAAGATCTTGCCCGGGTTCAGGATCCCCCGTGGGTCGAGCGCCCGCTTGACCGCGCGCAGGAGCGCGATCTCCGCCTCCGACCGCGAATAGCCGAGATACGGCTTCTTGAGCAGCCCGATCCCGTGCTCGGCCGAGATGCTCCCCCGGTGCCGGCGCACGAGCTCGAACAGGTCGCGATCGACGGCCCCGGTGCGCGCGCGGAAGGCGTCGAGGTCGAGCGCCGCCGGCTTCATCACGTTGACGTGGAGGTTGCCGTCGCCGATGTGGCCGAACAGGCACAGCTCCCAGTCGGGGTAGGCGCGCGCGAACAGCGCCTCGGCCTCGGCGCAGAACGCGTCCAGCGCGGCGATGGGCAGGGCGATGTCGTTCTTGTGCGGGAACCCGGTCGCCGCCAGGCTCTCGCTGATGCCCTCGCGCAGCGCCCACAGCTCCGCCGCCTGCGCCGGGCTCTGCGCCAGCGCGGCGTCGGCGGCGAGACCCTGGTCGAGGAGCGAGGCCGTCCACTCGGCCACGGACGCGGCGTCGCCGCCCTCGAGCTCGACGAGCACGTAGCACGGCGAGGCGGCCAGCGGAGCGCGCAGCCGGCGGTGGCGCGCGACGCGCGCGAGGCAGCGGTCGGTGAAGAACTCGAACGCCGCCAGCGCGAACGGTCCGCCCCGCGCCGCGCGAAACAGGCGCAGCACGCCCGCGAGGTCGGGCGCGGCCGCCAGCAGCACGTCGGCGCGGCCGGGGAGGCGCGTGAGCTTGAGCGTCGCCTCGGTGATGATCCCCAGCGTGCCTTCCGAGCCGATGAACAGCTGGCGCAGATCGAGCCCGGTGTTGTTCTTCTCCAGCGCCCCGCCGAGATCGAGCACCGCGCCCGACGCGGTCACCACCTCGAGCCCGAGCACCCACTGCCGCGTAGGCCCGTAGCGGATGACGCGCACGCCGCCGGCGTTCGTCGCGATGTTGCCGCCGACCTGGCTCGAGCCCTTGGACGCGAAGTCGACCGGCCAGGTGAGCCCGTGCGCCGCCGCGTGCGCGTGCACCGCCTGGGTCACGGCGCCCGCCTGCACCCGCACCGTGGCGCCGAGCTCGTCGACCGGATCCATCCGGCGCATGCGCTCCAGCGACACGACCAGCTCGCCGCGGGCGGCCACCGCGCCGCCGGCGAGGCCGGTGCGCCCGCCCGAGGGCACGACCGGCACGCCGTGCTCGTCGCACAGCGCGAGCAGGCGCGACACCTCCGCGGTGGTGCGCGGAAACGCGATCGCCGACGGATCGGGCGTGTGGATGCGCGTCCAGTCCCGCCCGTACGCCGCGCGCTCCGCGGGATCGTCGGTGAGAAAGTCGGCGGGGAAGTCGCGGGCGACCGCGGACAGGAGCTGGGGCGGAAGCGGGCGCATGGGCGCGAAGACTATAGCTCGCAAACTCGGCGATTCAGCTCGGCGGGCTCACGGCGTCGACGATCACCGGCCCGCCGCGCGCCGGCGCCAGGCTGATGCCGCGGCGCACCGTCGGCGCCGCGCCCTCGGGCGGCAGGCGCAGGCGGGCGCGCCGCAGCACCTCCGCGAGCACGATGCGCATCTCGTACAGCGCGAACGCCATGCCCAGGCAGCGCCGGGAGCCGCCCCCGAACGGCAGCCAGGCGTTGGGGTCGGGCTTGCGTCCGAGAAAGCGCTCGAGGACGAACCGTTCCGGCTCGGGGTAGACGTCGGGCCGCCGGTGGGCGAGGAAGACGCACGGCGTGACCGTCATGCCCGCGGACAGCGTGTACGGGCCGATGGTGACGGGCGCCTTGAGGCGGCGCGCCACCGCCGCGAGGATCGGGCGCAGGCGCAGCGCCTCCTTGATCGCCGCGTCGAGGACGTCGGTGCCGCCGCGCGCGACGTCGGCCTCGACCGCGCGCAGCGCCGCCGGGTTGGCGAGGAGGCACTGGACCGCCCACGCCATCGACGTCGCCGTGGTCTCGTGGCCCGCGAGGAGGAGCGTGACGAGCTCGTCGCGGAGCTCATCGTCGGTCATGGTTTTTCCGTCGTCGTCTCGCGCCGCGAGGAGGAGCGACAGCACGTCGTCGCCGCCTGTGGGCGCCGCCCGCCGCTGCGCGATGAGCGTGTAGATCTCGCGGTCCATGTCCGCCTTGAGCCGCGACGTGGGGTGGCCGGGGAGGAGGCGGAACAGATCCATCCCGAGGAGGACGGGGATGAGGC
Organism: Haliangiales bacterium; assembly: GCA_035259575.1. Classification (GTDB taxonomy): domain Bacteria; phylum Myxococcota_A; class Polyangia; order Haliangiales; family SHYZ01; genus DATFWE01. Next base: position 9,244 of record DATFWE010000266.1, read on the forward strand.
GGACCGGCGACGTGTTGGAGTCGAGCAGCCGCGCGATCGTGTGCGACAGGCGGGTCAGGCGCGCGCCCTCCTCCAGCCCGAACACGGTGCGCAGGATCACCTCGAGCGTGATGCGCTGGAAGAACGGCTGGAGCGGCACCGAGCGGCCGAGCGGCAGCTCGGCGAGCGCGGCGTCGGTGACGGCGCGCATCGTCGCCGCGTAGGCGTGCATGCGCTCGCCGTGGAACGCCGGCAGGAGCAACTTGCGCTCGCGCAGGTGCGCCTTGCCGTCGAGGAGAAGGAGCGAGCGGTCGCCGACGAGGGTGCGCAGGAACACGCCGTTGGCCTCGCCGGCGTGGAGGACGTCGGGGTCGCCCGTGAACACCTGCCGGATCGCGTCGGGCGAGGCCAGCATCACGTTGTCGCCCGCGCCGACGAGCCGCAGCATGAACACGTCGCCGTAGCGACGCTGGCACCACGCGAACAGCTTCAGCGGCGACACCAGCCAGAGCGCGGTCTGCGCCGCGCGGCCGAGCGGCAGCGTGGGGGGAAGCATACCGAGCTATAGTGCCACGCGCGACCATGCGGCACCTCGACATTCGCCCCGGCGTGCGCATCCCCGCCTCCGACCTGGTCGTGCGCGCGGTGCGCTCGTCGGGGCCGGGCGGCCAGAACGTCAACAAGGTGTCGTCGAAGGTGGAGCTGCGGTTCGATCTGCCGGGCACGGGCGCGCTCGCGCCGGACGTCAAGGCGCGCCTGCGCGCGCTCGCGCGCGGGCGCGTCGACGCCGATGGGTGGCTCGTGGTGGTGAGCCAGGCGACGCGCGATCGCCCGCACAACCTCCAGGACGCGCGCGACAAGCTCGCCGACCTCGTGGCGCGCGCGCTCGTCCCGCCGCGCCCGCGGCGGCCGACGCGCCCGACGGCCGCGTCGCGCGAGCGGCGGCTGGACGACAAGCAGCGCCGGGGCCGCCGCAAGGCCGAGCGGCGCCGAGTCGACTGAGAACAGGGGAGGGAGCTAGAAGCTACACGCGGCGAACGTTGGCGGCCTGCGCGCCCTTGGGGCCCTGGACGACGTCGAACTGGACGCGGTCGCCCTCCGACAGGCTGCGGAAGCCATTTGCCTGGATGGCGGTGTGATGCACGAAGACATCGGGACCGCCCTCACGAGTGATGAATCCAAAACCCTTCGCGTCGTTGAACCACTTCACAATACCGGTTTCCACTTGTTGTTACCTTTTTCCTTTTTGTTGACGGGCGTGAAAGATGAGGGGTGACGGCGCGGTTGTCAAGGCCGTTGTCAAGGCCGCTGTCAGGGAACGATCAGCGGCTTTCCTCGGGGGGGCGGTGGGCGCGAAATGCCAGGTACAGGAGGACGTCGTAGGCGATCTTCATGGCGGCGCCCACGATGAGCGGCGCGGCCAGCGACGATCCCTGCATGAGCAGCCCGGCGAACGCGGGCGCCACCGCCCACCCGCCGAGGCGCACGAGGTGGGTCACGCCGGACGCGAACGTGCGCTCCTCCGGCCGCACCACCGCCATGAGATACGACTGTCGCGTCGGCACGTCCATCTCCACCAGCCCCTCGCGCAGGAGGAAGAGGACGGCCGCGACGGGGAACGTGGGCGCGATCGCCACGGTGGCGAGCAGCAGGCTCGACGGGATGTGGGTGAACACCATCGTGCGGACGAGCCCGATGCGGCGGGCGAGCCAGGCCGCGGCCAGGTGGGAGCCCGCGTTGGCCGCGCGCGCGCCGAAGAACAGCGCGCCCACCGCGCCCTCGGACACGTCGAAGCGCTCGTAGAGGAAGAACGCGAGCAGCGCCGAGGTGAGAAAACCCCCGGCGAGGGCATCCACGCCGAACAGGGCGGAGATCTTCCACAGGATGCGCCGGCTGGCCGGGGACACGGGCGGGCGCGGCCCGGCGGACGGACGCCCGGCGACCGACAGGTGCGCGTACGCGACGGCGCCGACCAGGAGCAGGGCCGCGTAGAACAGCACCGCGGCGCGCAGCGACACGGTCTCGCTCCATCCGGCCCATCGCCGGACCAGCGCGGGCGCCCCGGCGAGGAGCGCGCCGACCGCGTGGCCCGCATCCATGACCACGTTGTATCGGGCGAACGCGGCGGTGCGCCGGTCGTCCGCGGCCGTGGCTGGAAGGACGGCCTGGTCCAGGATGAGCGCGGCGCCGCGGTCGCGCCCCATACCGTTCACCATGCCCACGAACGCCGCGGCGACGATCGGCACGAGGCCGCTCGACGCCGCGAGCGCGACCCCGCCGGCGGCGCCGAGCGCCGAGACGGCGACGAGCGCGCGGCGCGGGCCGACGCGGTCGCCGGCGAGCGTGACCGCCAGCGCCGCGACCGCGGCGCCGGCGAGCCCCGCGGTCACGACCGCGCCGGTCTCGGCGGGATCGAGCCCGCGCGCGGCGAGATAGATGCCGAGGAGCACGCCGATCATGCCGGTCGCCGCGGCGCGGAGGAACGCCGCCGCGTAGATGAGCCACCGATCCCGCGGGGCGTTCACCTCAGCTGCACCGACGGGTGCGCGCGCAGCCAGGCGTCGATCGCCGCGAGCTCCTGCTTGGTGCCGTCGCCCGCGGCGGCGTACGCCGCGCGCGCGCGGCCCGCCAGCGCCAGCGCGCGTTCGCGATCGCGGTTCGCGTCCCACAGCGCGCGCGCGAGCATGTACTCGGTCTCGCCCCGCTGCACGGGATCGCCGGGCGTGGCCGTGCGGAGCGCGAGCGCGCGCTCGAGCGGCGCGATCGCCGCCGCCGGCCGCGCCAGCGCCAGGTGCGCCCGGCCGATGCCGGTCAGGTCGAACGCCAGCTCCGCGCCGTCGCCGCCGAACACCTTGGTGTCGATGGCGAGCGCGCGCTGGAATCCGGCCAGCGCCTCCTCCCCCTTGTCCAGGGCGAGCAGCGCGTCGGCCACCGAGTAGACCGAGACGGCCACGCTCGGATGGTCGGGGCCGAGCGCCTTCTCCTTGATGGCGAGCGCGCCGCGATAGGCGGCCAGCGCCTCCGCGTGGCGGCCGAGCCCCTTCTCGACGTCGCCGAGCGTATTGAGCGTGCGGCCGACGTCGGGATGGTCGGGACCGATCGTCCGCTCCTGGATCGACTGGGCGCGGCGCAGCGCGGCCAGCGCGTCCTCGCGGCGCCCCAGCGAATCCAGGTTCTGCGCGAGCGAGATAAGCGAGTCCGCGACGCGGGGATGGTCGGGGCCGAGCATCTTCTCGCGGATGGCCAGCGAGCGCTCGTAGTAAGGCTGCGCCTCGGCGTGCCGGCCCTGCACGTAGTAGACGTTGCCGATGTTGGACAGCGACGTGGCCACGAACGGGTGGTTGGGCCCGAGCGCCTTCTCGCGGATCGCCAGGGAGCGCGCGTGCGCGGCCAGCGCCGCGGGGAAGCGGCTGAGGATGCGATCGGCGCCGCCGATATCGTTCCACGTGTTGGCGAGGTCGATGTCGTCGGGCCCGCGGGCCTTCTCGAACAGCGCGCGCGCCCGCTCCAGCCGCGCGAGCCCCTCCTCGGCGCGGCCGACGTCGGTAAGGATCTGCCCCTCGGCGCCGGCGAGCTGCGCCTCGAGCAGCGCGTCGCCGCCCAGGCCCTCGACCAGCGCCGACGCCGTCTTCATCGCCTCGAGTCCGCGCGCGGCCTGGCGCAGCTCCATCGCGACGACGAGCCCGAGCTGGATCTGCGCGACGGCGGCGGCGCGCGCGTCGCGCCCGGCCAGCGCGGCGCGCACCGCGTCGGCGAGCGTCTGGTCGGCGACCTTGGCGTCGCCGGCGCGCGACTGGAGGTCGCCGAGCGCGAGCAGCGCCTCGGACTCGAGCGATCGGTCGCCCAGCGCCGCGGCCGGCGCGGGGAGCGTCTCCGCCCGCGCGAGCCCGTCCTTGAACTTGCCCGCGAGCTTGAGCGCGCGGACCTCGGCGATGGTGCGGCGCAGCTCGTCGGCGCGCGCGCGCCAGCCGGCGTCGCGCGCCGGGTGCGGCCGTCCCAGGAGCTGCTTCACGTCCGCGCACTCGGCGAGGCCGGGCAGACCCGCCGCCGCGGGCACCGCGCGCTCGACCACGGCGCGGTCGGCGCGGGCGAACAGCGCGACGAGGGCGCCGAGGCTCTCGATGCGGCCGGCGAGGCAGTCCATGCGCAGGTCGAGGAGCTCGGTCGATTGCTCGCCCCGCACGTGCGTGGCCTCGCACGCCTCGCGGTGCATCGCGGCCAGGCCCGCGGCGTAGCCGTCGAGCGCCGCGCTTGCGCCGCGCCAGGCGTCTTCCGCGAAGCCGACGCCGCTGGCGAGGAACGCCTGCCGCACGGCCTGTTTGCGCTCGGGGCCCCACACGCCGGCGAGGCGGCCGGGCGGCGCGCACGAGGGCGCGCGCCCGCGCGCGACCACGGCCGCGGCCACGGCGAGGCCGGCCACCGCGATCGCGGCTGCGGCGCCGCGGCGGAACGGGCGCGGATCGCGATCGAGCGCGGAGAGCAGCCCCTCCATCGCCGGGAAGCGATCCTCGGGGCGCGGGGCGAGGCCGCGGCCGAGCGCGCGGCGGACGAAACGCGGCATGCGCCCCGGGGGCGGCTCGCGGATCGCGCCGCTCGTGACGGCGCGTGTCAGCTCGTCGAGGTTCGCGGCGACGAACGGACGCGCGCCGGCGAGCGCCTCCCACAGCGCAACGCAGAAGCTGAACTGGTCGCTGCGCGGGTCCGTGGCCTTCCCCATGTGCTGCTCGGGCGACATGAACGCGGGCGTGCCCACGACCGACCCGGTCGTGGTGAGCGAGTCGAACAGGCGGTCGCTCGTGCGGGCGGGCGCCGGCCCGCCCTCGGCGTGGGGATGATCCAGCGCGCGCGACAGACCGAAGTCGGTCACGCGCACGCGCCCGTCGCGACCGACGAGCACGTTGTCCGGCTTGAAGTCGCGGTGGACCAGGCCCGCGGCATGCGCGGCGGCGAGGCCGCGGCCGGCCTGGACGAACGCGTGCAGGACCTCGCGCCACGGGCGCGCGCGCTGGCGCAGCCAGGCGGCGAGGTTCGGCCCGTCGACGAGCTCCATGGCGACGAACACCTCGTCGCCCAGCGTGCCCACGTCGTGCACCGCGATGACGTTGGGGTGGGCGAGCTTCGCCATCGCCTGCGCCTCGCGCAGCAGGCGCTCGCGCGGCTCGTCGGGGTGGGTGGGGTCCTCGCTCCCCGCGTCGCGGCCGCGATCGAGGCGGACGAGCTTGAGCGCGACCCGGCGATCGAGCTCGGGGTCGTAGGCCTTCCACACCACGCCCATGCCCCCGGCGCCGATGCGCTCGAGGATCACGTAGCGCCCGAACGTCGCGCCGGCACCGATCATGTCATGGCGGATCGGCGGCCGACGCCGCGCGGGCGTAGGCGTCGAGACGCGCTTGCGGGCCGGCGCCGACGTCGCGGTCCGCGAGGAGCAGCACGGCCTGCCGCTGGGTCGCCAGGGCCTCCATGTCCCGCCCGAGCTCGTGGTAGAGGAGGGCGAGCGTATCGAGGCAGTCGCCGCAGGCGGGATCCAGCTTGACCGATCGCTCCGCGAAGCGGAGGCCCACCTCGGGCCGACGGCTCACGGCGTAGTACCAACCCACCGTGTTGAGCTCGCGCGCCGATCGGGCCACCTGCTCCAGCGCGATCGCGTCCTCGCGGATTGCGTCGACGCCGGGCAGAGGCCGGGGATCCAGGCCGGTATAGTCGCTCGGCACGAGCCGGCTGACCTGCGCGACGAACAGCCCCATGCGCGCGCGACCGTCGCCCGGGAACCGGTCGAGGTGGCGGCGCAGGAGCCGCGCGAAGTCCTCGTTCCCGCCGAGCTCCTTGGGATAGCGCGCCTGGGCGACCGCGCGCCAGTACAGCCCGTCCCCCCACGTGGGGTCCTCCTTCTCGGCGGCCTCGATGTGGCCCAGGACCTCCCAGGGCCCCTTCCCCGCGATCATGAGGACCTGGGCCCACACGGCGTGGACCTCGGCGACGGAAAGCCGGCGGACGTCGGGCGCGGGCAGGACCGGCGGCGGACGATAGGGGGCGGCGATCAAGCGAAGCTGCTCGCGCAAGGGGTACGTGCGGACCTCCTGGTCGAGCCGGCCGGGAGGGAGATCGCCGAAGGCCAGCGTCCATGCGTCCCGCCACGGCGTCCCGCCCGCGCCCAGCGCCAGATAGCGCTGGAAACGCTCGCGGTAATCGGCCGATCCGCCGTTGAGCAGGTGAACGAGGTTGCGCGCCGTGAAATAGGCCGCCCACACGCCCTCGGTTCTCGCGATCCGCGCGAACGATCCGTCCAGATCGCCGGTGTCCAAGCGCGGCCCCGGCCGCCCCCAATACAACGCGTCCCGCGCGAGGAGGCCGCCCAGGACGACCGCGTCCTTCTCCAGCGCGACCGTCGAATAGTAGTCCGCCAGACCTTCGTTGAGCCAGCGAGGCAGGGAACCGAGGTAGTGACGATTGAAGCCGTGGGCCAGCTCGTGGGCCATCGACTGCGGCGCCGGCCCGCTCCCCACCGGCCCGCACGTCTGGATGACGAGTCGGTCCCGGAAATCGGCGGAGTTGGTGAGGATGCCCCCGACCGGCAGCAGCTCACCGAAGACGGCGCAGTCGTCGAAGTGGATCAGCGCCATCGGCTCGGACGGCGGCGGGCGGCCCGGGACGACGATCTGGTAGACCCGAGCGAGCGTCCACCACGTCGCCTCGAGCCGGCGCGCCTGCTGTTCCGCTTCCTCGCGCCCGAGGCTGGTGGTCATGACGAAGTGCGCGGTCCGCGTCTCGTACCACGGCCGCGCCGTCGACCCCACGCGCGCGGCAGGGACGCACGCGCCGAAGGTCAGCGCCAGGACAAGCATCAGGCGCATGCCCCGATTATATCGGGTCCGGAGATCTCCGATCTGTCAGGCGATGAGCTCCGGTGTGAAGGTATGCTGCGCCCCATGCGGGCCTTCACGCTGGTCCAGGACATCGCGACCGACCCCGAAAACCACTGGAAGCTCTTCCTCGACCCCGAGTTCGACAGGAAGCAGTACCTCGAGGGCTTCCGCTTCCCCGGCTACGAGATCCTCGAGCACGAGGTCACCGACGACGCGGTCATCCACCGCATCCGCGTGACGCCGAAGCTCGACGTGCCGGCCGCGGTCGCCCGCGCGCTCGGCGCGCGTTTCGGCTACACCGAGGACGGCAAGTTCGACAAGAAGACCGGGACCTGGCGCTCGCGCATGATCCCCAACATCCTCGCCGATCGCCTGCGCAGCGACGCGGTGGTGCGGGTCGCGCCGGCCGGGGAGGGCACGTGCCGCCGCACCTGCGAGCTCAGCGTAGAAGCTAGGATTTTCGGCATCGGCGGCCTGGTCGAGTCCGCGCTGGAGAAGAACCTGCGCAAGGGGTGGGAGGACGGCGCCGCGTACATGAACGAGTGGGTGCGCCGCCACAAGGCGTAGATCGTTTCGCCGCGGGGTGCGTTTCCCCCGGCATGCGCAAGCTCAAACGCCTCGCCAGCACCCTCGCGGCCGCCGCGCTCATCTCCGGCACGGCCGTTTCCATCCATGCCAAAGGTGACCCGGCTCCCGTCGCCCGCACGGTCGACGCCAAGCCGCTGTCGAAGAACGTCGCGCGCGGCCTCGACTGGCTCGCCCGGCACCAGCTCAAGAACGGCGCCTGGGGGCAGGGCGACGAGGCCGCCTCCATGGGCCAGACCGGCGACATGCGCGACGTTCCCAGCGTCGCCGACACGTCGATGGCCGTGCTCGCGTACCTCCGCGCCGGCCACACCGCCAGCCGCGGCGAGTACAAGGACAACGTGCGGCGCGGTCTCGAGTACGTGATGTCCGAGATCGAGAGCTCCGACAAGGATTCGCTCTACGTCACCCAGACCCGCGGCACGCGCGTGCAGGGCAAGATCGGCACCTACGTCGACACGTTCACCGCGCTCCTGGTCCTCACAGAGGCCAAGGGGACGATGCCGGATCAGGACGCGAACTCGCGCCTCGGCAAGGCGCTCGCGAAGGTCCTGTCCAAGATCGAGAAGAACCAGCAGAAGGACGGCACGTGGGCCAACCAGGGGTGGGCGCCGGTGCTCACCCAGTCGGTCGCCGCGAAGGGCCTGAACCGCGCCGTCCAGTCGGGGGAGAAGGTCGACGAGAACACGATCAAGCGCGTCGAGGATCAGGCGCACGCGAATTTCGACGCCCGCTCGGGCGCGTTCGCCCCGTCCGCCAACGCGGGCGTCGATCTCTACAGCACCGCCGCCGGCACGTCCGCGCTCAGCGACTCGGCGAACACGCGCCAGATGCAGGCCGCGCCGCTGCAGGAGAAGGTGAAGGAGGCCAAGACCGAGGCCGAGCGCGCCAAGTACGCCGCCGAGCTCCGCGACGGCCAGCGCACCCAGGCGTCGGCGGAGAGCGCGCAGAAGGCGCTCATCGGCCGCGTGCAGGACCCGGGCTTCATCCGCGGGTTCGGCTCCAATGGTGGCGAGGAGTTCCTTTCCTATATGCTCATGTCCGAGGCGCTGGCCGCCAAGGGCGGCGCCGAGTGGAAGAAATGGGACGATGCCATCACCCAGCTCGTTGACGGGGTCCAGAACCAGGACGGAAGCTGGACCGGACACCACTGCATCACCGGACGCACGTTCTGCACCGCCGCGGCGATGCTCGTGCTCATGGCCGACCGCGCGCCGCTCCCGATCGCCGGGAAGCTCAAGGGCTAAAGCCGCTCCGCTTCGCTTCGCCGCTGGTTCCGGACCGCCGCTTCGCGTCGGTCCTCAGTTCGGGGGGAGCCGCTGCGCGACGCGCGCCTCCGGCGCGCGAGAGCTCCCCCCGAGCCCCCCATTCCGGACCGCCGCCGCACTGCCCGAGGATTTGACCCGTTCGTCGTCATTCGCCGAGGGCAGGCTGCCTAGCGCCCTCCTCGTCCTCGTTGTCGTCCTGTCCCTTCTAGCCTGCGACCGCGCCAGGCCGCCCGCCCCGCTCCCCGCCCGCATCGACGCCGCGCTCGCCCGCGCGGGGACGTTTCTGCTCGCGGCCCAGGGGGAGGACGGCGCGATCCGCTCCGACGTCTACGCCTACTTTCGCGACGGCTACTCGCTGACGCCGCTGGCGCTGGCCGCGCTCTTCGGCGTGCCGGAGGACGCGCGCGTCGCCGCCGCGTATGCGCGCGGCGTCGATTACCTCGCCACCATCATCGCGCCCGACGGGCGCGTGCGCGAGGACCTCCACGGCCCGCGCTATCCGCTCTACTCGATCGCCATCGGCGCGATCGTCCTCAACGTGCCGAAGAACGAGCGCCACCGCGCGGCGCGCGACGCGCTCCTCGCGGCGCTGCGGCAGCGCCAGCTCGGGCCCGATCTCGGCTGGCGCCCCGAGGACGCGTCGTTCGGCGGCTGGGGCTACTCCGGCGATCTGCCCCGGCGCCCCGCCGTCGTCGACGAGAGCGTCACCGCGAACCTGTCGGCCACGCTCTACGCGGTGGGCGCGCTGCGCCTGGCCGGCGTCGCGGCCGAGGATCCGGTGCTGGCGCGCGCGCGCGGGTTCATCGAGCGGTGTCAGAACTTCGGCGCCGCCGGCGACGACGGCGGGTTCTTCTTCTCCCCGGCGATCGCCGACGGGAACAAGGCCGGCCCCATGGACGCGGGGCTCCCCGGCCGCTACCGCTCGTACGGCTCGATGACGGCGGACGGCGTGCGCGCGCTGGTGCGGCTCGACCTGCCGCTCGACCACCCGCGCGTGGCCGCGGCCGCGGCGTGGCTCGAGCGCAACTTCGACCCGGCGCGCAACCCTGGCGATTTCGTCCCCACCAGCGAGATCCGGCGCGACTCGTCCTACTTCTACTGGACGTGGTCGGCCGCGCACGCGCTGCGCGACCTCGGCAAGACCACGCTCCACACCGCGCGCGGCGACGTGCGCTGGGCGGAGGCGCTCGCCGAGACGCTGCTCGCGCGCCAGCGCGCCGACGGGTCGTGGTCGAACCCCGCCAGCGAGATGCGCGAGGACGACCCGGTCGTCGCGACGGCGTTCGCGACGGCGGCGCTGGGCGTGTGCCGCATCGCGCTCACCGGCGAATACAAGACCCACGCCGGGCGGCCGTGATCACTTGGACCCGAGCGACTTCGCGATCTGGTCGGCCGCCTCGAACGCCTTCTTGGCCTCCTCGACCTTGCTCGCGTCGCCCGCCTCGAGCGCCTCGGCGAACAGCGTCCACCCGCGGGCCTTGGCGTCCATGTAGGCGACGACCTTGTCGATGATCGTGCGCGCCTGCCCGCGCAGGCGGGGGATCGCGGCCAGGCGATTGCGCTGCGCCGTCCACTCGGGGAGGGCGTCGCGGCGGATGATCGCGGCGAGCCCCGCGTCGTCGAGCTCGTGGGCCCTCGCGCGGGTCTCCGCGTCGGCGAGCTTGCCCGTGACGCGCGTCTCCAGCGCGTCGGTGGCGCGGATCTCCGCCATCCAGTCGACGGCGCGGGGGACGGCGAAGCCGATCCCCACCACGGCGGCGGCGGCGGCGGCGGCGACGAGCAGCGCCCGCACGAGCCGCCGGGGCGCGGCCTCCGGCGCGATCGGCAGCGCCACCGCCAGGCCGGCGAGGAAGCCCGACGCGAGCCCGCCGATGTGCGCGGCCTGGTCGATGCTCGGCACGGTGAAGCCGAACACGACGTTGTAGAGGATAAACATCGTGGCGCCGTTGAGGAGGTTCCGGCGCACCGCTGGGGGAATCGACTCGCGGTTGCGCAGGAGGATGCCGAGGAAGATCCCATAGCAGCCGAACACCGCGCCCGACGCGCCGGCCGAGACGACGTAGGGGTTCCACACGAGCGACGCGAGGCTCGCCAGGAGCCCGGTCGCCACGTACAGGAGCAAGAACCCGACGTTGCCGACGAGCCGCTCGACCATGGCGCCGATCTGGGCCAGGACGAGCATGTTCATGGCGACGTGGAGGATGCCCACGTGCACGAACGTCGACGTGAGGAGGCGCCACCACTCGCCGCCCGTGGTGAGCGGCCCGTAGTTCGCGCCGGCGGCGATGAGCGCGTCGGTCGAGGGCGAAAAGAAGTGCGCGCCGCGCGCGAGCTCGATGCCGAAGACGACGACGTTGGCGGCGATGATGGCGTAGGTCACGAAGACGCGCGGCGTGAGCGCGCGCAGGCGGTCGGTGAACTCCTTGGCTTCGTCCGGCACGGGCACGGGCGCGGCCGCGGGTGCGGGCGGCGGTATGTTCTCGTCGGTCATGAGATCCTGTCCCCGGCCTCGGGCGCGTCGTCCCCCGCGTCGAACGTGGCCACGCGGTGCGGGCGGTCGCCGCCGCCCGCGGCGAGGATCATCCCCTCCGACACGCCGAACTTCATCTGCCGCGGCTTGAGGTTCGCGACGACGATCACGCGCTTGCCCACGAGCTCGCTCGGATCGGGGTAGAACGCGCGCAGCCCGGCGAAGATCTGGCGCAGCCGCCCCTCGCCGAGATCGACCATCACCCGGATGAGCTTCTGCGCCTCGGGGACGAGCCCCGCCTCGCGCACCACGCCGACGCGCAGGTCGACCCGCGCGAACGCGTCGATGTCGATCTCCGGCTGGGGCCCGGGCGGCGGGGGCGCCGGCGGCGGGGCCGCCTTGGGCGCCTTGGCCGGCTTGTGCGGCCGGGGCGCGGGCTGCGCCGCGCGCGACTCGATCTTGGCCCACGAGTCCTTGAGCGTGACCGTGCGGTTGAACGTCGGCCGGCCGGGCGCGCCGTCGGGGTCGGCGCAGAAGTAGCCCAGCCGCTCGAACTGCCAGCGCGACCCGGGGACCGCCGCGGCCAGGAACGGCTCCACCAGCGCGCCGTTCAGCCGCACCAGCGAATCGGGGTTGAGCTCGTCGAGGAAGCTCTTCCCCTCCTCGGCGCCGGGGTTCTCCACCGCGAACAGCCGATCGTAGAGGCGCACCTCGACGGGGACCGCGTGCCCCGCCGACACCCAGTGCAGCGTGCCGCGGACCACGCGCCCGTCGGGGGCGGCGCCGCCCCACGAGCCCTCGTCCCAGGTGCACCGCAGCTCGACCACCTCGCCGCGCTCGTCCTTCACCACCTCGCGGCAGCGGACGAGGCAGGCGTAGCGCAGCCGCACCTCGCGCCCCGGCGCCAGGCGGAACCAGTCCTTGGGCGGATCCTCGCGGAAGTCGTCGCGCTCGACGAACAGCGTGCGCGAGAACGGCACCTGGCGCGTGCCGTGCGACGGATCCTCGGGATGGAACGGCGCGTCGAGCTCGCGCACCTCGCCTTCGGGGAGGTTCTCGATGGTGAGCTTGAGCGGGCGGAGGACGGCGAGCGCGCGCGGCGCGCGGCGCTCGAGGTCCTGGCGCAGGTGGTGCTCGAGCAGCCCGACGTCCACGACGTTGTCGGCCTTGGCGACGCCGATGCGCTCGCAGAACGCGCGGATCGCCTCCGGCGTGTAGCCGCGCCGGCGCAGGCCGGCGAGCGTGGGCATGCGCGGATCGTCCCACCCCGACACGAGCCCTCTCTCCACCAGCTCGCCCAGCTTGCGCTTGGACATGACGGTGTAGGTGAGCGCGAGCCGCGCGAACTCGATCTGCTGCGACGGATACACCTCCGCCTCGCGGATGCACCAGTCGTAGAGCGGCCGGTGCGCCTCGAACTCCAGGGTGCAGATCGAGTGGGTGATGCGCTCGATCGCGTCGGAGAGCGGGTGCGCGTAGTCGTACATGGGGTAGATGCACCACTTGGTCCCGGTGCGATGGTGCGGCGCGTAGCGGATGCGATAGAGGGGCGGGTCGCGCAGGTTCATGTTCTGCGACAGGAGGTCGATCTTGGCCCGGAGGACGTGCGCCCCCTCCTGGAACTCGCCGGCGCGCATGCGGCGGAACAGGTCGAGGTTCTCGGCGACGGAGCGGTCGCGATAGGGGCTGGGCACGCCCTTCTTGTAGAAGTTGCCGCGGTACTCGCGGATCTGCTCCTCGGACAGACTGTCGACGTAGGCCACGCCCTTCTCGATGAGTCGCTCGGCGATGGCGTACATCTCCTCGAAGTAGTCCGACGCGTAGTAGAGCCCGTGCCAGTCGAACCCCAGCCAGCGGATGTCCTCCTGAATCGCGTTCACGTACTCGACGTCCTCGGTCGTCGGGTTGGTGTCGTCGAAGCGGAGGTTGGTCTCCCCGCCGAAATCGCGCGCGAGGCCGAAATCGATGCAGATCGCCTTCGCGTGGCCGATATGGAGGTACCCGTTCGGCTCGGGGGGAAAGCGCGTCATGACGCGCCCGCCGTAGCGGTTCGACGCCCGGTCGGCCAGCATGATGTCGCGGATGAAGTTGCCCGGGCTCGTGCCCGGCTCGGGGGCGGTCCTGCGTTCGCTCATCGTCGGCGAACGTATACCACGCCTAGCTCCTCTCGCCGGCCGCGTCCGTCTCCAGCCAGCGGCGGCGCTCGGCGCGGTCGTCGAACGCGGCCAGGGCGTGCATGAGCTTGGGCACGGCCGCCTCGATGCGCATCGCGCCGCCGGAGATCGCGCCCGCGTCAGCGAGGACGCGGCTGTTCTCGTAGAGGGCGAGCTCGACCGTGCCCCCGCGTTGCGTCACCACCACCACGTCGACGCCGGTGTCGACGGCGGCGCGCACCACCGGCGCGAGCGGGCGCGTCCCCGACGGCACCGTCCCCACGCCGAGCGCGGCGAGCACGATCCCGCGCGGCGGGGCGGGCGCGGCGAGCAGGCCCTCGATCCAGGCCGGGTCGAGCCCGGGCGTGACGTAGACGACGGCGACGCGGTCGTCGAAGCGCGGGTCGCAGCGGAACGGGACGGCGGGGCGGCGCACGTGGGCGCCGACGTCCACGTCGAGACCGAGGCGGGCGAGCGGCTCGACCCCCGGGCTCTCGAACGCGTGGTAGGTGCGCGCGTCGGCCTTGACCGCGCGGGTGCCGCGGAGGAGGAGCCCGTCGAAGCAGATGCCTACCTCGGGGATGTCGTGGGTGGCGAGCTCGACGGCGTCGGCGAGGTTGCGCCGGGCGTCGCTGCGCAACGCCACCAGCGGCCGCTGCGCCCCGGTCAGCACGACCGGACGGTCGAGGCCGGGCAGGGCGAACGCCAGCGCCGCGGCGGTGAACGCCATGGTGTCGGTGCCGTGGACGACGACGAACCCGTCGGCGCCCGCGCGCCCCGCGTCGATCGCGCGCGCGAGCGTGGCGCATTCGACGGGGCCCACGTCGCTCGAATCGAGGTTGTAGAGGATGCGCGTCTCGAGCTCCGCGATCTGGCCCAGCTCGGGCACCCGCTCCCCCAGGCGCTGGGAGTACGCCGCGGGCACGAGCGGGGTGCCCTCCATGCCGAGGGTGCCGCCGAGGTGAAGGAGGAGGACGCGCCTGCGGGGCCGCTCGGTCATGCCCCGACGATGCCACGCCTACGGCGCGTCAGCGAGACGCAGCGTGCCGGGGTAGAGCGTGTAGCACGACGGACTTACGCCGCGGCCCCCGACAGCGCGGCCAGCGTCGCCGCCAGCGCCGCGTCGGGCCGCCCCATCCACGCCAGCGCCGACCGCTCGTCGTCGAAGAACTCGAAGGGGTGGACCAGGTCGTGCATCTGCAAGAGGCCGGTGATCAGCGCCCCGGGCATGGCGGGCGGACGCAGGATCGCCATGGCGCGGATGCGGCGGCCGTATTCCTCGCGCCGGCCGCGCAGCAGCGACTGCACGAGCGCGAACGCGTCGGGCGTGATCTCCTCGACGCGCCGGAGGTCGATGAGCGTCGCGTGGGTCACGCGGTCGTTCTTGAGCGCGTCCCAAATGGCGATGAGGGCGTGCAGCTCGTCGACGGTGGGGCGGCCCCAGAACATCGCGCCGTCGAGGTGCGGGTCGGCGTACCAGTAGACGAACGACCGTCCGGCGACGGAGCGGCCGCACGGATCGCGCAGGAACTCCTCGACGCCGCCGGCACGCCGCAGGCGCTGCGTGGGCGCGGCCCGCCCCGAGTCCCCCCAGCGCACGCGATACACGCAGCGGCTGTGGCCGCGCGCGCGGCACGCCTCCGCGTCATGCTCGACCACGGAGTCGGGCTGGAGGCGGAGCGCGATCCCGGCGATCAGGCCGCGGTCGAGCTCGCACGGCCATGGCCCGGTCGCCGTCACGCTCGCCTCCCCCGGGCCGCCGTGCGCGCAGCGGTAGCGGCCGATGCCGGGGAGCGGCTCGCCGCGTTCGTCGACGAGGAGGCGGCCGCGCAGGCGGAACTTGCGGTGGTAGGTGCGGTCGATCGCCTCCAGCCCGGCGCGCAGGTCCGGCAGCGGCGCGCGCGCCGCGCGGTCGCGCGTGAACAGGCCGGCGTGGAACCCGGCCCGCGGCCCCACCTCGCGCACCAGGTTGTGCGCGGCCCGCACGAACGGCAGCACCGGGTACCACGTGTCGGGATCGAAGCCGGTCGTCCCATCGGGGAGGAGGATGCCGAGCCCCTCGCGCAGCATGAAGTGGCTCGCGAGCGCCTGGTAGCCGAGCTTGCCCAGGAGCATCTGCGCGTGCGCGCCGATCATCTCCACGTCGGCGAGGATGGGCGCGTCGGGGCCGACCTCGTCGCGATCGTCGGGGTCATGGACGGGGACCGGGACGGGGACGGGGGCGCCCACCGGCGCGACGCCCCGGCGCGGCGTGTCCTCCCGGCGCTCGTCGTACGGCCCCTGCTCGAGGAAGTCGCGCAGGAGGCGCGCCGCGACCTTGACGAACGCCACGTCGCCGCCGCTGGCCCGCGCCAGGGCGTTCGCCTCCTCGAGGAGCTTCTCCGCCAGCGCCAGGCCATGGACCGCCCGTTCGCGGGCGAGGTCGTCGAGCATCGCGCGCATCGACGGGCGCGCCGCGGGATCCGCGGCCAGCCCGCGCGCCACCATCGCGCGCAGCCACGGCGGCACGAGCGTGTCCGGCGGCGGCTCGGGAAGCTCACCGGCGACGATCGCCGCGCACAGCTCGGGCAGCGCCTTGCCGGGGAACGGTTTGTCGCCGTAGAGCGCCTCCCACAGCGAGACCGAGAAGCTGAACACGTCGCAGGCCGCGTCGATCTCCCCGCCCATCATCTGCTCCGGCGCCATGTAGCCGGGGCTGCCCATGACCACGCCGTCGCGGGTGATCCCGTCGACGGGACCGGCGACGGGGATCGACGCCGGGCGCCCGGCGTCGGGCGCGCGCGGGCCGAGGCGCACCAGCCCGAAGTCGGTGACGCACACGCGGCCGTCCGCCCCGACGAGGACGTTGTGGGGCTTGAAGTCGCGGTGGATGAGCCCGCCGTCGTGGGCGGCGGCGAGCCCGCTGCCGGCGCGCAGGTACACGTCGAGCACGTCGCGCCAGCCGCGCCGCGCCGCGCGCAGCCACTCGTCGACGGTCGAGCCGTCGATGAAGTCCATCGCGATGAACAGATGGTCGCCCACGCGCCCCACGTCGTGCACGGCCACCACGTTGGGGTGCGTGAGCCGGGCGAGCGCCTGCGCCTCGCGCAGGAGGCGCTGGCGCATCTCCTCGGTGGGGGCCCACGTGTCGCCGCGCAGGACCTTGACCGCCAGCCTGCGCTGGAGCAGCGGATCGCGCGCCTCGTAGACCACGCCCATGCCCCCCTCGCCGACCCGTCGCCGGATGACGTACCGTCCGACCTCGGAGCCCGGGCGGAGCTCCTCGTCATCGTGCGCCGCGGGCGGCGGGCGCGGGATCGTGGGCCCGCTCACCCCGGGAGTCCCCGTCAGCTCGTCGGCGCGGCGACGGCAGGTGGTGCACCCGGCGAGATGGGCCTCCACGTCGGAGCGCGACTCCGGCGCGGGAAGCCCGCACAGGTACTCCACCAGTGCCGCCGTGGTCAGGCACTCCACAGCTCGATCTTGCCACACGGTGCCGTCAGAGGAGGAGCGAGGCCAGCCGGAGCGCCTGCGACACGAACGTGGTGGCAAGCGCGGACAGATCGCTCCCCTGCTGCGCGAGCGTCGCCGGGCACGTCGTCACCGCCGTCTCGCCGGCGGCCCCGACCGTCATCGGGTAGGCGCGCGACGTCATCCCGTTCTTGGGCGTGTCGAACGCGACGACCCCGGTCTCGTCGACGCGCATCGCCCAGGCCTCCGGCTGCCTCTCGCCGAACAGCGCCGACGCCGCCGTCGCGGTCCGCCCGGCCACGACCAGGCCGCCGCTCGGGGGCGCGACGACGGCGTTGAGGTCGTCCTCCAGCGAGCCGCCGTAGGCCTGGGTGGCCTTCAGCTTGCCGCCGCCGTCGATGGTGAGGAGGACGCCGTCGACGTTGCCGCCGACCGCGCTCGTCCCGACGATCGCGTAGCCATTGTTGTACGGCACGACGTCCAGGGCCGTCTCGTCCGCGCCGACGGCGCCCACGTTCTGGCCGATGATCGACCAGACGAGCGACCCGTCGGTGCGGATGTTCGCCCACAGGAAATCGTGGGCCCCGACGGTGCCCGCCTCGCCCACCACCACGATGCTCGCGCCGTCCGGCGACGCGACGGCCGCGCGCGCGACGACCGCGCGGTCCGGGTTGTAGATGGGGTTCGACCAGGCGATCGCCCCGGACGCGGTGAGCCGCGTGGCCGTGAAGAACGACTGGCTCGTCGTCGAATTCGTGATCACCACCACGCCGCCGTCGGACATCGGCACCAGCGCCGCGGGCGTGGCGCTCGACGGCGCGGTGCAGCAGGCGCCCGGGCACTGGGTGGAGTATCGGTTCGCCAGGACGACGCTCGGCTGCCGCGGGCTCGGCCCGGGGGCGAACGTGCTGACGCGCGTCGCCTGGTAGGTGGGACCGCCCACGATCGCCCTCGGGCTCTGGCCCGCCACGTACAGCAGGCTCCCATCGCCGCTCGACGCGGACACCATGCCCACCGAGTCGACCGCCGCGACGGACAGCGAGTAATTCGACTGGCCGAGGCCGAGCTTCGTCCCCGCGAGCACCTCGCCGTTGATCGGCGCCGCTCCCGCGACGAACGCGCCCAGGACGACGTACTCGGCGGGCGAGCCGCCGAACTGGGCCACCCCCACGGCCTGGAAGCTCTGCGTGCCCGCGCCGAGGCGATAGGACAGGCGCGGCGTCCCCGTCGCGGGGTCGAGCTCCGCCGCGAGCACCTCGTTCACTTGGCCGAACGAGCGCGTGGTGCCCACGACCACCGGCTGGCCGGCGACGACCGTCGCGCGCGCGAACGAGTCGGGGTTGTCGGTGGCGCCGCCGTACGTCCGCGACCACAGGCGGTAGAAATTCGCCTGGCAGCTCACCGCCATGATGCCGGTCGTGAACGTGAACGCCGCCGATGTCGATCCGTTCGCCGGGCAGGACGATCCGGTCCAGTCGAGGAAGCCGAAGTTCTGCGCCTTGGTGGCGGTGATCGTGACCGACGTGCCGGGCGGCACGTCGCACGCCGCCTGCCCGCAGAACGACACGACCGTCGAGCCACCGCTCGCCGGGCTCGCCGACGTCGCGACCGGCACCGTCGCCGGATTCTGCACCGTGAGGAGGAAGCTCGTCGACGCCGTGGCGCCGCCCGCGTCGGTCACCGTGATGCCGATAGTGGACGTGCCCGTCATCGCCGTCGGCGTCACCGTCACGGTGCGGCCGGCGCCGCTGCCGCCGAAGGAGATGTTGCCGATCGGCACGAGGTTGGCGTTGCTCGACGTCGCCGACAGGGTCAGCAGCGACGGGCTGGTCTCCACGTCGCCGACCGTGAACGCGATCGGCCCCACCGCCGTCGACGGCGTCGTGGTCTGGTCGGCGATCGCCGAGATCGTCGGCGGGTCGTTCACCGCGGTCACCGTGAGGCTGAAGCTGCGCGACGCGGTCAACTGTCCGTCGGAGACGGTAAGCGTGATCGTCGCGGTCCCCGACTGGTTCGCGGCCGGTGCGAGGTGGGCGGTGCGCGTTCCGGTCGTGCCGCTGAAGGTGATGTTGGCGTTGGGGAGGAGCGTCTGATCCGACGACGTGCCGCTGAGCGTCAGGCTGGCGAGCGCGGTGTCGATGTCGTCGATGGTGACCGTCACGTCCTTGGGCGTGTCCTCGGCGGTGGTCTGGTCGCCGATCGCGGCCATCGTCGGCGGGTCGTTCACCGCCGAGACCGCCAGCGTGAACGTCCGCGAGGCGGTCAGCGAGCCATCCGACACCGTGAGCGTGACCTGCGTCGTCCCCGACTGGTTCGCCGCGGGCGTGAGGGTTGCCGTGCGCGTGCCGGTGGTGCCGCCGAACGTGATGCTCGCGTTGGGTAAGAGCGTCCCGTTCGACGAGGTGCCGCTCAGCGTGAGCGCCGACACCGGCGTGTCGACGTCGTCGATGGTGACGGTGACGGCCTTGGCGGTGTCCTCGTTGGTCGTCTGGTCGGCGATGGCGGCCATCGTCGGCGCGTCGTTCACGGGGGTGACCGTCAGCACGAACGTGTCGCTGGTCGTGGACGTCCCGTCCGACACGCTGAGCGTGATCGTGGCCTGGCCGTTCGCGTTGGCGGCGGGGACGATCGTCACCGTCCGGTCCGCGCCGCCTCCGCCCAGCGCGATGGCGCCGTCGGGGACGAGCGTCTGGTTGTCCGACCGCGCCGACACCGTCAGCGCGCCGATCGCGGTGTCCGGGTCGCCGATGGTGAACGCGACCGGCCCCAGCGTGCCGTCCTCGGCCACCGTCTGGTCGGCGACGTTGCTGATGGTCGGCGGGTTGTCCACCGCCCCCACCGTCAGGACGAAGGTGGTGCTCGCCGACAGCGAGCCGTCGGAGACGGTCACGGTAATCGTGGCCGAGCCGCTGGCGAGCGGTGCCGGCGTGATGGTGACGGTCCGGCTCGCCCCGCTGCCTCCGAAGACGATCGAAGCGTCGGGGACGAGCATCTGGTTGTTCGACCTCCCCGACAGGACGAGCGAAGCAGCGGGCGTGTCGACGTCGGCCACCGACACGGCGATGGGGGCGGTGGGTCTGCCCTCGGTGGTCGACTGCGGGCCGATCGCGCCGATGGTGGGGGCGTCGTTCACCGCGGCGATGGTCAGACGGAACGTCTTCTGCGTGACGAGCTGGCCATCGGACACCGACACGACGATCGTCGCCGTGCCGCTGGCGTTTGCGGCGGGGAAGATGGTGAGCGTGCGGCCGGCGCCGCTTCCGCCCACCACGATCGCGCCGTCGGGGACGAGCGCGGCGTTGTCTCCGGTCGCGGTCACGACCAGGTCGGCGGCGGCGGTCTGGCCGTCGCCGATCGTGATGGCGACGACGAGCGGCGTGTCCTCGCTGCCGGTCTGGTCGGAGATGGCGGCGAGCGTGGGCGGATCGTTGACGTTGAAGTGGCGCGCCGGCAGCATAACGCCGTTCCCGACGGCGTCGATCGCGGTCAGGACGAACGTGTGCGCTCCGCCGGCGAGCCCGGCCAGCGTCCACGGCGTCACGCAGTCGGCGGGCGCACCCGCGTCGAGCTGGCAGCGGAACGTGTCGCCGGGGGCGCCGCCGGTCCACGTCGCCATGAGCGTCGACGGCGTGGTCGCGCCCTCCGGGGGATAGGTGAGGGTCACGCTGGGCGCGGTCCGATCGACGGACCAGGTCACCGTCGTCTCGCCGCCGACGTTCTGCTGGGGGTCGGTCGCGCGCACGTGGAACGTGTGCGGGCCCTCGCCCAGGTCGGAGAAGCCGATCGAGGGGCCGCAGCCGGCGAAAGCCCCCGCGTCGAGGGCGCACTCGAACGTCGACCCCGGCGTCGACGCGGTGTAGGCGAACGTCACGTTGCCGCCCGACGTCGTGTTCGGCGCCGGTCCGCCGGTGACGGTGACGGTGGGGCCGAGCGCGTTCACGTTCCAGGTGCGGGTCACCGCCGTCCCGGCGTTGCCCACCGCGTCGGTGCCCACCACCGAGAAGGTGTGCGATCCGCCGGCGAGGCCGGCGTAGCCCATCGAGCCCGCCGAGCAGTCGACGGGCGCGCGCGCGTCGAGCATGCACGCGTAGGTGCCGCCGGCCTCCACCGTGAACGCGAACGTCACGTCGCGGCCGCTGACGGCGCCTTCGCGCGGACCGCTGGTGATGGTCGGCGACGGCCCGGTGCGATCGATCGTCCAGGTGTAGAACGCGCCGGTCGCGTCGACGTTGCCGGCCGCATCCACGGCGCGGACGCGGAGGGTGTGCGAGCCCTCGGCGAGCCCGACGTACGACGCCGGGCAGGGGACGTAGGCCGCGCCGTCGAGACTGCACTCGAACGTCGCCGTCTCGCTGGCCGAGAACGTGAACGTCGCGCCGGTGTCGCGCGTGACGCTCGCCGGCTTGACGACGATCGCGGTCGAGGGGGGCGTGAGGTCGACTGTCCAGGTGTACGAGGGCGGGTTCTTCTCGCGCAGGCCGTGGGCGCCGATGGCGCGCACCGCGAACGTGTGGCTGCCCTCGGGGACGACGATGGTCAGGGGGTGGGTGCACGCGGCGAACGCCGCCGCGTCGACGCGGCACTCGTAGCTCGTGGCGCCGTTCGTCGCGGAGAAGTCGAACGTGGCCGACGCCGACGCCGTCACCGGCGGCGGTTTGGCGACGATCGTCGTCACCGGGACGAGGCCGCTCGCGTAGCAGACATTGTCGATCGGGCTGCACTCCTGGCCGGCCGGGCACGTCCCGCCCGGACCGCACGGGGGGTTCTCCTCGTCGGGGGAGCTTCCGCCCGTGCACGCGACCAGCCATGCGCAGGCGACCAGGGTCCACGATGTCGTCTTGGAACGCACCACGCCTACCATACGAGAGCAGAGGCCGTGCCATGCCCTACGTCGCCCTGAAATGTTCTAAGTTGCCGAAATTGCGGGACGAGGATCGGGCGCGCACCCCGCGGTCACCGGGGACCCGGGTCGGGGCACATGTGAGCCCGGCGAAGGTCCCGTGGGGGGGATCCAGTACCTCACGGGAGCCTTCGCCAGGCCCGGTCCGTCACCATCGCTTCACCCACAAGAGGTCGGCGCTGCCGTTTCCGGCGTCCCCGAAAAGGACGTCGAAACGCCACCGGCGCCAGAAGAAGTACTGGAGCAGGCCCTCGTTGGTGTTGTGGCCCGTCTCCGTCTCGGTGAGGAAGCGATGGCGGTAGGCGACGTAGACGTCGGACGTGAACCATTTGCCCAGCGTGACGAGCGTCGTCGGCTCGGCGAGCGCGGGGAGGCTCTCCTGCTTCACCGAGATGACGTCGACGGGGACGACGCGGTTCACGAGCGGCTGGAGCTGGCCGAACACGAGGCCGCTGGCCGTGCCCAGCGCGTCGCGCGCCAGGCTCGCGTCCGGCGACGGGCGCGTGTCGTCGGGGCTGCCGCCGAGGACGAAGCCGAGGAGCTGGGCCTTGTCGTACGCGTCCGAGTCGGACGACAGATCGAGCGACGGTCGCTTCAGCGTTCCCGTGACCGCGATCCGGACGGTCGTCGCCGGGAACTCGTAGGCGAGGTGCAGCGACAGGCGAGGGTCGATGGGCGTCTCGCCGCCGAACACGATCTGCGACGCGGCGAAGTCCCAGTGCCGGCCGAATAGATCGAAGTACCCATCGTCGATCGTCACCCGGCCGCGCATCGTGGGGTCGCCGCCGACGGTGAGATCGAGATCGGCGGTGAGATCGGCGCGGAGGCTCTCGCCGCGAAGGGCGATCGCGCCCGGCGTCCGCAGCCGTATGGTCAGGAACGGCGCGGCGCGGGCGGGCCGAGCCGCGTCCTTGTCCTTGCCGTCCACCAGCACCACGTCGGTCGGCAGGCCCGTGGGGTGGAGCTCGTCGCCGCTGCCCTGCTTGGGCAGGTCGATCCTGGCGCTGTCGAGCGTGATCGCCAGGGCGTACGCGCCGCCGCCGGGCTCGCCGGCGAGCTTGCCCGCGGCGCTCACCTCGGCGCGCGTGCCGCCCGCGTCCACCCGCAGCGCGTCGGCCCGGAACGTGCCTTCGGACGCGCCGAGGGCGAGACCGGTGATCGCCGCCCTGGCGTCGAGCTCGAGCTTGCCGCGCGAACCCACGCCGGAACGCAGCGCCGCCGTGACGCGGCCCGGCTCGAGCGCAACCGTCACCTCGGCGGCGTGGAGCTGCTCCAGCACCTCGGCGACGCGCAGCTCGCCGCCGGAGATCCTGGCCGAGCCGCGCGCCGCGGGGCGCGCCAGGCCGCCGTCGAGCTCGAGGTCGGCGTCGAGCACGCCCTTCCGGATGCCGAGGCCGGACGGCTCGAGGGCCGCGAGGAAGCCGAGATCGAAACGCTCCGCCTTGACGCGCGCGCGTCCGCTCCGCGCGTCGCCGGGGCTGAGCTCGACGGTCGCCTCGAGCGTCCCGCCGGTCCCCTCGACGGCCGCGACCTTGCCCGAGAGCGTGCGCCGGTCGGCGCGGGCCGAGGCCTCCACACGCTCGAAGGCGACCGCGCCGACGCGCGCGTCGGCGAGCGTCGCGTCGAGGCGCCCCGCCGGCGTCGCGAGCGACCCCGACAGCTCGACGCGGGCGGTGAGCGTGCCGTCGAGCGGCGCGATCACGGCGGCCGCCTCGCGCACGAGCGCCAGGGGCACGCCCTCGATCTGCGCCCGCGCATCGACCGGCGCCGCGCGGAACGCGGCGGCGTCGCCCCGCCGCAGCGCGCGCATCCCCGCGCCCAGCGTGAGCTCGGCGTCGACGAAGCGCGCGCCGGCGAGCTTCGTCGTGAGCCGGGCGTGCAGGCGGTCGGCGCCCAGCGACGCGTCGAGCTCGGCGTCGACCGGCGAGGACAGCCCGCCCGCGCGCGCCTTGTCGACGGTGAGGCGCGCCGTCACCGCGTCCGCGCCATCGACGCGGACCTCCCCGGACACCGCGCCCTCGAGCCCGGGGAGCAGCCGCGCCAACCCCGGGACGGCGGCGAGCGGCACGGCGGCGAGCGCGACGCGGCTGTCGCGCAGGGCGCCGAGATCGAGATCGGGCCAGTCGGCCGGCCGGGGCGGCACGGCGACGCGGACGTCGATGTCGGCGGCGCCGCCGCCCTGCCGCTCCGCGCGGCCGGTGACGGCGAGGCGCCCGCCGGCGAGGTCGACCTTCAGATCGGCGCGGAGCGGCCGGTCGACGAACGGGGTGGTGAGGTCGGCGACGGACACGGTGCCCGCGACGGACGCGAGCCCGGGGCCGGCGTCGAGCGTCGCCGCGATGGTCCCGGTCGGGGGCTCGTCGCCCACGACCGCGGCGGGCAGCACCTCGGCGAGGCGGGCGAGGCTCACGCCGGCGAGCTCGACGCGCAGCCGGCGGACGTCGCGCGCGTCGACGCGACGCCAGGCGCGCGGGTCGAGCGGATCCGCCGGCCCGCGCGCGTCGATGTCGATTTTCGCCTTCCCGGAGCGGCCGCCGTCGACGGCCAGGGAGGCGGTCAGGTTGCGGTCCACGAGCGCGCCGTCGAGGTCGACGGAGACCGCCTCGCCGTCGGGGCGCCAGGCGAGCCCGACGGCGCGCACCTTCGCGCGGATGTCGCGGAGGCGCGCCCCGGACCGCAGCGCCGTCACGCGCCCGTCGAGGGTGCCGCGCAGGGTCGGCCCTTCGGGCAGGACGGCGCGCCGCACCTGGTCGATCTGCACCCCGGCGAGGTCGACCTGGAGGCGGCCGCCCGCCGGGGCCAGACGGCCCGCGACCTCGATCGCGCCCGCGCGCGAGCGCAGCGACGCGCCCTCGATCGCGACGCCGCCGTCGGGGGCGACGGTCACGCGCGCGGCGCGCCCCCGCCACTCGAGCTGGCGCGTGCGCAGCGTCAGCTCCGGCACCACGAGCGCCACGGCGCCGTCGGGGCGGCGCTCCACGTGGGCGCGCGCCGAGCCGGCGAAGGGCGTGTCGGGTCGGCCGGCGGAGGCGGCGACGTCCAGCGTGCG
>DATFWE010000267.1:0-14274 GCA_035259575.1 Haliangiales bacterium
CGGTCGACCAGCGCGCGCAGCGACGCGGCGTCGGTCTGGTTGGCGTCGGCGCCGGCGGCTTTCTTGCCGAACGCCACGCTCACGGTGACGTTCACGTCGTCGACGTCGCCCGTCGAGGTCACCTCGCTGCGCGCGAAGCGGGTGTGGCCCCGGTCGCTCGCTGTCACTCGCACCAGCATATCGGCGCCCTCGGGGCGGAGCTTGAGCGCCTCTTCGGCGATGGCGCTGGGTTGGATCGCCATGGTCAGGCCCTCTTCCGCTGGTTGGTGTTGAGGATGTTGACGCCGCGGAAGCGCGCCGGCGGGCAGCCGTGCGACACCGCGTTGGACTGCGACGGCTCGCCCTTGCCGTCGCCCAGCGCGCCGTGGAGCTCCCACGACGACGGGCCGCCCAGGAGGTCGCAGCTGCGCCAAAAGTCGAGCGTCTGCGCCTGGTAAGCGACGTCGCGCAGGGCGCGCGCGATCTTGCCCTTCCTCACCTCGAAGAACATCTGCCCGCCGAACTGGAAATTCTTGCGCTGATGATCGATCGACCACGAGCCGTTGCCCTGAATCAGCACGCCGTCGTCGGTCGCGGCGATGAGATCCTTGGCCCCGCGATCGTCCTTGCCCGGCGCGAGCGACACGTTGGGCATGCGCTGGAACGGGAACGACGCGAAGTCCTGTCCGTAGCAGGTGCCGCGCGACGCCTTCTCCCCCAGGAACGCCGCCTGGTCGCGCGTGGTCTGATACCCCACGAGCTTGCCGTTCTCGATGAGGTTCCATTTCTGCGTCTTCACGCCGTCGTCGTCGTAGCCGCAGGTGGCGAGCCCACGCGGCGTCGTCTTGTCGGCGAACACCGTCACGATCTCCGAGCCGTACATGAGCTTGCCCAGCATGTCGGGCGTGGCGAACGACGTGCCGGCGAAGTTGGCCTCGTAGCCGAGCGCGCGGTCGAGCTCGGTGGCGTGGCCGATCGACTCGTGGATGGTGAGGTAGAGGTTGCCGGGGTCGAGGATGAGGTCGCGCTTGCCCGGCTCGACGCCCGTCGCCGACAGCTTCTCCACCGCCTCCTCGCCGATCCGACGCGCGTCGGCGCGCAGCGACGACTCCTCGATGTACTCCCACCCCGCCTGCGCCGGCGCCAGCTGGTGCGCGCGCGATTCGAACTCGCCGCTGGTCACGCCGACGGCGGTGGCCTGCAGCGTCGGGCCGATGCGGGTGATGTCCTGTTCGATGTGCGCGCCCTCCGACGTGGCCAGGAGCTTCCATTCGCCGAGGCAGGTGACGCCCGACGACACGAACTTGACGCCCTTCACCTTCAGGACCTCGGCGTTGAGCGCGAGGAGCAGCTCCACCTTGTCCTCGACGGAGATCTTGAACGGGTCCTTGACGAGCGGCGTCTGCCACACGTCGACGCGGGCGGGGTTGGGCGCGAGCGTCACCGGGGTCCGCAGGATCCGCGCGTTGGCCTTGGCGGTGTCGACGGCGCGGCGGGCGACGCGCTCGGCCTCCCTGGGCTCGACGCGCGAGGTGGCGGCGAAGCCCCACGCCCCGGCGGCGAGGACGCGCACGCCCACGCCGTAGCTCTCCGTGGCGTCGACGCGCTCGACGCGATCCTCTCGCGTCGCGATGGTCTCGCTGCGCCGGCGGACCAGCCGGACGTCGGCGTAGGTCGCCCCCGCCTTCTTGGCCGCGTCGAGGGCGCGCCGCACGATGTCGTCGAGAACGGGCTCGACGAGGAGCCCGCGCGCCGAGGCGAGGCGCGACCGCGCCGCCGCGGACACCAGCGCCAGGGCGCCCGCGCTACCGAGGAACTGCCGGCGGGACAGAGGCATGCGATCCTCCTTTGTCGTCTGCGGGACTCGCCTCGCCGCCGGGGCTCCAGGTCGCTCGGCTGCGCCTTGCTCCAGGGTCGCCTTGTCCGGTGGCTCGGCTCGTCCAGCGTCATAGGATGTAGCGCGACAGATCTTCGTTCTCCGCCACGTGCGCGAGCCGTTCGCGCACGTAGGCGGCGGTGATGGTGACCGACTGGGGCCCGATGTCGGGTGCGGCGAACGACAGCTCGTCGAACAGCCGCTCCATCACGGTGTGGAGGCGCCGCGCGCCGATGTTCTGCGTGCGCGAGTTCACGTCGGCGGCGATGCGCGCCAGCTCGGCGATCGCGTCCTCGGCGAACGCCACCTCCACCTTCTCCGTCGACAGGAGCGCCTGGTACTGCTTGGTCAGCGCGTTCTCCGGCTCGGTCAGGATGCGCACGAAGTCCGCGTCGGTGAGCGGCTCGAGCTCGACGCGGATGGGAAAGCGCCCCTGCAGCTCGGGGATGAGGTCGGACGGCTTGGTGACGTGGAACGCGCCGGCGGCGATGAACAGGACGTGGTCGGTACGGACCGGGCCGTACTTCGTCGTCACCGTCGAGCCCTCGACGATGGGGAGGAGATCGCGCTGCACGCCCTCGCGCGACACGTCGGGCCCGTGCACGGACTCGCGTCCCGCCACCTTGTCGATCTCGTCGATGAACACGATCCCCGAGTTCTCGGCGCGGTGCACCGCCTCCTTCACCACCTTGTCCATGTCGATGAGCTTCTGCGCCTCCTCGAGCGTGAGAATCTCGAGCGCCTCCGGCACCTTGACCTTGCGCTTGCGCGTGCGCCGGCCGAGGTTGCCCAGGAGGTCCTTCATCGACGACAGCCCCATCTCCTCCACCCCCTGGGGGGAGAACACCTGGAGGAACGGGTTCTGGTCCTCTGTGGCCTCGACCTCGACGGTGCGGTCGTCGAGCTTGCCCTGGCGCAGGAGCGCGCGCAGCTTCTCGCGCGTGGCCGCCTCCGGATCGGGCTCGGCGAGGCGCCCGCGCGTGGGCGGCAGGAGCACGTCGAGGAGGCGCTCCTCGGCCGAGTCGCGCGCCCGCCCGCGCACCTTGGTCTGCTCCTCGTCCTTCACTAGCTTGACGGCGATCTCGGTGAGATCGCGCACGATCGAGTCGACGTCGCGCCCGACGTAGCCGACCTCCGTGAACTTGGACGCCTCGACCTTGAGGAACGGCGCCGCCGCCAGCCGCGCTAGGCGGCGGGCGATCTCGGTCTTCCCCACGCCGGTCGGCCCCATCATGATGATGTTCTTGGGGGCGATCTCGTCGCGCAGGTGCTCGGCGACCTGCTGGCGGCGCCAGCGGTTGCGCAGGGCGATCGCCACGGCGCGCTTGGCCGCGCGCTGTCCCACGATGTAGCGATCCAGCTCGTCGACGATGGCGCGGGGGGTCAGATGGAATGGGTCCGTCATAATTCTTCCACCGTGACATTGCGGTTGGTGTAGATGCAGATGTCGGCGGCGATCGCGAGCGCCGCCTCGGCGATGGCGCGCGCGCCCAGCGACGTGTGCTCGAGGAGCGCGCGCCCGGCGGCGAGCGCGAACGGCCCGCCCGAGCCGATCGCCACGATCCCCTCGTCGGGCTCGATCACGTCGCCGGTGCCGGACAGGAGAAAGCTCCGCTCGCGATCGCACACGACGAGCAGCGCCTCGAGCCGGCGCAGGACGCGGTCGGTGCGCCAGTCCTTGGCGAGCTCGACCGCCGCGCGCGGCAGGTTGCCCTGGAAGTCCTTGAGCTTCCCCTCGAGCTTCTCGAACAGGGCGATGCCGTCGGCGGCGGAGCCGGCGAATCCGGCGATGATGCGGCCGTCGTACATGCGGCGCACCTTGCGCGCCGTGGCCTTCATCACCGTTTGACCCATGGTCACCTGGCCGTCGCCGGCGACGACGACCTTGCCGTCGCGGCGGACCGACAAGATGGTGGTGGAGTGGTTCGTCATCTCGGCTTTCTCGGCTTTTTGGCGTGCGGGTGCGAGCGGTCGTAGACGGTCATGAGATGGTCGAGCGACACCTTGGTGTAGACCTGCGTCGACGCGAGGGAAGCGTGACCCAGGAGCTCCTGGATCGCACGTAGATCCGCCCCGCCGTCGAGGAGGTGCGTCGCGAACGAGTGGCGCAGCGTGTGCGGCGTCGCCGCGCCCACGCCGGCGGCGCCCGCGTGCGCCTTGAGGTTGCGCTGCACCGATCGCGCCGTGAGGCGCCCGCCGCGCGCGTTCGTGAACAGCGCGTCTTCGTCCCGGCCCGGGCCCGGCCGGCGCACGACGAGATAGGCGTCGAGCGCGCGGCGCGCCGCGCTCCCGATCGGCACCAGGCGCGCCTTGCCGCCCTTGCCGCGGCGCACGTGGACGAAGTCCCCGTCGATGTCGCCGACGTCGAGCGCGCACAGCTCCGACACGCGCAGCCCGGCGCCGTAGAGGAGCTCGTGGATCGCGCGCTCGCGCGCCCCCTGCGGCGCCTCGACCAGGCGGAACGCGTCGTCGACCGACAGCGCGCGCGGGAGCGGCTGCTTGCGCCGGGGCGACTTCACCAGTGCGGTGGGGCTGTCGCCGACCTGGCCGCGCTTGGCCAGGAAGCGAAAGAACGTGCGCAGCGCGGACAGCTTGCGCGCGATCGACGACGCCTCGTTCGTCCCGAACAGCGACGCCAGGAACGCGCGCACGTCGACGACGTCGATCCGGCCTGGCGCCGGCTCGCGCCCCCGGCGGGCGGCGAGGAAACGGCGGAGCTCGGCGACATCGCGGCGGTACGCCGCCAGCGTCCGCGGCGACGCGCCGCGTTCGACCTCCAGCCAGCGGCCGAACTCGTCCTCGGCCCTGTCCCAGGTCCAGCTGGACACGGGCGGATTCTACAGCATGCAACAGGCGCAACAGGGCGCAACCGACCGCGACGCGTGCAACACCGTACCTTGCCGTGGAAGCCGGAGGGGTTAGCATCCGTCCCAGAAGAGGTACGACACATGCACGCGCGCGAGCCCATGTCCAAACGAGCGCTGGTTGTGGTCCTGGGCGTGATGGCGGCGATCGCCGCCGGGTACGTCCTCTTCGTCAAGAAGAAATCGGAGGCGCCGGCCGAGAAGGACACGACGGCGCAGAAGAAGGTGCCTCCGCCGCAGACGCCGGCGCCGGGCGGCGGCGCCGCCGGCCCGGACAAGCGCGCCGAGGGGCGCCCGCTCGACGTTCGCGTCGCCGAGGACGACGATCCGCCGGGGAAGCTGCGGCTCGAAGGGCAGGTCATCGACGACGAGGAGCGGCCCGTGGGCGGCGCCGTGGTCCTCCTCGGCTCGCGTCCCCGGCGCACCGCCAAGACCGAGGCCGACGGGTCCTTCGCGTTCGACCAGCTCGTTGGTCGCTCCTATTTCGTCGCCGCACGCAAGGACGATGCGGTCGCCGGACCGGTGACCGTGCGCGTCACCGCCAAGACCGAGCCGGTCACCCTCCGCCTCAAGGGGGCGGCCACGCTCGAGGTCACGGTGATCGCCGCCGACACGCGCAAGCCGCTCGCCGGGGCGGACGTGACGATCGGCGCCGAGGAGGGAGGTTCGACCGCGCCCACCGGCGCCGACGGCAAGGCGCGCCTCCGCGGCGTCGGCGCGGGGTGGCACACCATCGAGGCCAGCGCGGAGGGTTACGCGCGCGGCGTGACCCTGTACGAGGCGTCGGGCAAGGCGGGGGCGACGGAGAAGACCACGGTGGAGCTCAAGCGCGGCGCGCCGGTGTCGGGCACGGTGGTCGACGCGGCGGGCAAGCCCGTCGCCGGTGCGCGCGTCGCGCCGCTCGACGCGTCGTCGCCGTGGGTGGGGTCGCTCGAGCGCACCAGCGTCGACAGCGACGCCAAGGGGAAGTTCGCGTTCGCCGCCCTCCCCGCCGGCACGTTCCGCTTCGAGGCGCGGCACCCGCAGCACGCGCCCGGGACGTCGTCGCCGGTGACGCTCGACGGCAAGAACGCGCGCGCCGACGTCGTCGTCCGCCTCGCGCCCGCGGCGCGCATCGCCGGGCGGGTGGTGTCGAAGGCCGGGCAGCCGGTGGGCGGCGCGACGCTGCGGGTCGCCGCCAAGGCCGCGGGGTACCGCTGGGATGTCACGCGCCAGGCGTACGCCGACGACCGCGGGCAGTTCGACATCGGCGGGCTGCCGCGCGCCGTGGTGCAGGTCGCTGCGATCCACGAGACCGCCGCGTCGTCGACGGTCGACATCGATCTCGCCGCCAAGCCCGAGCAGACCGGCCTCACCATCACGCTCGACCTCGAGGGGACGATCGCCGGCATGGTGGTGACGCCCGAGGGCGAGGCCATCTCCGACGCCCAGGTGCTCGCGACGCCCGAGGCGACGGGCAGCGGGCAGGAGCTGTCGTCCCTGCGCCTGCGCGGATTCGTCCAGGACATCACCGACGCGGGCGGGCGGTTCGAGCTCACCGGGCTGGCGCCCGGGACCTACCGCCTGCGCGCGTCTCGCTCGAACGACGTGCGCGGCGCGTGGCTGCGCGAATCGGTGCCGGCCAAGCCCGGCGACAGGGACGTCAAGCTCGTCCTCCAGCCCGACGGGAAGGTCAAGGGGCGCGTGCTGTACGACGACGGGTCGGCGCCGTCGGTGTACTCGGTGTCGACCGGGTGGGGCGACGGCACGCCGTTCTCCGATCCCGGCGGCGCGTTCGCGCTCGACTCGCCCGCCGGGCCGACGAGCGTCACCGTGTCCGGGCCGGAGTTCGTGCGCAAGACGGTCTCGGGGGTCACCGTGAAGGCGAACGCGGAGACCGACGTCGGCACCATCACCGTCGAGCGCGGCCGATCGATCTCGGGCCGCGTCCTGCACGGCGACGGCAGCCCCGCCCCCGGAGCGAAGGTGGTGTGCGGGGCGCAGATCATCGGCACGGGCAGCGAGCTGTCGGCGGGGCTTTTCGGCGCCGGGCTGGGCGTGAAGAGCACCACCAGCGACGACGACGGCGGCTTCACCCTGTCGGGCGTCGGCGTGAAGAGCGTGGTCATCGCCGCCGAGCACCCGACCGACGGCCGCTCCGGCACCGTTCGCCTGCCCGCCTCGCCGCAGAGCGCGAGCGTCGATCTCGTCCTGCGCCCGTTCGCGCCGCTCGAGGGGCGCGTCACGACCGGCGGCAACCCGGTGGCCCACGGCATCGTCACCGCCGGGGCGCAGCAGGCGTCGCGCGGCACGTTCATCGTGCAGACCGGCGACGACGGCGGCTATCGCTTCGACAAGCTCGCGCCGGACACCTACATGGTCACGGCGATGGAGGCCGGCGGGATGATGGGCGGGCGCAACATGTTCAGCAAGCTCGTCACCGTCGGCGAGCAGGGCGCGCGCCTCGACATCGAGCTCCCCAGCGGCAACGTCAGCGTCTCGGTCGCGATCGCCCCGCCGAGCGGGGTGACCGTGTCGGCGGCGCAGGTGTTCCTCGTCACCGGGCACATGCCCGCGGTGTCGAACGCCGAGCAGTTCACCGAGGCGTTCGCCGAGCGCGGCGAGGGCGCGCTGCACCCCGGCTTCGTGCTCAAGGGCAAGCCGGCCAAGTTCGACACCGTCGTGCCCGGCCCCTACAGCGCCTGCGCGATTCCCCTGCCCGGCGACATCAACTCCCCCGCCGACCTGATGAAGCTGCGCGACAAGGCCGACCAGCTGCCCGTCGCGTGCATCGTCGCCACGATCCGACCGTCGCCCGCGGAGCAGTCGGTGACGGTGCCGGTGCCGGCGCCGCCTGCGTTGTAAAAACAACGGAGAACAGAGAGCAGAGAACGGGAACAGAGAACGGAACGGAGAACGGTTCGAATTCCGTTCGAATTCCCATTCTCTGTTCTCTGTTCTCGTGTCCGCGCTCCGCCCGTCCGCTACACCTCCGTCGCCCGCGCCGTGGCGCAGCACGACGAGTCGTGCGCCGACATCGGGCGCGCGGCTAGTCTTCGACCGCCGCCTCCGGCGTCTCCTCCCCGATGAGCGCCGTGATCTCCGCCGCGTGGGCGTCCGCGATCGTCCCGCCGTGCGCGCGCAGCGTCTGCGCCGCGGCGGTGCGCACCGCCTGGGGGGCGCGCGGGTCGGCCAGGCGGGCCGCGATCGCCGCGTCCATCTCCGGACCGCTCAGCTGCGCCGCGGAGATCGCGGCCGCCGCGACCCCCTCGTTGGGGTCGGCGATCGCCGCCGCGATCGCCGCCTCGGCGCGCGCGTCGCCGAGCCCGGCTACGATTCCGATCGCCTGGGCGCGATCCGCGGGCGTCCCGCCGCGCACGACGTCGAACAGCGTGTTCGTCGCGTCGGGCGTGCCGAGCTGCCCCAGTCCGACCAGCGCCGCGGTCCGCACCGCCGGGTCGGCGTCGCGCGTGAGCCCGACCAGTGTGGCCAGCGACGTGGCGTCGGGATTTTGCCCCAGCGCCTGCGCGGCCGTCGACCGGATCGACGCGTCGCGCGACGCGGCGGCGCGCTGCAAAAGCGCCCGCGCCTCGCCCCCGTCGAACTGGGCGAGCGCGTTGGCGGCCGCCAGCGCCTCCTCGGGCGTGCCGCGCTCGAGGGCATCCTTGGCGACCGATACCGTCTCCGGCGCCCCCAGGCTCGCCAGCGCCTGCAACGCCGCCGTGCGCACCCGGCGGTCGCCGCGCCGCGCCACCTCGGCGAGCGCCGCCGTCGCCTCCGCGCCGCCGATCTGCGCCAGCGCCTGCGCCGCCGCGTTCGCCGCCTGCCACGCGTTTCCCTTCAGCGCCCCGAGGAGCGCGTCGCGCGCGGCCGGCGTCCCCGCCTGCGCCAGCGCGAACGCGGCCGAGAACGCCTCGCCGTTGCGCCCGTTCGCCAGGGACGCGCCGAGGAGCGACACGACCTCCGGGTCGTCGCCGGATCGCCCCACGAGCGCGGTGAGCGCCTCGATGCGCGCGGCGCCCGTCGACTGCCGCGCCAGCTCCTTCACCGCCGCCACCGCCTCGGGGGCGTCGGTCTGCCCCAGGACCTGCAGCGCCTGCTGCCGCTCGGCGCGCGTGCCGCCCTGGAGCCAGGCCAGCGCGAGCGGGATCGCCGCGTCGTGGCCGGAGCGCACCAGGTACTCGATGGCGATCCTGCGATCGGTCGGGTCGCTGCGCTTCGCCAGCTCGAGCATGAGCGCGTCGATCTGCGGCGATCGGACGCCGGACAGGACGCCGAGGATGCTCGCGCGCGTCTGCACGGTGGCCCGCGGCAGCTCCGCCTCGAGGAGGCGGACGCCCTCTCCGTCGCCGTCCTGCGCCAGCGCGCTCGCCGCCGAGTAGATGAGGTTGCGCGACCCGTCGCGGATCAGGCCGAGGAGCGCGCGCCGCGCGTCGGCGCCGCCGATCTGGCCCAGCGCGCCGACGGCCGCGTTGGCGACGTTGGCCTGGCCGGCCCGCGCCGCGCGGGCGAGCGCGGCGACCGCGCGGGGGTTGCCGCTCCGCCCCAGGACCTCGGCCGCGGACGCCGCCGAGGTCGCGTCGCCGGACTGAAGCAGCTGGGTGAGCATCGCCTCGACGTCGGCCGACGCCGCGTCGGGCAGGGCCGACAGCGCGGCCGCCCGCAGGCGCGACGGGCCGGAGCGCGCCATGGCGGCCAGCGCCTCGCCCGATTCGGGCACGTTGAGCGCGGCGAGCGCGCGCACGGCCGCGTCGATCGTCTCGGGCCGGTGCGCCAGCTCGACCAGCACCGGCACGGCCGCGGCGTTGCCGCTCGCCCCGAGCGCGACGAGCGCGGTGTCGCGCAGGTCGCTCCGCCGATCGCGCGCATACCGCGCCAGGACCTCGAGCGCGCGCGGCGTGCCGGCCTCGGCGAGCGCGAGCACCGCGGCCGAGCGGGTGCGCTGGCGGCCGCTCTGGGCCAGCGACACGAGGATCTCGCTCGCCTCGTCCCCGCCGACGCGACCGATGGCGCGGATCGCCGATTCGCCCACGCCCGGCCGCGCGTCGTCGGCGAAGCGGGTCAGCGCCTCGAGCGAGCGCTCGCTCGCCACCGCCGCAAGGCGATCGATCGCCGCGGTGAGCGCGGGGACCGTGCGCGCGCCTTCGACCGCGGCGAGGAGCTCCGCCTCGTCGCCGTCGAGGGCCGCGGCCCGCGGCGCGCGCGGCGCCACGATCCGCGGCGCCCACACCGTCGCGGCCGCGCTCGCCGCCGGCCGGGCTTGCGGCCGCCAGAACCACGAGGCGGCGGTCGTCGCGGCAAACGAGACGGCCGCGATCTTCCATACTGTCAGGCGGTTCACGGCGAGCTCCTGTTTTTCCTGCTTGAACGAACGACCCGAGCAGTCGTTCTATTCGACAACCGGCGTGCGCCATGGTTCTCCTCGACGACAACGACCTCGACGCCCTGGCCGCAGGCGAAATCGTCTTGCGCGACGGGGTGTTGGGCGCGGAGGCCGCCTCGCTCGTCGACGAGGCCCGCGCCCTCGTCGCGGCGGCGGCGCCCGCGGGGGTCGGCCGCGGCCGGCGCCGGGACCCGGCGATCCGCGGCGACACGATCGTGTGGGTGGACCCGCCCGCGCTCGCGCCGGCGCTCGCCATCTTCGAGGACCTTCGCCGCTGGCTCAACCGCGCCTACCTCGACCTCCGCGAGTTCGACGTGCAGCTCGCGCGCTACGCCGACGGCGCCGGCTACGCCCGCCACCGCGACGCGTTCGCCGGCGCCGAGAGCCGCATCGTCACCGCGATCTATTATCTCAACCCGGGGTGGCGCGCCGAGCACGGGGGCGTCCTGCGCGCGCACGCGCGCGGCGGCACGCGCGAGATCGAGCCCCTCTTCGACCGCCTGATCGTGTTCTTCTCCGCCGCGGTCGAGCACGAGGTCCTGCCGGCGGCGCGCGAGCGCCTGGCGGTCACCGCATGGTACCGGCGATGATCGAGACAGTGACCGCGTGCGACCTGTGCGGCGGGACGAGGTTCCATCCGCGCGCGCGCTTCACCGATCTCGACCGGCCGGGCGGCGAGGCGTGGACGCTCGTCGCCTGCGACGCCTGCGGCCTGGCGTTCCTCAACCCGCGCCCCACGCGCGCGGCCATCGGCGCGTGCTACGACGACGACTACCCGGCCCACGCCGATGCGCCGCCCGCGCCGCTGCGCGCCTGGCAGGCGCTGGCGGGCGCCGCCGACCCGCCCGGACCGGCCGCGCGCCTCTACCTGCGCGTCCGCCAGGAGGTCGCGTGGCACGTCATCCCGCGCCCGCGCGGCCGGCGCCGCATCCTCGACGTCGGCAGCGGCAACGGCGCGCTCCTCGACGCGATGGCCCAGCTGGGCTGGACGACGTGGGCGGTCGAGCCGTCCGAGGCCGCCGCCGCGCGCGCCCGCAAGAAGGGCCATCGCGTGGCCGTCGGCACCGCCGAGGCGATCCCCCACCCCGACGAGAGCTTCGACGTGGTCGTCCTGTGGCACGTGCTCGAGCACACCCACTCCCCGGCGCGCGCGCTCGCCGAGGTCCGGCGCGTGCTCGCGCCGGGCGGGGCGCTCCACCTCGCCGTCCCCAACTACCGCGGGCTGCCGGCGCGCGCGTTCGGGCGCTACTGGGTCGGCGTGGAGGCGCCGCGCCACCTGTACCAGCTCGACGCGCGCACCCTGCGCGCCTACCTCGCGCGCGCCGGATTCCTGCTCGCGTCGCTGCGCACGCGCACGGGCGCGGGCAGCTTCGCCCGGCCGCTCCGCTTCCTCGCCAACGATCTCCTGGGGACGCGCTTTCGCCGCGAGCCCGCCTGGCTGGTCGCGCCGTTCGAGCCGCTGGCGGCGCTCCTCGGCGCGTTCCGCTCGTTCGGCGTCGGCTGCGAGCTGCGCGCGGTCGCGCTCAGGGCATGACGGCGTCGTCGGGCGCCGGGATCCGCTTGTCGAAGTCGATCCAGATGCGCTTGTCGTTGCGGCAGTCGTAGATGCGGCAGGCGCCGGGGCGGTGGGCGTAGATGCCGCAGCCGCCGGTCTCCGCATCCTGGTGCACGCAGCGGTGGTCCGCCCGCTTGCGGATGACGTAGGGCAGCGCGTAGTCCCACTCGACGACGCCCTCGTCGAGATCCTGGAACGACAGCGAGAACCACAGCTTGCAGCAGCGGGCCTTGCAGATGGGGATGATCGAGGCGCAGTCGATGTCGGGGAGGTCCTTGAGCGCGTACTTGTCCTTGAGCTCGCTCACCTGCACGTGCGCCTGCGCCTTCTGCCGCTCCTGCTCGCGCTCCTTGATGCGCTCGCGCCGCTTCTCCAGCGAGGCGGCGTCGATCGCACCGCTGGCGACGAGCTCCTCGAGGAGCGCGTAGAGCTTGGACGACGCCTCGAACAGGTCGTGCTTGACCTGCATGCCCATGACGTGGACGAACCGGAGCCCGTCGTCGAGGTCGTTCCGGACCGGGCCGTCGATCACCGGCAGACGCCGCTTGTCGTCACCCACGGATCGATCCTGCCACGAAAATATGGCTACCGATACAGGCCGACGACCTTGTACTTGCCGTCGGAGCTGCCGAGCTCGAGCGTCAGCCACTCCTTGCCCACGCGCGCCGCCAGATAGAGCTTGGTGTCGTCCGCGCCCTTGGGGAGCCGCCCGAACACCGCCCGGTAGCCCGCCGGCGACATCACCTTCCACTCCTTGATCTCGTGGCTCGACACCTCGGCGAGGACGCCGCGCCACACCGTCCCCAGGTCGCCGAGGTCCCCGAACTTCTGCCCGCCGACGTGGAACGGCACGCCCGACGCGGCGACCATCGCCCCCACGTCCCCGCTCTCGAACGCGTTCGCCCAGCGCAGCGCCGCATCCTGCGCCCCGGGGTCGTCGGGCGCCGGCAGGTTCGCGTTCGCGCGCGCCGCCGACGCCGTGTCCCCCTCGCTCCCGATCTGCTCGCGCGTCACGTGGGGCACGACCACCGTGGACTTGGTCGGGCTGCCGTCGCGCGAGATCTTCTCCAGGCCCTTGCGCCGCGCGATCTCCTCCGACGGCTCGGGGAGGCCGCGCTTCTCGTTCTCCGGGCCGGCGTTGTCGAGGATGAACGGATCGGCGAAGTACGGCGAGCATTGCCGCTCGTCGCGATGGAACGTCCAGTGGAGGTACACCTTGCCGTTGCCCGACACGATCTCCTGCGGCGCCTTCTCGAACGGGCCCGCGCTCATGACCGAATCGATCGCCGCCACGTCGAACGTCAGCACGCCCGAGCCCTTGACGATCGTGGCTTTGTCCACGGTGCCGTCCGAGTTCAGGACGATCTCGAGCGTCACTTTGAGGTCCCGGTTGTTCATCGGGTCGGTGGGCGACTTGAGATCGAGGTCCGACAGGAACCCGAAGCCCCACAGCTCGTGGATCTTGCGGTGGACGCGCGCGATGTAGACGGCGAACGGCGCCGCGCGCGTGCCGAGCGCGTTCTGGTTGCCGGGCTTGACCTCGGGGACGAAGTTCTCCAGCGACGAGTGGATCGCGTCGAGCTTCTTCTCCCAGCGGCCCTTCTTGTGCGACTTGGAGCGCTTGGCGACCTCGATCTCGTCGCGGTACTTGTCCGACCCGATCGCCCGCTCGTACTGCTCGAAGTCGAGCGCCAGCTTGGGCCCGCGCTTCCCCGGCGCCCCCGGCGCCCCCGCCTTGCCGCCGTCGCCCTGCTTGGCCGTGGTGCCCGGTGTCTTGGACATCGCCACCTCGGGGGCGTCGTCGTTCGCGCCGGGCGACGGGGCCACGTTCAGCGAGTGGTCCATCCCGGGCGCGCCGCGCCCCTCGATGTTGCGCATCGACAGCGTGCCGGGCTTGCCGCCCTCGCCGCCGGCGCCGCTGTCGCCCCGCGATCCCTCGCGCCCCTTGGTCCCGATGATGAGCCCGACGGCCTTGTCCTTCTCGCCCGAGTGCGCAGTGGGATCGACGTTCTTCTTCTCGAGCGTCGTCGCCTCGGCCTTCTCGAGCTGGCGGACCTCTTCGTCCTCGCCGCCGACCTCCTTGCTGGCGTTGTCGTCGCTCTTCTCCGACGCCGACGCCTTGCCGTTCTCCTGCTTCTCCAGGTTCGTCCGCGTGTCGCGCGTCTGCTCGGCGACGACGCGGTTCTTGTCCGACAGGTACTCCGCGTCGGCCGGCTCCTCCTTGACGACGTTCTTGTCGTCGTCGACCTCGACCGTCTTGTGCCGCTCCTTGGGGAGCGCGACCTTGGGCTGCTCGGGCGGCTTCGGCTTTTGCTCCTCGGGCGGCTTCTGCACCGGCTTGGGCGGCTGCGGGATGAGCGCGGGCTTGGGCGGCTCCTTCACCTGCGGCGGCTTCGGCGGCTCCTCCTTCTTCTTCTGGGGCTTGGGCGGAGGCGCCTGAACGATCGGAGGTGGCGGCTCCGGCTTGACCTCCGGCGGAGGCGGAACCTTGGGCTGAACCTTCTTGGCTACCGGGGGCCTGGCCGGAGGCAGGGGCGGAAGGGGCTGCGCGGTCGAGCGCAGCGGCGGTTTCTGGATCCAGGTCACCTCGAGCGGCCGATGCGGCTTGGGCCGCACGAGATCGCTCACCCACGTCAAA
>DATFWE010000268.1:0-18240 GCA_035259575.1 Haliangiales bacterium
CCCCGCCGCTCTCCGTGCACCCGACGGGGCAGTTCATGCGCATCGTGCCGCCGCCCGCCGTGCACGTGACCAGCACGTCTCCTTCGCAATGCGCGATGCACATCGCGTCGGGCGGGCCGACCGGCGCATCCGGCGGGCCGCCCATGCGCGCATCGATGATGGGCGCGTCGGGCATGCGCGCATCCGGCCCGCCCATCCGCGCGTCCGGCTCCCCGATCCGGGCATCGATCCGCCCGTCCGCCTGCGACCCGATCGGCGCGTCGATATGTGCCCCCGGCGACTTCGCGCAGAACCCCGTCGCCAGATCGCACGTGTAGTCGGGGGGACACTCGTGGTTTTGCCCGCACCGGAACGGCTGGTCGCTGAGGTTCGGCCCGAAGCACGCGGCCAAGGCGAGGCACACAGCCGCTAGGCGACGCATCGACGCGATCCTATCCTGCCCCGCTCCGAGGCGCATGTGTTGGAAATCACTTGATCGGCTTGATGACGAGATTGTCGAACCAAACCTCTGCCTCCCAGTCGTTGAAGCCAAGATATTCGTGCCCCGGGCCCGAGAGCGGGTTGGCATCGTCGTAGGCGAGGAATTTCTGCCCGTCGATCGACCACTCGATATGGCCGCCCCCTTTCACGATCTTCCAGTGATACGTCCGGCCCGGCTCGACCTTGGGCTCGGAGCGGGCGACGAGGTCGCGCCCGTGCTCCTCCAGGCGCGCCAGGATCGACCGCGTGTTCGACCACCCGCCGAAGATGAACACGTAGCCGGTCGACGTGTACGCCCCCCGATCGCGCGCTTTGGACTCGCCGTCGCCCCAGATCTCCACCTTGATGTCCCCGGCGGGCGACATCGAACGCACGTCGAGATCGATCTCGGCGTCCGCGGGGAGCTTTTTGCGCAGCCACAGCGGCTGGTTGTAGGCCTTCTCGACGCGCAGCGCGCCGCCGCGCACCTCGTAGACGCTGTCCGTCGCCACGTAGTCGGCGCCGACCTCGCTCCGCTCGAAGCGATCCTCCCACGGCGTGTCCCCGATCGGCGGCGGATCGGGCACCTTGCACCCGAGGAGGCAGGCGAACGCGACGAGCCGTGTCACGGCGGCCATCTTACTCCCAGCGCCCGCGGCGCGCGCGAGCGTCCGACCATACCGGCGACGGCGATGATCGTCAGCGCATACGGCAGCATCTGGGTGAGCTCGCGCGGGAACGTCTGCGCCGTCTGGAGGCCG
Source organism: Haliangiales bacterium (assembly GCA_035259575.1). Lineage (GTDB taxonomy): Bacteria > Myxococcota_A > Polyangia > Haliangiales > SHYZ01 > DATFWE01. The sequence continues at coordinate 1,221 of DATFWE010000268.1, forward strand.
AGCGACAGCGCGTCGGCGAACCCGAAAAGGAGGCACGCCGCGGCCGCGCCGAGTGGAGACCAGCGGCCGAAGATCACCGCCGCCAGGGCGATGTAGCCCCGCCCGCCGCTCATGCGGTCGACGAAGCCGTGGTTGTCGAGCGCGAGCCACGCCCCGCCGAGGCCGGCGAGCAGCCCCGTCGCCAGCACCGCCGCGGCGCGCAGCCGCAGCACGTCCACCCCCAGCGAGTCGGCCGCATCGGGGTGCTCCCCGATCGCGCGCAGGCGCAGCCCGGCGGGCGTCCGCAGCATCCACACCTGCAGCGCCAGCGCGGCCACGGCGGTCGCGCCGAGGAACGCGCCCGTCTCCGCGGACGTGTCGAACCCCACGACGCGCGGCGAGTTCGACGCCGAGTGGTAGATGAGCTTGAGGAGGTAGCGGGTGAGGCCGACCGCGAGGAGGTTCAGCGCGACGCCGGCGATGACCTGGTCGGCGCGCGCGCGCAGCGCCACGAACGCGTAGATCGCGGCGAACGCGACGCCGCCGAGCGCGCCGGCGGCCAGCCCGCCGAGGATGCCGGCGTGCTCCGCCCCGACGGTGGCGGCGAACGCCCCGCCGAGGAGCATCCCCTCGAGGCCGAGCTGGATGACGCCGGCGCGCTCGCCCACGACGCCGCCGAGCGCCGCCAGCACGTACGGCGCGCTGATGCGCAGGCCTTGCAGGAAGAAGTCGATCACCGCGCCCTCCCTGCCGCGGCCAGGATGATGACCGCCTGGATGACCTCGATGCTCTCCTTGGGCACGAGCGCGTTCGCGGCGAGCCCGCCCTGCGCCAGCGTGCCGAAGAACAGCGCCGCCGGGACGACGGCGAGCGGATGGTTGCGCGCGAGCAGGGCGACCGCGATGCCCATGAATCCCGCGCCCGACCCCATGCCCTCCTCGAAGTAGCCCTTGTAGCCGAGCACGGTGCCGGCGCCGACGAGGCCGGCGAGCGCGCCCGACGCGGACATCGTGAGGACGATCGTGCGGCCGGCGGAGATCCCCGCCGCCTGCGCCGCGAGCGGGCTCGCGCCGAACGCGCGCAGCTCGAACCCGGGGCGCAGCCGGTAGAGGAACACGTGGCAGGCGATCGCCGCCGCCAGCGCGAGGAAGAACGCCGTCGACGCCGCGGTCCCCGCGCCGAGGGACGCGAGGCGCGCGGTCACCGGCGCGGTGTGGACGGTCTCCGGCAGGAAGAACGCCTCGCGCCCGGCCCACAGGACGAGCGCCTGGGCGATGAAGTTGAGCATGATCGTGGTGATCACCTCGTGGGCGCCGAAGCGCGCGCGCAGCGCGCCGGCGATGCCCGCGAGGAGCGCGCCGGCGAGCGCGCCGGCGGCGAGGCTGCCGGCGACCGCGACCGGCGCGGGCAGCGCCGCGCCCACGATGCCGGTGACGAACGAGCCGACGAGGAGCTGCCCCTCGGCGCCGATGTTGAACAACCCGGCGCGGAACGCGAACGCCACGGCGAGGCCGGTGAACACCAGCGGCGTCGCGCGGAACACGACCTGGCCGAGGCCGTAGGCGTCGCCCCAGGTGCGCGCGAGGAGGAGCGCGTAGACGTGGGCCGGCGACTCGCCGTAAAGGAGAATCAGCGCCGACGCCACCGCCACGGCGACGAGGAGCGCGATGGCCAACCGGGTCATGCGGAGAGCCCCAGCATCGCCGCGCCGAGCCGCTCGTCCGTCGCCTCGGCGACCGGCAGCTCGGCGGCGATGCGCCCGCGGTAGAAGACGAGGATGCGGCCGGCGAGGGAGCGGAGCTCGCCGAGGTCGGAGCTCCCCAGGAGGACGGCGGCGCCGGCGGCAGCCGCCTCGCGGATGCGGGCGCGGATCCACGCGCTCGCGCCGATGTCGACGCCGCGCGTCGGCTCGGCGGCGAGGAGGACCTCCAGGCCGGGCCGCCCGAGCTCGCGCTCGACGACGAGGCGCTGCTGGTTTCCGCCGGAGAGCTCGGCCGCGTGCGCGTCGGGATCGGGGGGAACGACGCGGCCGCGCGCCAGCGCCGCGCGCGCCAGCGGGGCGAGCGGCGGCAGCCACATCGCGAGCTCGCGCTGGCGGCCGAGGACGAGGTTCTCGGCGAGCGTGAAGTCGAGGATGATGCCGCGCGCGTGGCGGTCTTCGGGGATATGCCCGCGGCGGCCGCCGACGCGGATGGTGCCGGCGTCGGGGCGAAGGATCCCGGCGAGCGCGAGCATGAGCTCGGACTGGCCGTTGCCGAGGACGCCGGCGATGCCGACGATCTCCCCCGCGCGCACCGACAGGCTTACGCCGCGCACCGCGCGACCGATGGCGACGTCGCGCGCCTCCAGGCGGACGTCGCCGGGCGTCAGCGCGGCGGGGGCGTCGACCGGCGGCGTCCCCCCGACGATGGCGCGCGCGATGTCGTCGGCGGCGGTGCCGGCGGCGAACTCGCCGACGACGCGCCCGGCGCGGAGGACCGTCGTCTCGTCGGCGAGCGCGACCACCTCGTCGAGCTTGTGGGTGACGATGACGATCGTCTTGCCCTCGCCCCGAAGGGCGCGCAGGACCTCGAACAGGGCCACGACCTCGGGCGGCGTCAGCACCGCGGTGGGCTCGTCGAGGAGGATCACGTCGGCGCCGCGCCACAGGACCTTGACGATCTCGGCGCGCTGCTGCTCGCCCACCGACAGCTCCTCGACCGGGCGGTCGACGCCCTCGAGGCCGAGGCGCTTGCCCACCTCCGCCACCTCGGCGGCGGCCCGCCGGACGTCGACGAACGGGCCGCGGCGCGGCTCGCGTCCCAGGACGACGTTGTCGAGCACCGACAGCGTCGGCACGAGCATGAAGTGCTGGTGGACCATCCCCACCCCGGCGGCGATGGCGTCGCGCGGCGCGTGCGTCCCGAGCGGCACCGCGCGTCCCTTGAGCGACAGCTGCCCGCCCTCGGCGCGCGTCTCGCCGTAGACGACGCGGAGGAGCGTGCTCTTGCCGGCGCCGTTTTCCCCCACCACGGCGTGGATCGTCCCCGCGCGCACCGCCAGCGACGCGCCGAACAGCGCGGCGCGCGAGCCGTAGTGCTTCATGATCGCGTCGGCCTGGATCGCTATCACCGTTGCTCCGTTCGCTCGCGCCGGCGCGGGGGCTCCAGGTCTTCCCGTCGGTCGCTCGCCCGGGGTCGGCGCTCCACCTCGCTCGGCTGCGCCTCGCTCGAAGTCGCGCCTCTCCTCCCCCGGGCTCGCTCCCTTGGCGGCTGCGCCTCGCTCCAGGGTCGCCTGATCCCGCGCCGGCGCTCGCTCACTTGCTGGGGACCTCGATCTCGCCCGCGATGATCCGGGCGCGCAGCGCCTCCACCCGCGCGCGCACCGCGTCGGGGATCCACTGCTTGTTGCGATCGTCGTAGACGTAGCCGACGCCCCCCTCGGCCAGGCCGAGCTCGCGCACCCCGCCGCGGAAGCGCCCTTCCGCGACGGCGCGGATCGTGTCGTACACGGCGACGTCCACGCGCTTCACCATGCTCGTCAGCACGCAGCAGGGGGCCTCGTGAAACTGGTCGGAGTCGACGCCGATCGCGAGCTTCTTGCGCGCCTCCGCTGCGCCGAGGACGCCGGCGCCGGTCTTCCCCGCCGCGTGGTAGACGACGTCGGCGCCGCGGTCGATCTGGGCCAGCGCCAGCTCCTTACCCGTCGTGGGATCGGCGAATGCCTTGGGGTCGGTGCCGGCGTACGCGGCCAGGACCCGGCAGTCGGGGCACACGGCGGCGACGCCGGCCCGGTACCCGGCCTCGAACTTGCGGATGAGCGGGATGTCCATCCCGCCGACGAACCCGACGATCTTGCTCCGCGACACCAGCGCGGCCAGCGCCCCGACGAGGTACGACCCCTGCTCCTCACGGAACCGCAGCGCGAGCAGATTCGGCGGGATGGGCGGCGCGCCCGGGACCACGCTGAAGTCCACGCAGGCGAAGCGCACCCCCGGGAAGCGCGCCGCCGCCGCGCGCAGGTCGTCGGTGAAGATGAAGCCGACGCCCACGACGAGGTCGTACCCGCCCGCGGCGAGCTGGCGCACCGCGCTCTCGCGGTCGGAGCCGTCGCCGGGCTCGATGAACCGCGTCTCCACGTCGAGCTCGGCCTCGGCGCGCTGCAGCCCCCGCCAGGCCGCGTCGTTGAACGACTTGTCGCCCAGGCCGCCGATGTCGAGGACCAGCCCGACGCGGACGCGCTTCTCCGCGGTCGCATCCGAGCGTTTGCGCGCGGCGCCCAGGCCGAGCAGCACCGCGTTCAGCACCACCAGACCGAGGAGGAGGCGTCCCCGCACCCGACGATAGTAATCTCCCGCCTGTTGACTGGCGACTTCCTTTGGTTTATCGCAAAACGTCATGAAAACGATCCGATGCTTGCTCATGCTGTTCCCGGTCCTGGCCGGGGGATGCGACCGGATGCGCGGACAAAAGGGGGGCGAAGAAGAGGGCAAGGGGGGCGGCGAGACGATTCTCGTCGGGGAGTTCGGCTCGTTCACGGGGAGTGAGGCCACGTTCGGCCAATCGACCCACAACGGCCTCATGCTGGCGGTGAAGGAGATCAACGCCGCCGGGGGGGTGAAAGGGAAGAAGATCGAGGTCAAGTGGCTGGACGACGCCGGCAAGACCCAGGAGGCCGGGCTGGCGGTGACCCGCCTCATCACCGAGAACAAGGTCATCGCGGTGATCGGCGAGGTGGCGTCGAGCCTGTCCCTGGCGGGCGGCCGCGTCGCCCAGCAGAAGGGCGTCCCCATGATCTCGCCGTCGTCGACGAACCCCGACGTGACGGACCTGGGCGACATGATCTTCCGGGTGTGCTTCATCGATCCGTTCCAGGGGTACGTGGGCGCCAAGTTCGCCCGCGAGAACCTCAAGGCGCAGAAGGCGGCCATCCTCTATGACCAGGCCCAGGCCTACTCGCAGGGGTTGCGCGAGGAGTTCCGCAAGAGCTTCGTCAAGCTCGGCGGCGAGATCGTCACCGAGCAGGCCTACTCGGGCGGCGATTCCGACTTCTCGGCCCAGCTCACGACGATCCGCGACCACAAGCCCGACGTCATCTACCTCCCCGGCTATTACACCGACGTCGGGAACACCGTCCTCCAGGCGCGCAAGCTCGGCATCACCCAGCCGTTCCTGGGCGGCGACGGCTGGGATTCGGCGCAGCTGGCCAAGATCGGCGGCGCGAGCATCGAGGGGAGCTTTTACTCGAACCACTACTCGCACGAAGAGACCCGCCCCGCCGTGCAGAACTTCGTCAAGAAATATAAGGAAGACTACGGCGCCGTGCCCGACGGCCTCGCCGCGCTCGGCTACGACGCGATGATGATCATGGCCGACGCCATGAAGCGGTCCCCGTCGCTGTCGGGCAAGGATCTCGCCAAGGCGATCTCCGAGACCAAGAACTTCTCGGCGGTCACCGGCATCATCACCATCGACGAGCATCGCAACGCGCGCAAGCCCGCGGTCGTCGTGGTGATGAAGGGCGGCGTGCCGACCTATGTGACCACGATCGAACCCACCAAGTGACCAAGCTCCTCCAGACGCTGGTCGACGGCATCTCGGTCGGTAGCCTGTATGCGCTCATCGCGCTCGGCTACACCATGGTGTACGGCATCCTGTCGTTCATCAATTTCGCCCATTCCGACGTGTTCATGCTGGGGGCGTGGTTCTCGTTCGTGATCTCGCGCGCGTTCGGGTGGGCGGAGGTCGCGCCGCCGGCGTGGTCGATCGCGCTGGTGCTGCCGGCGTCCATGGTGCTGTGCGCGACGCTCGGCTTCACCATCGAGCGCCTGGCGTACCGGCCGCTCAGGGCCGCGCCGCGCCTGAACGTGCTCATCACCGCGATCGGCGTGTCGCTCCTCCTCGAGAACACCGGCGCCCTCCCGTTCCTGTTCGGCACCCAGCCGCAGAGCATGCCGCGCCTCATCGCCGACCGGCCGCTGGCGACGATCGCCGGCGTGAACATCAACGTCGTCGACGTGGTGGTGGTGGTCGTCGCGGTGGCGCTGATGATGGCGCTGCAGTGGCTCGTGTTCGGCACCAAGCTGGGCCGCGCGATGCGGGCGGTCTCGTTCTCCGACAAGATCGCCGCCCTCATGGGGGTGAACGTGAACCTGGTCATCTCGTTCACGTTCGTGGTCGGCTCGGCGCTGGCCGCCGCGGCCGGGCTGCTCTACGCGCTGAAGTACCCCGGCGTCAAGCAGCCGGCCGACGCGAGCTGGGTCCTCCTCGGCCTCAAGGCGTTCTGCGCCGCCGTGGTGGGGGGCATCGGCAACGTGCGCGGCGCGATGCTGGGCGGCCTGCTCATCGGCCTCGTCGAGCTGTTCGGCGCGGCGTACGTGTCGACGACGCTGCGCGACGCCTACGTGTTCCTGGTCCTGATCGCGGTGCTGCTGGGTCGCCCGACGGGCATCCTGGGCCGCGCCGCCGTGGAGAAGGTGTGATGGCGCGCCCGACCGACATGGCCGACGCCGCGCGCCGCCTGTCCCCCCCGCTCGGCGGGAGCATCCCGCGCAGCCTCCTCCCGTTGATCTTGGGCGTGATCATCGCCGTCCTGGGGCAGCTCCTGGTCCCGGCGGTCGGGGACTTCTACTACACGCTCTTCATCAACATCGGCATCAACGTCATTCTCGCCGTGTCGCTGAACATCGTGAATGGCCTCACCGGCCAGTTCTCGATCGGCCACGCCGGGTTCATGCTCGTCGGCGGCTACGTGGCGGGGATCATCACCTACTACGGGTCGTACGCGCTGTGGGGCTCGACCAAGGTGATCGAGGTGTTCCTCGGCCCGGGGGAATGGCTGTTCGTCGCCGGCAGCGTGGTCGGCGGCCTCGTCGCCGCCGCGTGCGGCTACCTGGTCGGCCTGCCGTCGCTGCGCCTGCGCGGGGACTACCTCGCGATCGTGACGCTCGGGTTCGGCGAGATCGTGCGCGTGCTGTTCCAGCTCACGACCCCCGTGCTCAAGGGCGACGACCTGGCGGCGGCGTCGCTGGGGCAGAAGCTCACGTCGCTGGGCGGCGCGCAGGGGTTCGGCGCCATCCCGCGCTACACGACGCTGTTCTGGGTGCTGGTGTTCGTGACGTTGAGCCTGCTCGTCGCGATCCGGCTCAAGCGGTCGACCTACGGGCGCGCGTTCCTCGCCATCCGCGAGAACGAGATCGCCGCCGAGGCGATGGGCGTGAATACGACGCAGACGAAGGTGCGCGCGTTCGTGCTGTCGGCGTTCTTCGCCGGCATCGCCGGCTCGCTGTTCGCCCACCAGCTGGCGACGAACCTCAACCCGCGCGAGCTCGGCTTCCAGAAGTCGTTCGACGTGGTGATCATGGTCGTGCTCGGGGGCATGGGGTCGGTGTCCGGCGCCGTGGTGGCGGCGGTGCTGCTGACGATCCTGCCCGAGCTCCTGCGCGAGGTGTCCGGGTACCGCATGATCGCCTACGCGTTCCTGCTCATCGTCATGATGATCCTCCGCCCGCAGGGGATCTTCGGCGTGCGCGAGCTGTGGGAGCTGGGGGGGAAGAAGAAGTCATGAACGCGATCCTCGACGTGCGGAAGCTGTCCCTCGCGTTCGGCGGCCTCAAGGCGGTCGCGGACTTCTCGCTGGCGCTCGCACCCGGCGACCTCCAGGGGCTCATCGGCCCGAACGGCGCCGGCAAGACGACCGTGTTCAACCTGCTCACCGGCGTGTACCGGCCGCAGACCGGCGGCATCCAGCTCGCCGGCCGCGAGGTGACCGGCCTGCGCCCGTACCAGATCGCGCGCGCCGGCATGACGCGCACGTTCCAGAACGTGCGCCTTTTCGGCCAGCTGTCGGTGTTCGACAACGTGCGCGTCGCCTGCCACCTCAGGACGCGCGAGACGTTGTTCTCGGCGATCTGGCGCTCGCCCCGCCAGGTGGGCGAGGAGCGGGCGATCGCCGAGCACGCGCGCCGGCTGCTCGACATCTTCGGCCTGGGCGGGCGCGCCGACGAGCAGGCGAAGAGCCTCCCTTACGGCGACCAGCGGCGGCTGGAGATCGCGCGCGCGCTCGCGACCGACCCCAAGGTGCTGCTCCTCGACGAGCCGGCGGCGGGGATGAACCCGCCGGAGAAGCTGGCGCTGCGCGACCTCATCGAGCTCGTGCGCAAGGAGTTCGACCTCAGCGTGCTGCTCATCGAGCACGACGTGGGGCTGGTCATGGACATCTGCGAGACGATCACGGTGCTCGATCACGGCGTGACCATCGCGCGGGGCACGCCCCGAGAGGTCCAGGCCGATCGGGCGGTGATCGAGGCGTATCTGGGCGAGCCAGCGCCCGAGGCCACCCCTTGAGCGAGCGGCGGCGCGCGCGAGGCGACTTCGAGCGAGGCGCAGCCGAGCGAGGTGGAGCCGCGCGCCGCCGCGAGCGAAAGGTCTCAAAAAAATGACCGCATTGCTCGAGGTCGACGGGCTCGACGTGCACTACGGGGCCATCCACGCCCTGAAGGGCGTGAGCCTGCGCGTCGAGGAAAAGCAGATCGTGACGCTCATCGGCGCAAACGGCGCGGGCAAGTCGACGACGCTGCGGACGCTGTCCGGGCTGCTCCGGCCGACGCGCGGCCGGATCCGGTTCGGCGGCCGGGACATCACCGGCCGACCGGCGCACGAGATCGTGAAGCTCGGGATCGCCCACGCGCCCGAGGGGCGCGGGATCTTCCCCAACCTGACCGTCGACGACAACCTCGAGCTCGGCGCCTATGCGCGCACCGACCGCGAGGGCATCGCGCGCGACCGCGCGCGCGCGCTCGAGCTGTTCCCGCGGCTGCGCGAGCGCCTGCAGCAGAGCGCCGGGACGCTGTCCGGCGGCGAGCAGCAGATGCTGGCCATCGCGCGGGCGCTCCTGGCCCGGCCCAAGCTCCTCCTCCTCGACGAGCCGTCGCTGGGGCTCGCGCCGCAGGTGGTGCAGACGATCTTCAAGATCATCCGCGAGATCAACGCGGACGGGACGACGATTCTCCTCGTCGAGCAGAACGCCCACATGGCGCTCCACGTGGCGCACCACGGCTACGTCCTCGAGGTCGGCGAGGTGGCGATGGGGGACTCGGCCGCGAAACTCGCGGCGTCGGACGAGGTGAAGAAGGCGTACCTCGGCATGGGCTGACGGTTTGGTCCTGGATCGCCCGCGACTCCGTCGGATCGGGTGAGCCAGCGCCGCCCGCGCGCCTTCCAATGGATCCGCGTCGTTCGGCCCGGCACGCCGATTGCGATGACTCGGGGCGGAGGTGAGCCTTGACGATTCGCGCATGGTGCGGCGCGGCGGCCATCGCCGTCGGTTTCCTTTCGGCCCCGGCCGCGGCGGCCGACTACATCAATGTCGACGCGACCGACTTCTCGGCCTGCCCCGGGCTGTCGAATGGTCCGATCCCCACCGACCCGGGCACGAACACGAGCCACCTCGTGGGCGTGCCGAGCGGCTCCTGGTACAGCGGCAACGACCCCGACCACGACCCCGCGAGCCGCCACCCGTTTGCCGCCCACAGCTGGTACGGCACGAACCACCACTGGGTGTTCGTGTCGACGGCGGACGGCATCGCGGTGGTCGACCTCCAGGGCGGGACCGCGAGCGTCGCCGGCACGCTCGGCGGCTCGAGCACGTACCTCGGCCTCGCGCTCGTCGACTACGGCGTCGCGGGCGAGCGCACGCTCGTCGCGCTGCGCAGCGATTCGCACATCATCACCTGGCGGCTCGCGTTTTCCAATCCCACGGCGCCGCTCGGCCCGAACGGCGACCTCGACCTCAACCAGCCGTACATCTCGTACGTCCCGTTCATCTACGATTACGCGTGCTCCGACCCCGCCGCCGACGCCGGGTCCGGCGAGGTCATCGCCAGCACGACGCACCCCGGGACCGTGTTCGTGACCAACGAGTGCACGGGCGCCGAGGCCGGCTCGATCGACGTGGTCGACGTGACCAATGGCCCGGTGCTGAAGCAGCGCACCCGCGTCGACAAGGCGCCGACCGGCATGGCGCTCGGCCCGAACGAGGACGTCCTCTACCTGACCAACGAGAAGGCGGGCGTCGTGACGCAGAACCTCATGGGCGCGCCCAGCGTCGGCAGCAACGTCGGCGCGCTCATGACGTTCGACGTCGTCGCGGCGCCGTCGGGCGGCGCGTCGCTCTCCCTCGCGACCGCGGTCAACGCCGGCTGCACGCCGGTGCGCGTCGTCGTCGGGACGTCGCGCGTGTGGGTGACCGCGCGCGGCAGCAACGACCTCCAGGTGTTCGACGCCGGCAAGCTCCTGTCGGAGCCCCCGAACGCGCGCATCTCCGTGCTCCGCGTCGGCCCCGAGCCCGTCGGCCTGAAGATCGTGCCGGGGAACCGGATCGCGGTCGCGAACTCCTACCGCACCGACATCGATCGCACCTACGACAGCCACATGTTCCCGCGCCCGTCGCTCATGGTGTTCAGCATCACGACGCTGGGCGCGATGACCGGCTGGGGCGATCGCGGCCACACCCGGCTCCTGCCGACGCCCTGCTTCATCCAGGGGACGGCGAACGGCTACGGCGACTTCCCGCGCAACCTCGCGCGCGACGACGAGCGGCTCTACGCGACGTTCTGGGGCGCATCCGCCCTGAAGTGGGTCACGAACGCGAGCATCGACGCGGTCTGTCCGTGAACCGCGGCGCGGCGCTACCGCGACCGCAGGAACAGCACGAGCGCCACGATCGCCCCGACGATCGCCAGGACGAGAATCGAGATCTTCGCCACGCTCCACGGCGCCTCGCCGGACACCGAGCCGGTCTGGCCGTTCACCAGGAAGCGGTACACCTTGTCGCGGTAGCGGAACGCCGCGATCCACAGCGGCGCCAGGATGTGCTTCCACGTCACATCGGAAAAACGATGCTGCGCCGAGAAGAATCGGTGCGTGTCGCCGGGCACGTCCGCCTCGCAACGCCGACTCTGCTCGTGGCCGATCTCCTTCCGCCCCCGCTCCCACGCCTCGGGCAGGTCGATCGCGTAGCTCTCCGCCTGGAACCCGGCCAGATACGCCGGCGACCAGGCGATGAGCTTCACGGTGTCGAACTTTCCGGCGCGCGCCTCGAGCGAAGCCGGCACGCCCTTCGACGCGCACACCAGCCAGTCGTCGTAGCTGTCCTCGCGCGCGCCCGACGCCGCCTGCCAGCGCGTCCTCTGCACCCGCTGCACGACCCACTTCTGCTGCATGTCGTCGAAGCGGCGCTCCTCCTCGTAGTAGTACCAGCCGGCGTCGGCGCGCCACGTCGACGCCACCTCCGCGTCGAACGTCCAGTACGGCAGGTAGACGCCGCGGATGTCGGCGACCTGGGCGCGGTGCTTGAGATCCGACGGGCGCAACCACAGCTTCCCCAGCCAGCCGCGGAAGCGCTCCACCGCGGCGTCGCGCCCCACCCCGAATGGGATCATGCTCTCGGGCAGAAAACGCGCGCCCGCGTCGGGCGCCAGCACCATCGGCGCGTCGCAGAACGAGCAGCGCGTGGCCGTGACGCCCGCCGCGAACTCGACGGCCGCCCCGCACTCGGTGCACTTCGCGCTCTGCGATCCCGGCGCGAGCTGTCCGCGCCGCGCCTGCGCCAGCCCCGCCGACAGCTCATGCTCGAGGACCGCCCGCTCGGGGGCCGCCTGGGGAGCCGCCGTCCCGCACGCGTCGCAGCGCAGGCTCTGCGTCTCCGGGTGCCAGGCGAGCATCGCCCCGCAGTTCTGGCAGCGTTCCTGGACGCCCTTGGCTTCCACGCGCGCATGGTAACATCCACCGCATGGGCATCATCGACTTCGTCAAGGGCGGCATCCGGGAGATGGCGGTCGCCCGCCCCGATCCATTCAAGGGCCTGGTCGTGTACAAGCACCCGGACACCACCATCCCCAAGAAGGCGCAGGTCACCGTCGAGGCCGACGAGGTCGCGCTGTTCTTCCGCGACGGCAAGCTGGTCGGACAGCTCGCGCCCGGCCGCCACTCCGTCGAGACCGACAACATCCCGTTCATCAACCAGCTCATCGACTGGGGCACCGGCGGCAACCTGTGGATCGCCGAGATTTACTTCGTCACCACCCGGGAGCTCGTCGGCACCAAGTTCGGCGGCAAGATCGGCAAGATCCGCGACCCGCAGTCGGGTCTGCCCGTCGAGCTCATGGTCAACGGCACGTTCTCGTTCAAGGTCATCGATCCGCCGCGGCTGGTCATCGGCCTCGTCGGGCTCCAGCGCACCAACAACGAGGAGTTCCTCGCCTGGTTCAAGGAGCTCGTGCTCAAGGTCATCAAGGACGACATCGCCGAGCTGTGCGTCAAGAAGAAGTGGCCGCTCCTCGACGTCACCTCCGGCGCCTACACCGAGGAGATCTGCACCGAGGTCGTGAACGGGCTCCACGAGCACACCGAGCGCTACGGCATCGAGGTCACGACGATCGGCAACTTCAACCTGGCGATGAAGGACGATGACGAGCAGCGCCTGAACAAGCTCTACGAGACGTCCGCCTACGTGAACATGGCCGGCGGCATCCAGGGGTACCAGCAGGTGGCCGCGGCGCAGGCCATGATGAAGGCCGGCGAGGGCATGGCCAAGGGCGGCGAGGGCGCCGGCGGGCTCCTCGCCGGCGCCGGGCTCGGCGTGGGCATGGCGATGGCGAACCAGATGCAGAACGCGATGGCCCATCCGCCGGCGCAGGCCGCGGGCATCCCCGGCGCGGCGCCGGCGATGAACACCGTCACCTGCCCGAGCTGCAAGAAGACCGTCGCCGCCGGCAAGTTCTGCCCCGAGTGCGGCGGATCGCTCGCCGCCGCCGGCGCGAAGTTCTGCACCGGCTGCGGGCAGAAGCTCAACCCCGGGGCGAAGTTCTGCGGGGAGTGCGGAACCGCGGCACCGGGCTAGATTCTCCACGCGCGCGCCCTGCAATGGTTCAAGGCACTTGCCCGCCGAGGGCAGAAATCCGCGAGGATTGTGTCGATCCGGCGGGTCCTCGTTCGTCTTCTCGATGAGGAGACACGACCATGCGATTCCTGATCACCGCGGGACCGAGCGGCGATGGCAAGTCCCCGCCCGACGATCCCTCCGACATGAGGCTGCTGGCCGCGTACATGAAGTTCAACGAGGACATGACCAAGGCGGGGGTGCTGATCGCGTCCGAGGGGCTGAATCCGCTCGGCGCCCGCGCCCGCGTCGCCGTCGCCGGCGGCCGGCGCAGGGTCGTCGACGGCCCGTTCGCAGAGGCCAAGGAGCTCATCGGCGGGCTCTACCTCATCGACGTGGCGTCGCGGGAGGAGGCGATCGAGTGGGCGTTGCGCTGCCCGGTCGGGCTGGGGATCACGGACGTGCTCGAGATCTACCAGATGACCGATATCGCCGACCTGCCGCTGGAGATGCGGGAGCTCATCGCGCACGTGGCGCCGACGTGGAGCGCGTCGATGCGGAGGGCGAAGCTGAGCTCAGTGGGCTGACGTCACGCTGTTCATGACGATGTTGTCGATGAGCACGCCGCAGGAGTGCCCGGGGCGGATGTTGGCGCAGGTGCCGAGCGAGTCCTGGGTGTATTCGAAGCGGAGCTGGACGACGGTGCCGGCCATGCCCGGAAGCCTGAGGTGCACGTGCCGCATCCCGCCGGAGTCGCCTGCCCAGGCGGACATGTCCTGGAAGTACGCCGGGTTGCCGCTGCGCGGGAAGTGCTTGGGGTAGTGGAAGATGTCGCCCGACGTGAAGTCGGTGGCGAACGCCTCCACCAGCACCGACCGCAGGATGTGCCCCGTGGTCAAGTCGGTCACCCGCAGGAAGAACCCGTCGAACGCGAACACCTGGAACGGCGGCTGGTCCTCTGTGTCGTAGCAGACGTCGAATTCCAGCGTCACGTACTCGGAGGTCGCCGGAACGGCGATCACCGGGCCGAACAGGCGCTCGAACCGCGTCGCCGTGCCGCCGGGCGGCCCGTCGATCGCGTCCGGGTGGAACGCGGCGTTCGAGGTCGTGCCGCAGAACGTCGAGGACGTCGTCCACGGCACCGTGTTGGCCCCAGCGCCGTGGACCGCGCTCCACCCTGTGGGCAGGGTGCCGGGCGCGGCCGCGTCGAAGTTCTCGGCGAGGAGGAGCGTCGACACCGGCGTGCCCGTGTGCAGCGTCGCGAGGAGCGTGACCGGCACCCCGCCGGAGCCTATGGCGAGCAGGCGGAGCTCGATGTCCGTCCCTGCGACGAACGTGGGATCGAGCCGGATCGCAACCGGGGTGCGGTTCGTGGCCGTCGCTCCGGGCGCAATCGGCCCGTATAGACCGATCGGCTTTGTGACCGTGACCCCGGGCGTCGAGGTCGTCACGAGCACCACCAGCGCGCGGATCTGCCGCGCGCTGAGCGGGTTGGTGATGTAGTTCGTGAGCGGCAGGGTGAGGCTCCCGGTCTCGCCCGGGTCGAGGAAGCCGTTGCCGCCGGAATCGGCGACGGCGACGGGTCCCAGCTGAACCGGGACGACCGGCAGCTGCTCGAAGCGGCCCACCCTGCGGAAGTTGACCTCCGGCACCGTGAAGCTGGTCGACTGCGGCTCTCCGTCGGTGAACCCGACGGGACGCGTGCCCGCCCACACCGCGAACAGCGAGCCGTCCTGGGCCACGGCTTGGTTGTAGTCGCCGAGGTTCGGCTGGCTGGTGTCGTTGCCGAAGCCGCCGCGGAAGGGACGCCGTGTCAGCGGACGGGTCTGGCTCCACGAGTCGCCGCCGTCGTCCGAGAACAGGAACGTCGTCTCCATGAGGTCGCCGCTCCCCTGGATGCCCTGGTCGTAGAACATCACGAACACGCGGCCGGTGCGGTTGTCCACCGCCACCCAGGGGAACCACTGCGGGCGGTCGGCGCCGGGGCGGCTCGACAGGACGACCGGATCCGACCACGTGTTCCCGCGGTCGGTCGATCGCTGGAACACGATGTCCGCGCCGTCGAGGGAATTGTTCTCGGCGTAGGTCAGGTAAATGCTCCCGCGGCGATCGCCGTCGGACTTGTCCACCGCCAGGGACGGGCTGTTGTTGCTGCGGTCATTGCCCAGGATGAGATCGGAGGTGAAGAACGACGCCGCGGTCGTCTCGATGGGCGTGCCCCACGTCGCGCCGCCGTCCTCGCTGCGCACGAACCCGACGGTGTTGTGGAACGGGGCCGGGAAGCGCGACCAGGCCAGAAACACGTCGTTCGCGCCCACCGCCACACGGTCGTCGTCGCCCTCCGCGGTGCCCCTGGGGCCGAAGCGGGGGATCGACGCCTGGCCGTCGCCGAGGAAGTGCGATGCGATGGCGCGGGGGCTCCACGTCGGCGTCGCGTCGAGCACGTTGTCGGAGAAGGTCGTCGACATCTCGCGGCCGGGCGCCACCGGGGTGAAGTTCGTCCAGCTCAGGATGACGCGCCCGGTCGAGCGGTCGACGTCCATGAACTCCTTGTCGGCGAAGTCGCGCGGCACGCCTTGTGTCGTCAGGAGCCCGTTCGGGTTGGAGGCCGGCGGGATGATGAACGGCCCCTCCCACGTGTGGCCGCAGTCGGTCGACCGATGGAAGCCCATCGTCTGCACCGTCGCGGTCGCGCTGAACTTGGCCATGACGATCGAGGAATAGATGAAGTTGCACCCGCCGAGATATTTGACCTCGGGGTCGCCGAACACCTGCGGGAATTTCGTGGTCCCGATGGCGTCGTTGCCCGGGGACGGCAGCTGGCCGGCATCCACGAACGTCTGGCCGCCGTCGTCGGAGAACATGATGCCCGATACCGAGATGGGGTTGAGGTTGAAGCCGCGGAAGTCGTTCACGCCGATGACGATGTGCTGGCCGGTGTCGTCGATGGCGATCGACGTCTCGGCCTGGTGGCCGCCGTTCGGCCCGGCGGGATCCACATCCGGATCCACGAAGCCCTCGTCGCACTCGTCGGGGGTGCCGAAGCAGGTGTCGTCGGACTTCTGCAGCCCGAGCACCTGCCGCTGCGCGATCATCGCGCGTCGCCCCATCGCCGACATCCCGGGGTCGACGCCGAAGAGGGGCGCCGTCTTCCCGGGGGCGAGCGTCACCTCGATATCCGTGCCCGTCCCCGCGGGCTGCTGTCCATTGCTGCAGCCGCAGAGCACGAGCGCCCACGACACGACCAAGCCAGCTAGTCTTCGCATCATCGCCTCCTCCGACGGCGAAGGCACGCGAGCCTCCGACCTCGTCGGTCATTAATGACGACGGCGGTCGTATAGCGTGAAGCGTGCCGGCGTACAAGAAAACTTTTCGTGCGCACCGGCCGATCCAGCTCGGGCGAGTGGGACCGGCACCCGCGCTTACGAGTTTTCTTCGCGGAGAAGCGGTCGGACTGACGGGGCTAGGACCGCGCGACGACCGCGAGCCAGCAATCGAGTACGAGGGTCCGCCGCGGATCGTCGTCGGCGAGCGCCTCGACCGCGGGGTCGACGTTTTTTGCGCAGTGGAGCTTGACGCGCAGCGCGCCGAATCCGTCGCCGAGCGGCGCTTTGTCCACGATGTCGGTGAAGGCGTAGAGCGTGTCGCCGGCGAGCGTGGGGTTGAGGTGCGAGCCGGAGTTCCAGGCCAGCATGGCCACGGCGTTCTCCAGCCCGTTCCACGCCAGCGCGTAGGCGATCGACACCACGTGCCCGCCGTAGACCAGCCGCCGGCCGAAGCGCGAGGCCGCCATCTGGTGCTGGTTGAAGTGCACGCGCGCGGTGTTCTGGTACAGGCGCGTCGCGAGCATGTGGTCGGATTCCTCCACCGTCATGCCGTCGACGTGATGGATGCGCTGTCCCACCTCGTAATCCTCGAAGCGCGCGCGACCGCCGGTCGCCCACTCGGGGAGCCGGGTCGCATCGAGGGCGGGCGCGCGCAGATCCGCCGCCGGCACCTCCTTGGGGAGGACCGGCGCGTCGTTCGCCCCCGTCGGCGCCGTCCCCCGCTTCTCCACCATGACCCAGCGGCAGTAGCGCAGGACCTCCTCGTCGTGCTGGTTGAGCCCGCGCGTGCGCACCCACACGATCCCGGACTTGCCGCTCGACGTCTCGCGCGAGCCGAGCACCTCGCTCTCGGCCCG
>DATFWE010000269.1:0-7290 GCA_035259575.1 Haliangiales bacterium
GGGCCCTCCCCCGCCCGCCGCCGGCCGTCGCTTACGCCGTCGCCGGCTCCGGGCGGCCCTTACGCCGTATCCGGCTCCGGGCGGCCCTCCGGGCGTTCTCTCCGCCCCGGTCGCTTCGTCTCCACCGGCCGCTTCGAGAAATACTTCTCGTTCAGCCACAAGAGCACGGGCGCGGCGACGAAGATCGACGAATACGTCCCCACGATGATGCCGATGTTCATGGCGAACGCGAAGTTCTTCACCAGCCCCGTCCCCAGGAGGTTCATCGCCAGCGTGGTCATGAACGTCGCCAGCGACGTCAGGATCGTTCGCGACAGCGTCTCGTTGATCGAGATGTTGATGACGCGGTCGAACTTCTTGTCCTTCAGCTTGGATTCGTTCTCGCGTATTCGATCGAACACCACGATGGTGTCGTTCATCGAGTAGCCGATGACGGTGAGCACGGCCGCCACCGTCGTCAGCGAGAACTCGACCCACGCGACCGCGAACACCCCGACGGTCAGGATCGCGTCGTGGAGCAGCGACGCCACCGTCCCCGGCCCGTAGCGGAAATCGAACCGCAGGGCGATGTAGAGCATGATGATGGCGATGGCGTAGAGCAGCGACTTGATGCCGTCGTTGCGCAGCTCCTCGCCCGCCTTCGGACCCACCGCGTCGACGGCCTTGATCGTCACCTCGGTGCCCAGCGCCTTGGCCAGCGCCGCCTGCACCCGCCGATCGAGGCCGTACACCGACACCTGCGCGTTGTACTCGGTCGTCCCGACGACCGGCGTGGAGAACGCCTTGACCTGCTCCGCGCTCCACGGCTTCATCTGGAGGCCGTGCTTGTCGAGGAACGCCTTGACGTCGGCCTCGGCGACCGACTTGGTCGACCGCACGTACAGGGTGTCGCCCGACCACGTCGCCTTGACGATCGTCGCCTGCGCGCCGCCGACCTCCTTGACCAGGTCGTCCGCCACCTTCGCCTGCTGCGGCGCGGACAGCGCGCCGAACTCGGGGACGCGGACCATGTACGCGTCCTGCATCTTGTCATCGGCGCCGCGGAACTTGAACGTCGACACCTCGACGTTGACGAACCCCGCGTCCTCCACCGCCTTGCGCACCGCGCCCGCCTGGACGGGCTTGCCGAACGTCGCGACGATGTCCGTGCCGCCCTTGAAATCGATCGAGAAATTGAGCGGCGACCCGCGGAGGAAGTAGTTCACCGGCAGCATCAGCAGGGACACCAGCACGGCGATCGTGCTGAGGGTCAACCACAGCCTGGTCTTGCCGACGAACTCGAAGTTCGTGCCGGGTTGAATGAGCTCGCGGAAACGGATCGACATGGTGCGCGCCCTAGATGGAGATCATCGCGGTCGCGTTGCGCCGCCGCGTGATGTAGTGGTCGAAGAACAACCGCGAGACCCACGTGGACGTGAATAGATTGCACACCACGCCGATGAGCAGCGTCACGGCAAACCCGCGGATGGGGCCCGTGCCGTACTCCATGAGCACGAACCCGGCGACGAAGTTGGTGACGTGCGCGTCGAACACCGTCCAGAACGCGCGCGAGAAGCCGGCGTCCACCGCCCCGCGGATGCTCTTGCCCGCGCGCAACTCCTCGCGTATGCGCTCGTAGATGATGATGTTCGAGTCCACCGCCATGCCGATGGTGAGGACCAGCCCGGCGATGCCGGGCAGGGTGAGCGTCGCCTGGAACATGGCGAGGACGGCGACCTGGAACAGCACGTTCAGCACCATCGCCACGTTCGCGATGACCCCGCTGAACTTGTAGAAGTAGAGCATCAGCAGGATCACCAGCAGGCCGCCGACGCCCATCGACATCTGGGCCTTGTCGATCGCGTCCTGCCCCAGGAGCGCGCCGACCTGCGACGACTGGCTCTCGACGAGCGGCGCCGGCAGCGCGCCGGTGCGCAGCACCGCCACCAGATCCTCGGCCTCGCGCTGCATGTCGCGCGCGTTGCGACCGCGGCCCAGGGTGATGAGCGCCTTGCCGCCGGGGATCGCGGTCCTGAACTCGGGCGCCGACGTGATCTTCTCGTCGAGGATGATCGCCATCTTGCGGCCGACGTTCTTGCTGCTCATCTCGCCGAACCGGCGCGCGCCGTAGCGGTTGAACGTGACCTCCACCTCGGGCTGATAGGTGGTGGGGTCATTGAAGATGCGCGTGTCGGAGATCGCCGTGCCGGTCAGCTCCGCCGTGCGGTGGAGGTAGTAGCTCCGCCACCTCTTCTCGACCGCCTTGGTCGGGTCGAGCTGGTCGCCGCGGGAGATCTCCTCGAACTGCATCTGGTGCTCGTCGTCGGGCTGGAGCTCCTTGGGCACGCCGGCCAGGTACTCCTCCATGATCGTCCGGCCGCTCACGACGCACTCGAACTTGCCGTCGGCGTCGGGGAACTTGTCCTTGGTGGGGCAGCCGATCGCCTGCGCCTTCTCCCGGGTGATGTGCTCCTTCACGTCCTTGGCTTGCAGGTAGTAGTCCTGGTGCTCGGCGCCGGTGGTCTCGTTCGTCCACTGGTCCACGCCCACCGTGATCTTCTCTTTGGCCGCCGGGTCCTTGCTCACGTGGTCCGCCAGCTTCCGCATGTACTCGGTGCCGTCGTCGACCATCTTGAACTCGAGCTGCGCCGTGCGGTTGATGATGCCGCGGATGTGCTCGTTCTCTTTGTCGTCGGTGCCCGGCAGCTCGACGACGATGTCCTCGCCCTTCTTGACGATCGTCGGGTCGGCGACGCCGGTCTTGTCGACGCGCTCCTTGATCGTCTTGATGGCCTGCTCCAGCGCCGACACCTTCATCTTCTCGGCGTAGTCGGTGGCGACGCGCAGGCAGATCGCCCCCTGCTTGCCCTCGGGACACTCGGACTTGACCAGCATCTCCGCGTAGTCGTCGAGGAACTTGTCGTCGATCTTCTTGCCGTTCGCCTCGTCCTTGGGGACGACGATCACCGCGCCGAGGGGGATGCGGGCGGCCGGATTGGGGCGCGGCGTCTCGACGATGGCCTCGATCTTCTGCTCGGCGAGCTTGGCCTCGATGTCGCGCTTCTTCTCGCCCGCCGTGTCGTCGATGACCTTGTCGAGGTCGACGCGGTAGACGATGTGTAGGCCCCCCTGCAGATCCAGGCCGAGCTTGACCCGCTTGTCGAACACCCGCGTGAACCACGGCGGCAGGCGCTCCGCCGAGAAGAACGTCGGCACGAGATAGACGCTCGAGACGAGCACGAGCGCCAGCAAGATGATGGTCTTGATGCGAAGCGACCGTTCCATGACCTAGGACTGGGCTTCCGACGACGCGGACTGATCTTTGTCTTCCTTGTCCTTCTTCTTCGGCTCGGACGCCTTCGCCGCATCGTCCTTGAACAGCCCGTCGATGTAGCCCTTGGCCACGCGCACCCGCACCTTCTCCTGGAGCTCCAGCACCAGGACGTTGTCGGCGATCCCGGACACCCTCCCGATGACGCCGCCGCGGGTGACGACGGTGTCGCCCTTCTTCAGGTTGGAGAGCATGTTCTGGTGTTCCTTCGCCTTCTTCTGCTGCGGGCGGATCAGCACGAAGTAGAAGACCGCGAACATGAGGAGCATCATGATGAGCGACGTGGCGCCCTGGCCGCCCATGCAGCCGCCGCCGCCTGCAGCCTGGCCGCCGTCGCCGGCCGTTGCGTCCGCCAACAAGATCGTGAGGTTCACTGCCGATTCCTCCGAGAAAACCGGGGTTTCGTATCACCGGGGGCGCGCGGCGTCAAGCGAGGATCTCGCGCCGCAGCCGCCGCACCCACCGCAAGTAATAGGTCACGTTGTGGAGCGTCGCCAGCCGGGAATAGAGGATTTCGCGCGACATGAACAGATGGCGCAGGTACGCCCGGCTCGTCCGCGCGCACGCGTCGCAGGGGCATTCCGGGTCGATCGGCCCGGCGTCCATGCGGTATTTCGCGTTGGAAATGACGATCTTGCCCTGCGAGGTGAAAAGCTGCCCGTTGCGCGCGTTGCGCGTCGGCAGCGCGCAGTCGAAAAGGTCCACCCCGGCGGCGACCGCGCGCTCGATGTCCTCGGGGGTGCCGACCCCCATGAGATAGCGGGGCTTGGCCTCCGGCAGCTCGTGGGCCATGGCATCGAGCGTCTCGTACATGGCGGGAATCGGCTCGCCCACCGAGAAGCCGCCGAGCGCCATGCCGTCGAACGGGAGCGGGCCGATCTCGTCGAGGTGGCGGCGACGCAGATCCACATTTGCCCCGCCCTGGAGGATGCCGAACAGCGCCTGGCCCGCCGGTCTGTCGACCTCGAGGCATCGCCTGGCCCAGGCGGCCGTCCGCGCCATGGCCGCGAGCATACGCTCGCGCGAGGCGTCACCTGACGGCAGCTGATCGAACGCCATGGCGATGTCCGAGCCGAGCGCCGCCTGGATCTCCATGGACCGCTCGGGCGTGAACCGGTGTGGGGTGCCGTCGATATGGGAGCGGAACGTGACGCCGTCGTCATCGACCGCGGCGAGATCGCCCAGCGAAAACACCTGGAACCCCCCGGAATCGGTGAGGATCGGGCGATCCCAGTCCATCATGGCGTGGAGGCCGCCCACGGCCTGGATCACGTCCAGCCCGGGGCGCAGATACAGGTGATAGGTGTTGCCGAGGACGAGGCGGGCGTCGAGCGGCGGCGCGCGCAGCTCCCCGGCCGTCAGCGCCTTGACCGTGCCCGTGGTGGCGAGCGGCATGAACATCGGCGTCTCGATCTCGCCACGCGGGGTGGTGACGACGCCGGCGCGGGCGTGCCCGCGGCGGCCGACGACGCGGAAGGAGAACCCGGCGGTCATGGCCAGAGGAGCATCCCGTCCCCGTACGAGAAGAAGCGATAGCGGCGGCGCACCGCCTCGCGGTAGGCGGCGAGCACGCGCTCCCGCCCGCCGAACGCGGCGACCAGCATGAGCAGCGTCGACCGCGGCAGGTGGAAGTTCGTGAGGAGGAGGTCGAGCATGCTGAAGCGGTAGCCGGGACGGATGAACAGGCGCGTCTCCCCCGCCCCGGCGCGCAGCGCACCCTGTCCGTCGCGCGCGCTCTCCAGGGTGCGGACCACCGTCGTCCCCACCGCGACGATCGGGCGGCCGGCGGCGCGCGCGGCGGCGTGCGCGGCCGCCGTCTCCGGCGGGACCACGAAGGTCTCGGCGTGCATGACGTGCTCGTCGGGGTTCTCGGTGCGGACGGGCGCGAAGGTGCCGAGTCCGACGTGCAGCGTGACCGCCGCGACGTCGATCCCGCGCGCCGCGAGCGCCGCGAGCATCGCCGGGGTGAAATGGAGGCCGGCGGTGGGGGCGGCCACGGCGCCGGGGTGGCGCGCGTAGACCGTCTGGTAGCGTTCCTCGTCGGCGGCGGTGGGCGGACGCTCGATGTACGGCGGCAGCGGCACGCTGCCGTAGGCCTCGATGCACGCCGGGGCGACGGGCCCGACGCGGGCTTGCTCGCCGTCGCGGCCGAGGAACGCGATTTCGGCCGGCGGCGGCCGGCGCCCCGGCGGGGCCACGAGCGTGAGCTGGGTGCCCGGCGCGAGCGATTTGGCTCGCACCAGGCAGCGCCACGTCCCGTCGGCCTCGGGGTGGACGAGCAAGATCTCGACCGCGCCGCCGGTGGGCTTGCGCGCGTGCAGGCGCGCCGGCAGCACGCGGACGTCGTTCACCACCACGAGCGCGCCGGCGGGGAGGAGGTCGGGCAGCTCGGCGACCCCGCGGTGCTCGACCGCGCCGCGCCCCACCACGAGCAGGCGCGCGTCCTCGCGGCGCGGCGACGGCGCCTGCGCGATGAGCTCCGGGGGGAGGTCGTAGTCGAAGTCACTGGTGCGCAAGAGCGGGGGTCTTCGTAGCTCGAAAATGCCATATAAGGAAGCGTGTCCTTCCCTTCCCTCCTCCTCCTGGGGGCGATCGCCTTCGACCTCGACGGGGACGGGCGGCCGGATCGCATCGAGGTCACCGACGACGGGCGCGTCACCGCGCTGGGCCGCGAGGAGCGCATCTCCGGACGGCCGGCGGAGGTGGACGCCGGCGTCGTCGGCGGGCGGCGCGTGGTCCTGGTGACGACGCCGCGCGAGGCGCTGATCCTCGGCTGGAACGGCGGGCTGGAGGTCCTGTGGCGCGGTGAGGCCGGCCCCCGCGACGTCGACGGCGAGAGGCAGATCCGGGTCGAGCTCAAGGACGGAGTCGTCCTGCGCTACGAGGCGCGCCCCGACGTCAGCGACTGCGACGGCGCGCCCCTGCCCATCGACGCCCACGCGTTCGACGTGGCGGCGCGGCGGTTTCGCCCGGCGCCCGCGGTGCCGGCGGTCCCGCCCGACGCGGTGCCGCTCGCGCGCGGCGCGGGGTTGGCCGAGACGGCGCGGCCGGCGGTGTTCCGCCTGGTGTCGTCGACGGCGGACGACGGCGCGCCGGGGGAGCTCGAGGACGGCGACGTCAAGACCGACGGTCCGGCGCCGCTGGGCGCGACGTTCGTGGCGCGGGGGGCCGACGCGTATCGCCTGCGCGCGCTGCGCGTCCGCGGGCACGGCGTGAAGCGCCTGCTGGTGCGCGCCGGCGAGCGCGCGTTCGTGGTCGACGGCGCGGGGTGGTTCGCGTTCCCCGACGGCGTGCGCGCGCGCTGCGCCACGATCGCGGTGGCCGCGGGCGCGGGGCGGCTCGCCGAGCTGGCCCTGTTCACCGAGCTCGAGGCGAGCGGAGATGCGGCCGAGACGCTCGCCGAGCGCGTGGCCGCCGGCGACGACGGCGCGGCGCGCCTGCTCCTCGCCTGGGGCGAGGCGGGCGCGCGGGCGC
Source organism: Haliangiales bacterium (assembly GCA_035259575.1). Taxonomy (GTDB): domain Bacteria; phylum Myxococcota_A; class Polyangia; order Haliangiales; family SHYZ01; genus DATFWE01. The sequence goes on from DATFWE010000269.1 coordinate 6,785, forward strand.
TCGTCGCGCGGGCCGGGCGCGCGACGCCTGCCGAGCGGCGCCGGCTCGCCGCGGCGCTCGCGCGCGTCCCCGCGGGGCCGGAGGTCCTCGCCGCGACGCTCGGCGACCCGCCGGCGGGGGTGCGCGAGGCGCTCGTGCGGCTGGGGCCCGCCGCGGTGCCGGCGCTCGTCGCCGCGCTCGGCGGCCCCGACGAGAAGGCGCGGATCGCCGCGACGGAGATCCTCGGCACGGTCGGCGCGACCGACGCGATCGCGCCGCGGTTGGGGAGCGGCTCGGCGGCGGAGCGCGCCGCCGTGGTCCGCGCGCTGGGGGAGCGCGTCCCCGTCGCGGCGGCCCTGCGCCTGGCGAGGGGCGCGGCCGAGCCCGACGCCTGGCTCGTGGTCGCGGCCGCGGCCGGCCGCGGGGGACGCGCCGAGGCGGTCGCGGCGGTCGCGGCGCGCCTCGGCGACGCGCGCGGCTACGAGCTGCGCTACCGCCTGGCGCAGGCGGCGGCGCGGCTCGAGGCA
>DATFWE010000270.1:0-33057 GCA_035259575.1 Haliangiales bacterium
CGGTGGCGCTGCGCCGGCTGAAGTTCGGCGGGCCCGGGGGCGCCGGCCGGCGCGAGCTCGCGCGCCCGCTCGCCACGCTGTGGCGCGGGACCTGGCCGCCGCCCGCCGGCGACGTGGTCGCGCCGGTGCCGCTCCACCCCGCCCGCCTGCGCGTGCGCGGATTCGGCCAGGCGCAGGCGCTGGCGGAGGCCGCGCACGGCCTCTACGGCGGCCCGCCGATCGACGCCACCGCGCTCGTGCGCGTGCGGGCGACCGCGGAGCAGGCGCGCCTCGGCCGGGCGGCGCGGCGGCGCAACGTCGCCGGCGCGTTCGTGGCGGCGCCGCGCGTCGCGGGCCGCCGCGTCGTCCTCGTCGACGACGTCGTCACGACCGGCGCGACCGCCGCCGTCGCGGCCCGCGCCCTGCGCGCCGCCGGCGCCGCGTCCGTCACGGTGCTGGCGCTCGCGCGCGCCGACAGGTAGGGTCTCTCCGTGACGCCGTGAAGCCCGAGGAGCGAAAGACGCTCGTGCGCAACCGCAAGGCGCGGCACGACTACGCGATCGAGGACACCCTCGAGGCCGGCATCGTGCTCCTCGGCAGCGAGGTGAAGTCGCTGCGCGAGGGCGCCGCCTCGCTGGTGGACGCGTTCGCCGAGGTGCGCGGCGGCGAGCTGTGGCTGCTCAACGCCGACATCTCGAAGTACCCGTGGGCGAATCAGTTCAACCACGAGCCGCGGCGCGACCGCAAGCTCCTGGCCAAGCGCCAGGAGATCCGCCGCCTCGACACGAAGGTACGCGAGAAGGGGTTCACCCTGGTGCCGCTCGAGATCTACCTCAAGAACGGCCGCGTCAAGGTCGCCGTGGCCCTCGCCCGCGGCCGCAAATGGGTGGAGAAGCGCAGAAAGAAGCGCGAGGACGACGTCCGGCGGGAGATGGACCGGGGCGAGTGACCCACGTCGATCCCACGCGAGGAACGCCGACGAAGCTTCGGCGCCGGCCCGCCGCAGCCCAATGATTTCATGCGGTTAGGTGTGGGAGCGAGCTAGAAGTGGAAGGCGACGGAGCCCTCGAGCGTGAGGGCGCTGATGAACGTGTCGTTCACGTTGCTCTCGGGCGCGCCCATCGCGATGCCGTGGTAGCGCGCGCGCACGCCGACGGTGACGGCCGGGCCGAGCCACACGTCGAGGCCGCCGCCGGCCTGGAAGCCGGTGCCGACGCTGTCGACGCCGAAGTGGTTGCTGCCGAGCAGGTACAGGCCGACGCCGCCCTCGAGGTAGGGGTCGATGCTGCGCCCGCTGCCGAGGTGGATCTTGGCGTCGGCGGTCACCGCCTCGAGCACGAGGTAGTCGGTGTCGGGGCCGTACCAGGTGCCGACCGGCACCGGGTTGTGCAGGCTCCCCATCCAGCCGAGCTCGAGCGAGAGCGCCCGCGTGGCGTGGACGCCCGCCCAGATCGACAGGCCGCCGCCGTCGCGCAGCACCTCGGGGCCCCCGCTCTGGCTGAGGATGCGCGTGCCGAATCCGCCGACGCCGACGTACCAGATCGGATCGCCGGCGTAGGTCGAGGTGACGTAGGGGCGCGGCCCGGGTCGACCGTATGGACCCCACGACTGCGCGCGCGCGGCGCCGGCCGCCGCGCAAACGAGAACGATGCTCAAGAGAAGTCGCTGCATGCCCCCGTATGGAGCAAGCGCCGTACCGCGCCGATGGGCCCGCAACCCTTCGAAACGACAGTGTCTTTCCTGTATCTCGCGCGCGTCACTGTGAACGCATGTCAACATGGGCGCCATGCAGCTCGTAGTCCTGGGCTCGGGGACGACCAAACCCTCGGCCGCGCGGGCCTGCTCAGGCTACTGGCTCTGGGCGGGCGCGGCGCGCGTGCGGCTCGACTGCGGCGCGGGCTCGGTGCACGCGATGGCGCGCTGCGACCTGCCGTGGGAGGAGCTCACGCACCAGTTCATCAGCCACTTCCACGTCGATCACGTGGGCGAGCTGCCGTACCTCCTCGCGGCGTTCAAATACGGCGCCGGCCGGCCGCGCGCGACGCCGCTGTCCCTGATCGGGCCGGTCGGTCTCGGCGCGTACCTCGAGGAATCGGCGCGCCTCCACCGGCAGCGGTTCCTTGAGCAATCGTTTCCGCTGTCCCTGTCCGAGCTGCGTCCGGGGGACGCGATCGAGACGCCGGACTTCCGTCTGGTGGTGGCCCGGACGCCGCACACCGACGAGAGCCTGGCCGTGCGCATCGAGCGCGACGGGCGCGCGCTCGGCTATACGGGGGACACGGCGCCGGACCCGGCGCTGGGCGCGTTCTTCCGGGGCGTCGATCTCCTTGTGGCGGAATGCACGTTCCTCACCGACACGCAGGGGACCAAGCACCTGACGGCCGACGACGTGGCGGCGCTGGCGGCGGCGTCCGAGGCGCGCCGCCTGCTCGTCACGCACTGCGCATTCGATCCGCGCGATCTGCCGCAGAGGATCGGGTGGAGATACCCGGGGGAGATCCTGCTGGCGGAGGACGGGATGGTGTTGGACGTCTAGTCCCCGTGCTCCTTCCGGTCCATCCGCCCCAGCGCGTCCTTCGCCAGCGCCCGTATCCCGGGCACATCGTGACCGCTCGCGACCATCTCGAGATACGCGCGCGCCTCCTCCCCGCCGATCGCGCCGATGGCGTCGATCACCCGCCGCATCATGTCGAGGTCGTTGAATTGCCCGAGGTCGGCGAGCGGCTTGACCGCGCGCGGATCGCGCAGCGCCACGAGCGCGCCGATGGCGCCGTCCCGCGCCATCGCGTCGTCCGACTTGAGGAGCTCGAGCAACCTGGGCACGGCCGCCGACAGGCGGTGGTCGGCCACGGCGGCGAACGCCGCCTGGCGCAGGCTGGGATCGGACCCGGACAGCGCGGCGATCACCGCCTTCTCGTCGCCGCGCCGCACCGTCTCGCGCGCGATCAGGCCGCCCGCGGCGCGCGCGAGCGCGCACTCCACCGCGCCCTGCGCCACCTCGGGCACGCGCGCCCCGACGCGGAGCTCGGTCTCGCACGCGTCCGTCTCGCTGAGGTCGCGGTCCTCGCCGCCCCCGAGCCACTCGAGCTCGACGTGCGCCGCCCCGCGCAGGAGCCGCGGCGCCTTCGTGATCTCCACGCCCACCGTGACGTGCAGGCGGGCGCGCCGCACCCGCACGCCGGACGCGCGCGCGGGCGGCACCGACCCCTTGAGCGCGAACATCGGCGACTGCGTCAATCCCTCCCACATCCGGCGCGCCACGAACGCTTCCTCGGGCGGCGGACCCGCCTCCTTGGGCCAGAGCGGCGCGACCACCGCCATGTCGTCGATGCGGACGACCTCGGGGCCGGCCGGCGGCGCGTCCGGCGCGGGCGGCGGCGCCGCATCCGCCGGTCCCGCGCCCCGCTCGCGGCACGCCGCCAGCGCGACGAGGAGACAGAGGAGACGAGTCACTACGGGAGAGCGGACGCCGCCAGCACCGGCCGGTGGGCCACGTCGGCCGCGGCCAGGGACAGGCCCTTGGCGAAGATGACGAGGTCGTCCCCCGGCCGGTAGAAATCGCGGATGCGGCCGGCCTCCCCGTAGCCGAGCCGGAGGTAGAACGCGCGCGCCGCCCCGTACGCATCGAGCTGCGACGTCTCCACCCGCACCACCCGCGCCCCGAGCTCGCCGAGCTCCGCCTCCATCGCCTCGACCAGCCGCCGCGCCACCCCGCGCCCGCGCGCCTCGCGATGCGTCGCGATCCAGTACAGGTCGTACGCGCCGAGCGTCATGGGCGTCGGCCCGTAGCACACGTAGCCGACCACCGTCTCGTCCTCGCACACCAGGATGTGGTAGTCGCGCCCCGGCTGTGCGACGGCGGCGTCCAGCACCTCGGTGGCCACGGCGATTTCTTCTTCAGTGAACGTGTCGTCGGAGCGGAGGACGCGGAGGATCGGCTCGCGGTCAGGCTGCGCGAGCTTTCGAATGCGCATGTCGGTACCTCTCCCAGGCGATGTCGCAGATACGCCCGATGAGCTGCGCGTAGTTGAGCCCGGCGGCGCGGGCGGCGCGTGCCACGCCGGCGTCGGGGCTGATGTCGCAGTTCGGATTCACGTCGATGACGTACGGCGTACCATCCTCGGCCACCCGGAAGTCCACCCGCCCGTAGTCGCGCAGCTCCAGCGCCCGGAACGCGGCGATGGCGGCGCGCTCGATCGCGCCCTTGGTCGCCTCGGCGATGTCCCGCACCGGGACCGGCTCCGTCCCCATGTACTCGGGCGAGCTCTCGTCCCACTTGGCGGCGTACGACACGATCTTGGGCCGATCGGGGGGAAGGCGCGAGAAATCGATCTCGTGGAACGGCAGCGCCTGGACCTTGGCGTTGCCGAGCAGCGTCACGTTGACCTCGCGCCCCTCGATGTAGCGCTCGATGAGGACGGGCTGCTGGAACTCGTCGAGCAGGTCGCGCACCCGCCGCACGAGCGCCCGCTTGGTCTGCACCACGTTGTCGTGGCGGATGCCGACCGAGGCGTCCTCGCGCGCCAGCTTGACGAACAGCGGGTACGGCAGGTCGACGCCGGCCGCGTCCTTGACGCGCTCGATCGTGCAGGACGCCGGGGTGGGGACGCCGCGCGAGCGCAGGATGTCCTTGGCCTTGGGCTTGTGCAGCGCCAGCCCGATGGCGAGCGCGCCCGAGCCGGTGTAGCGGTACCCGAGCATGTCGAACACGCTGGGGAACACGATCTCGTTGCGCGAATCCTGGTTGAGGCTCTCCGTCAGGTTGAAGATGAGGTCGGGCTCGGCCTCGCGCAGCGCGTCGAGGCAGCGCGCGATGTCGCTGCCGGCGACGCCGAGGATCTCGGCGGGGTAACCGTACTCGGCCACCGCGTCGCGCACCTGATGCGCGGCCTTCGCCACCGTCGTGCCGTCGAGCCGCTGCGCCTCGGTGTCGTGGGGTCCCGGCACGTCGAAGTCGCAGTTGTAGAGGACCAACACCCGACGACCAACTTCACTCCGCCTCGGCGCTCGGGTTACCACACCGAGCTTGGGATCATCTGGAGGCTGACTCATATAGCTCCGCGATCCAGTTCCTCTCACTCCATCCTAACGATGCAAATCGAGATGGCAACGAAAATCACGCGATCAGCGCCACCCGCAGCCGCGCGGCGAGCGCGGCGGCGAGCTCGGTCAGCGCGGGCGGCGGCGCGTCGACCTCCGCCGCGAGCGCGGTCACGCGGCGGTCGCGGAGGCCGCACGGCACGATCAGCGCGAACAGATCGAGCGGCGCGCGCGTCACGTTGAGCGCGAACCCGTGCACCGCCACGCGACGGCGCACGTGAATGCCGCACGCCGCGATCTTCGCGTCGCCCACCCACACGCCGGCGGGATCGCGGCGCCACGCGGCGGCGACGCCGCGGGCGGCGAGCTCGTCCGCGATGGCGCGCCCCACGGTCTCGACGTGCCACAGGACGCCGCGGTGGAGGCGGACGACGGGGTAGAGGACGAGCTGACCGGGGCCGTGGGCGGTCGCGCCCCCGCCGCGGCTGGCGCGGCGAAGCGACACGCCGCGGGCGCGGAGCTCGGCCTCCGGGACGAGCAATTCCCCGGGCGAGGACGAGCGCCCGAGCGTGATGACCGGGTCGTGCTCGAGAAACAGGAGCGCCTGGGCTGCGGCATCGCCGGCCAGGATGCGATCGCGACGCGCCTCCTGGGCGGCGGCCGCCTCGTCGAAGCCGACGCGCCCCAGCCACTCCCAGGCGAGCGTCACCCCTCCCCCAGGTCGGCGAAGAAGTCGAGGTCGAGGTACTCGGCGCGCAGGCGCGCGCCCACCACGCCCACGCCGGCGGCGACGAGCGCCTCGGCGAAGGCGTCGCCGCAATGGACGGTGAGGGGCTTGCCGGGCTCCGCCAGCGCGGCGGCGGCCTCGCCCCCCAGCGGGGCGGGCGCGAGCAGCAGGCCGGCGTCCGTCCCCTTGGCTACGATCCCCGCGCGGAGCTCGCCGACCGAGCGGCGGCCGACCTCGCCGCCGCCCGCGCGCGCCCCCACCAGCCAGCGGACGCCGCCGCGGCTCGCGACGAGGTAGGTGGTGTCGTCCGTCCGCTTCACCCGCTCGATGTCGGTGGCGCCGGTGCGGGACAGGTAGGCGTGGACGAGGTCGCCGAACGCGGCGGGCGCCAGGCGGACGGAACGTTCGCGCAGCGCTCGGATGGTCGCCCGATGGAGCTCGAGCGCTCGCTCGGCCAGCGCGTCCTCGGCGGCGGCCAGCGCGGGGTCCAGGCGCGTCAGGGCGAACAAGCTGCCGCCGTGGTGGCGGAAGCGCGGGCGCAGGCCGTCGGCGGCGCGGGCGCGGATGTCGATGAGGAGCGCCGCCTTGAGCGCGCGCGCCAGCTCCTCGGCGTCTCCGCCGGGGAGGAGCTTGCGCTTCTGCGCCATGGCCGCGAGCTGCCGGACGTGGATCGGGCGGGGGTCGTTGAGGGAGCGGAGGAGGTTCTCGGCCGCGGCGGCCAGGCCACCCGGCGCCTCGCGCGGCGCGGCGACGGGTTGCGGCCTGGGGTGCGGCTGCGGTTGCGGTGGCGGCTGTGGATGAGCTTTCGGCTGCGGCTGCGGGTGCGCCTGTGGATGAGCTTTCGGCTGCGGCTTCGGCTTCTCCCCCTTCTTCTTCTCCTTGGTCCGGCCCCGTCCCCCCCGCCGGCCGCGCTGGCGATCCAGGTCCCTCACCTGGATGGGCTCCAGCATCGGACGGTCCTCGTCCGCGGAGCGCTCGTCGACGACCTCGGACGGGCCCGGGGTGACCGGGGCCTCGAGCTCCTCCTTGTACTCTTCGACCAGGGTTTCTTCCGGGGGAAGCTCGATGGGCGCGGCGAAGCGGCGCGGAGGGGTGGGGAACATCTGATCGAGATCGATGTCCGCTTCGGGCTCGGGCACGGGCATGGACTCGGGCTCGGGCGCGGGCGCGGGCTCGGGCTCCGCGGCCGCCGCAGCATCCTTCTTACCCCGGCGGCGGCGCTTGCTCTTGGCCGCGGGCTCGGGCGGCGCGGCCGCCTTGGGCTTGTCGTACCGCCGCAGCCCCAGCGCGCCCGTGCCCTTGCGCACGAGCAGCGTGTGCTCTCCCTTCTTCAGCTCGCCCGCGATGCGCGCCTGCATGGTCGCTTCGGGGGCCCGACCCTGGTGCGTCAGAAGACCGGCCTTGATGGCCCGTTCGGTGATTTCTTTCACGGGGAGCGGCCGCCCGGCCTGGCGCAGGACCTCGATGGCCGCCTCGAGAAACGTCATGACGGCACCTTTAGCACAAAAGTTGCCCGTGCCCGTGCCCGCCTTTACGGTGGCCGAAGACCCACGCGCGGCGTGTCAAATGCCGCCCACGCCGAGAGGAATCCACCACATGGGCGATGGCACCACCTTTGCTGCTGCGGAGTCGCGAAGGAGGCTCTGTTCCATGCGCACGAAGCGAATCGGCGTGCTCGCGGGTGGGCTGTCGGCGGAGCGCGAGGTCTCGCTCAGGACCGGCGAGGCCATCGCCGCCGCGCTGGTCGATCGCGGCTGCGACGCCCGCCTCATCATCGTGGACCGCGACCTCGACGTGGCGCTGCGGCAGGCCGGCATCGATCTCGCGTTCGTGGCGCTGCACGGGCGCTACGGCGAGGACGGCTGCGTCCAGGGCCTGCTCGAGCTCCTGGGCATCCCGTACACCGGGTCGGGCGTGCTCGCGTCGGCGCTGGCCATGAACAAGATCAAGGCGAAGGAGATCTTCCGCCTCCACAACCTGCCTACCCCGCCCTACTACCTGCTGTCGCCCGACGACGACGTCCTCGACGCGCACGGCGCGTTCGGGTTTCCCGCGGTGGTCAAGCCGTGCGGCGAGGGATCGTCGGTCGGCGTCGCCGTCGTGCGATCGGAGAAGGAGCTCCGGGTCGCGGCCGACGCGGCGTTGCGCTTCGACGACGAGGTGCTGGTGGAGCGGTTCATCGAGGGAAAGGAAGTCTCGGTCGGCGTGCTGAACGACCGCCCACTCGGCGCGGTGGAGATCGCGCCGAAGCACGGGTTCTACGACTACGCCAACAAGTACACCGCCGGCCGGAGCGAGTACCATCTGCCGGCGCGGGTGAGCCCCGAGCGCTACCGCGGGATCCTGTGGCAGGCGACGGCCGCGTGCCGGGCGCTCGGCGTGGCCGGGGCGGCGCGCGTCGACATGATCGTGTCCGACCGCGGCAACGAGTACATCCTCGAGGTGAACACGATCCCGGGGATGACCCCGACGAGCCTATTGCCCAAGATCGCGCACCACGCCGGCCTGGACTTCGGCGATCTGGTGCTGGAGATGCTGGGTGCGGCGCGGCTCCACGCCCACGGTCACGGGCGCCGCGAGCGGCGCGTCGCCGAGCTGCCCTACGCCGGGCCCGAGCGCCGGGCGGCGGGAATCGAGAGGCACTGACGGCTCGACAATGAGGAGACACGAGACCCTCTTCCTCCTCGCCTCCGCGGCCGTCGCGGCCGCGGCTCCGCCTGCGCTGAAATCCTGGGTCGACGGCCGCCTGCGCGACGGCGTGGAGCCGGCGCTGTCGCGCGCGCTCGGTCTGCCGGTATCCATCGGCGAGGCCGAGGCGGACCTCGTCGGCGGCGTCGTCCTCCGCCACGTCAGGGTGGGGAACACGTTCGCCGCCGAGGCGGTGTCGGCCGGCGTGGGGCTCACGCACCTCCTCGCGGGGACGCTCACCGCCGACGAGATCGAGGTCGTCCGGCCGCGCCTCGCCGCCCGGCTCGACGGCGGCCGGCTCGACCTCGGGATCCGGCGCGGCCGCGGCGGCCCGTCCGCCGGCGCCGACAGCCGGCCGCGCCGCATCCGCGTCAGCGGAGGGGAGGTGATCGTCGACCTCGGCGACGCCGGCGTCGTCCGCGCCGAGGGCGTCGAGCTCTACCCGCAGGAGGGGGGCGTGCGCGTCGTCGCCGGCCGGTCGACGGTGTCGGTCGCGCGCGGCCCGTGGCGCGTCGCCGCGACGTTCCCCCGCGCCGGGCTCGACGTCGCCCTGCCGTCGCTCGTGGTCGCGCGCGCCGCGCTCGACGGCGGCACGATCGCGGTCGAGGCCGCGGGCGCGCCGCCGCTCGTCGTCGAGCGGGCGCTCTTCGTCCACGGCGCCGACACGCGCGTCTCCGGCGAGATCGCCGGGCTGGGACCCGCGTCCCTGCGCATCGAGCCCGGGGACGGCCTCACGTTCACGGCGGCGGCGCGCGCGCTGCCGCTCGCGCCGCTCGCGCCCGCGCTCCCAGCCTGGCTGGCCCCCGCCGGCCGCGCGGGCGGCGAGGTCGTCGGCCACGTGCGCGGCGGCGACATCGATCTCGAGCTGGCGCTGCGCCTCGACGGCGTCAGGCTCGTCGACCCGCTGGTGTCGACCGCGCCGCTGCCGCTCACGCTCGCCCTCGACGGATCGCTCGCGCTGCGCCCGGCGGACCGCGCCGCGCGCGGGCGCGTCGAGGTCCGCTCCGGTCCGCTGGTCGTGGCCGTCGTCGCCGACGGCGCGCTCGCGGCCGATCGCAGCCTCGCGCGCCTGACCGCCTCCGCCGAGCTGGCGCGCGTCGGCTGCGCCGAGGCGCTCACGGGATTCCCCGCGCCGCTGCGCGCGCCGCTCGACGGCCTGGGACTGGGCGGCGAGATCGCGGGCCGCGCGGCGGTGGCGTGGGACGCGGCGCGCCCGGACGCGACGCGCCTCGACGTCGATGTCGACGCAGATTGCGGCGTGGACGAGGTGCCGGCGGCGCTCGGCGATCTCCGCGGCGGCGTGGCGCACGCGTTTCCCGACGGGACGTCGCGCCGTCTGGCGCCCGGCCAGCCGCACTACACGGCGCTCCGCGACATGCCGGCGTTCCTCCCCGCCGCGTTCGTCGCCGCCGAGGACGCCAGGTTCTTCGCGCACCCCGGCTTCGACCTGGAGCAGATGCGCCGTTCGCTGGCGCGCGACCTCGCCGCGCGCCGCGTCGAGCGCGGCGGCTCGACGATCACCCAGCAGCTCGTCAAGAACCTCTACCTCACGCGCGACCGCACGCTCGCGCGCAAGCTCGCCGAGGCGATGCTGACGTTCGTCGTGGAGGCGCGCGCCTCGAAGCAGCAGATCCTCGAGCTTTACCTCAACGTCATCGAGCTGGGCGACGGCGTCTACGGCGTCGAGCCGGGGGCGCGCCGCTGGTTCGGCAAGGGCGTCCACGAGCTCACCCTCGCGGAGGCGGCGCTCCTGGCGGCGGTCACGCCGGCGCCGCTCACGCTCGAGCGCCGTCTGGCGGCGACCCACCGGGTCGACGCCGACGTCGCCGAGCGCATGCGCGCGATCCTCTCCGGCATGCGCGGCGCGGTCGGCCGCGACGCGGTGAGGCGGGCGATCGACGAGATACCGCGGCTGCGGCTGCGCTAGCCTACACGCCCAGGAACAGCCGATTCCCGAAGTTCCGCTCCAGCTCGGCGTCGTAGATCCGTTTGGCCGCGCCCTCGATGTCGTACGTCACGCGCTTGAACTCGAACGTCTTCTCGTCGGTGTCGTAGATGGTGTAGCTGGCGCGGTTGTCGTAGTCGCGCGGCTGGCCCACCGAGCCGACGCTGATGATGTAGCGGTGTCCGGGGCGGATCTGGAATTTCCCCGCCACCACCTCGAACACCTCGGTGCGCGTCAGCGCGAACGCCTTGCACAGGTGCGAGTGCCCGATGAACGTCACGTCGCCGAGCTGGTCCCAGATGGGCAGGCACAACGCCGCCTGCTCCGGCGCGAAGATGTACTCGAACTCCTCCAGGTTGACGGGTGAGCCGTGGCAGTAATACAGCTCCGCCTCTCGGCGCGAGTACGGCAGCCCGCGCAGCCAATCCATGTTCGCCTTCGACAGCACCTCCGCATGGAGATCGAGCGCCTGGCGCGCGGCGTCGTAGTAGTAGCTGTAGTCCATGCGGCCGGCCACGGCCGCATCGTGGTTGCCGAGGATCGTGAACGCCGCCACGTCGCGCACGATGTCGCAGCACTCGTTGGGCGAGGCGCCGTATCCGACGGTGTCGCCCAGGCACACGTACGTGTCAATGCGCTCCTTTTGGTAGGCGTCCACGACCGCCGAGAGCGCCTCCAGGTTCGCGTGGGTGTCGGAAAATATGCCGATCCTCATCCGGCCCCAACGAGCGACGTTACCATCAACCGGGCAGAATGTCCTCGTCCTCCACGAACTCTTCGTCGGGGTCGAGCAGCTCCGCGTCGTTCAAACGAATCCCGGAGTCCGACTCTTCCGCCGCCCGCCGCAGATTGGCCCCCGACAGCCCCGCCGCCATCGCCTCGAAGAAACGCCGCGAAAACGCGCGGTTCACCGTCACCTCCTTGGGTGCGGCTTCCCCCCTCACCTCGGCGTCGTTGCTCCGGGCGGTCTGGGCCAGCGCGAGCGCCTGACGCGCCGTCTCGCCCGCGACGTCCGGCGCGGCCGCCAGGGCCTCGACCGCGGGTCGTCCGCCGCGCGCGGCGATGTGCGCCAGCGCCCAGGCGATCCGCTCCTGGGCATCGGCGTCCGCGGTCTGCAGGCGGGTCGCCAGCGTCAACACCGCCCCCGCGCCCACCTCGCCGATGGCGCGCGCGACCTCGCGCCAGATCTCGGTCGGCTCGGCGAGCAGCAGCGCCGCGAGCGGCTCGATCCCTTCCGCGGACTTCAAGATCCCCAGCGCGAGCGCGCACCCCTGGCGGATGAATGCCTGGCGGCTGCGCAGCCCATCGAGGAGGTGGGGGATGGCCCGGTCGCCGAACGCGGCCATCGCCGGGATGGCGCGCACCGCCTCGCCGCGCGCCATGCGCCGGACGGCCGCGAAGATCGGCCCCACCGCGATCGGCTCGGTCCGCCGCGCGAGCTCGATCGCCGCGGCCAGGCGCGCCTCCTTGTCGTCGAGCATGTCGAGGAGCTCCTCCGTCGACTTGCCCTGCGCGTCGAACGCCGCCGGCGCGTAGGTCGCGGCCGGTTTGGGTCGCGACGAGTCGGCCGGCTTCACCGTCGGCGGCCGGTCCCCCTCGGCCGCCACGCGCGGCTGGATGGTGACGGCGCGGCCGCGCGGCCCGCTCTCATCGGGCCGGGCCAGGCGCGACGGCGACGGCGGCAGGATGCCGAGCGACGCGACGCACAGCTCCTGCGCCTTCCCCTCCACGGCGACGCCGGTCTCCTCGCACGCCGCCACCAGCGCGCGCCAGTTCTTCTGCACCTGCTCCGACGACACGTCGTGCTTTCCGCCGACGAGGAGATCCACGAACGCCTGCAGCGTGCGCGCGCACAGCTCGCGGCGCGAGCGCGCCATCCCCTCGGACACGGCGAGGTCCGCCAGCCCCGCGGGCAGCGCCAGGCCGAGCTCCACCGCCGCGGTCGTCACGCGGCTGCGGATGCGCCGCCACCAGTCGAGCGGGAACGAGCGCAGGAACAGGAGATAGTCCTCGTTGTCGGGCTCGCTCCAGTGGGTGACGATCTGCACGGCCAGGACCGTGGCGGCGGCGCCGGGGAGCGCCGCGAACGAGTCCTCGCGCAGGTCGTGCTCGCGCCGCCCGACGCGGTCGAACCCCTGCGCGCGCCACGTCGCGTGCGCGTTGTCGAACGATCGGCGCAGGACGGGGATCGTGCCCAGGTGCTCCTCGGCGACCGCCAGGATGTAGCGGACGTTGGCGGCGAGCGGCGCCTCGAGCTCGCGCTGCACGACCGGCAAGTATTCCGGATCGTAGAGGTCGAGGACGAACCGGAAGCTCTGCGACAACGCGCCGAGCACCTGCCGGTCCTCGATGCGCTGGAGATCGAACGGGAACGCGAGCGTCTCGTCGGGCTTGACCACGGACAGCACCACCAGCGGGTAGACCGACAGGCGGAACAGCTGCACCCTGACCTCGAGCGGCGCCGAGACGAACCCCTCGAGCTTCTCGGTGGGGAGGCGCGTGAGCAGGCGGACGTGGCCGCGGTCGACGAGATGCATCGTCGGCGTGCGCGAGTGGATCCACCGCTCCACCGCGGCGTCGCGCACCGGCGGCGGCGTGAGCCGCGGGCGCTTGAACGACTTCTGCGGCTCGATCTGGATCCTGATGGGGCCGGAGTCCAGCCGCCGCTCGGGGACCGACCCGGCGGCGCGCGGCGCGGTGCGCTCGCCCGACGCGTCGATGATGACCTCGGCCACCCGGCCGGGGACCGCGCCGCCCTCCTCCACCACCGCGTCGATGATCATGGCGGGCTGCCTGCGGCGCTTGTCCTCGGCGACGCGCGCCTCGGCGAGACGCCGCTCCGCCTCCGCGGCCTTGCGCTGGACTTCCTCCTCGCGCTTGGCCGACTCCTCGATGCGCCGGAGCGTATCCTCCATGCCGCGGGCGATCTCCGCCTCGCGCCGCGACAGCTCCTCGGCGCGCCGCCCGAGCTCGCCCTCGCGGCGCCCCAGCTCCTCGCCGCGGCGGGCGATCTCCGCCTCGCGCCGCGCGAGCTCCTCCTCGCGGCGGTGCGCGTCGGCGTCGCGCCGGGCGCGCTCGTCGAGCTTGTCCTTGGCCGCGTCGAGCTCGGCGAGCTTGTCGACGAGCCCCGCCGCGCCGAACGCCACGTGGGGCTCGCGCGCGTACGCCGGCACGGGGAAGCCGCGGTCGCGCGCCATCGCGAGGAGCAGCTCGGCTCGCTCCTCCAGCTCGCGGTGGCGCGCGGCGGCCGGCGCGACGAGGACGAGGCGGCGCCTCTCCTCGTCGTGGAGCACGACCGGCACCTCGACCGTCGCCGCCTGTCCGCACGCGGGGCACACGATCTGGTTCAGCGTGCCCTCGCGCAGGCGCGCGGCGAGCGCGGGGTCGCGGGTGGCGTTCACCGAGCGGTGCACCTCGACCGCGAATGTCGTCCCGCACCGGCACGAGTAGTGGATCGGCTCGGTCCGGGTTCGTCCGCAGGCGCCGCCATAGATGTCGGTGCGAGGCATGGCCCAGGCAAGCTAACATAAAACCCCCATGTCGGACATCGGACCACCCCCGGGAGCGGTGCACGAGCTGGCGGAGCAGGCGGTGGATTTCGTGCGGCGGGCGACCGGGGTCGCGCTCGACTACACGGCCGAGACGCTCCCCGTCCTCGATCATTATCTACGCGAGGTGCCGAGGGACCGGACGGAGCTCGTCGGGCTGGTTGCCACCGCGTCGGGGGCGTATTTCGGCGAGGTCGTGCGGCGGCGGCTCGGCGGCCTGTGGGACACCGAGGGGGACGAGCCGCGGGAGTGGCGGCTGACGGTCGGGCACGGGCTGACGTTCTCGCCCGTCGGGGTCGCCGCCGAGGCGATCGTGCGCGCCGACAGTGAGGAGGGCGTGTTCGAGGTGCCGGAGGAGGACCGCCCGGCCGTCGAGGCGGCGCTCGACGAGGAGGTGTCCGAGGACGAGTACTACTCGCTCGCCGGGCGCCTCGAGGTGTTCGAGCGGATCGCCGAGGTCCTGCTCGCCGCCCGCGTGTCGTGACTACGGAGCGATGAGCCCGAACAGCACGCGGCCGGTGCGCGACGAGGCCACGACCATCGCCGGCTGGTCGTTCGAGCCGTAGGTGCCGATCATCCGCCCCTCCTCGGGGCGCGCCACGTGGGCGAGCTCGACGCGCGACTCGATGCCGGCCGGCGCGAAGGCATCGATGCGGAACGCGCCGTCGCTGCGCACCTCGACGTTGCCGCGGAACGATCGCAGCTCGTAGATCCCGCCGGAGAGGAGCTCGCCGGTGAAGCGGATGTCGCCGAACGTCGTGGTGATGCGGACCGTCTTCGAGCGCACCTGCGTGGCGGTGACCTGCCCGCGGTGGACGCGCGCCTGCAGCTCGTCGCCGGCGATGTCCTCGAACGTCAGGTCGCCGTAGGTATCGTCGGCCCACACCGAGCCCATCACGCCGCGCAGGCGCTGGTTCCCCCGCATGGTCGTCGTGGTGACGAGCCCGCGCACGTCCTTGACGTCGATCTGCCCGTCGTGGGCGAGCAGCCTGGCGCCGGCGCGCATCCCTTCGACCGCCAGCGTTCCGCTCCACGCCTTGACGTCGAGCGCAGCGTTGCGCGGCGCGATGACGGTGATGTCCACCCGCACGCTGACCGGCGCGATCGGCCGCGCCTCCTGCCCCACCAGGAGCGCCGACGAGATCGACACCGCGCCGTTGGGGTCGGGCACGAGGTTGATCTTCAAGCGCTCGAGCGTCTCGGCGTCGGGCGCCTTCTTCACCACCGACAGCGTGATCCCCGGCGCGTCGCGCCCGATCACCGTCACGTTTCCCAGCCGGTTGTCGACCTCGATCGTCTTGATCGTCACCCCCGGCGCGGGGGCGATGTCGACGTTGTCCCGCTCGATCGAGACTTCTTGCGCCAGGACCGGCAGCGGCAGCAGCAACAGAAGGAGCAGCCGCTTCACTGTTGCACCGCTCGCTCGCTCCGGCGCGCTGCTCCGCCTCGCTCGGCTGCACCTCGCTCGAAGTCGCTCATCGCGCGCCTCGCTCACTCGCTTGCACACCTCCGCGCACGACCGCCTCCTGCAGATAATCGATCTTGCGCCGGTAGCTGGCGTACAGCGCCTCCTGCGCCTGGAGGTTCCCCGGGGCGCGGCGGGCCGCGGCGCGCAGGCGCTCGACCGCGGCGTCGATGTCGGCGAGGTTCTTGTCGAACTCCTCGCGCATCGCCGCCGGCCACTTGGCCTTCTCCTCGCCGGCGATGGCGCGCAGGTCGTCGATCGCCGACACGTAGCCGGACTCGGCTCGTTCGATCTCGGCGAGCGCCTCGTCGAGGAGCGCCTGCGGGCTCGTCGGGGCCGGCCGGGGCGCGGGCGCGACGTCGACGCGCCGGTCGCGCAGGTAAAGGACGAGCACCAGCGCCGCCGCGGCCAGCGCGCCGCCGCCGTAGTAGAGCGGCCGGCGGAACGCCTGCCACCACCACCACAGGCGCGAGCGCCGCGAGTAGGCGATCTCCGCGTCGTCGAGGCGCGCCGCGATGCGGTCCCACATCGACGACGGCGGATCCATCGCCCCCAGCGACCCCGCCGCCGACGCGATCGTGTGGATCGCCTCCGCCCGGGCGCGGCAGGCGTCGCACTCGAGGAGATGGCCGCGCACCGCGCGCGTCCGCGCCTCGTCGAGCGTCCCGTCCTCGAGCTCGCTGAGGAGCGGCTCGATCTGGCTGCACCGTCCGCTCATCGTTGCACCGCTCGCTCGCGACGCCTCGGGGCGCCAGGTCGCTCGGCTGCACCTCGCTCCAGGGGCGCCTCGATCCTTCGGCGTCGCTCGCTCACTGGACGTCCCCCAGCTTGAGGAGCTCGCGCATGCGGCCGCGCGCCTTGTGGAGCTGCGACTTGGACGTGCCCACGCTGCAGCCGAGGATCTCCGCAATCTCCTCGTGCGACAAGCCCTCGACGTCGTGCAGGACCATCACGGCCCGGTACCCGGCCGGCAGGTCGCCGAGCGCGGACTGGAGCCGCGCCGCCAGCCGCGGATCGCGCACCGGGCCGGCCGGGGCCGGGAGCTGGGCCAGCGCATCCTCGCCCTCCAGCCGCGCCGGGCGCCGCCCGACGTGGGTGAGCGCGGCATTGACGGTGAGGCGGTACACCCAGGTATCGAGCGCGCTCTCGCCGCGGAACTTGGCGATCCCGCGGAAGATCCGCACGAACACCTCCTGGGCGACCTCCTCGGCGTCCTGGGCGCCGGCGATGCGTGCGACCATGCTGAACACCCGCCGCTTGAATCGGTGGTAGAGGGCCTCCATCGCGCGGCGGTCGCCCTGGCGACACGCCTCGATGAGCGCTTGGTCGGCCTCCGCCACTTTGATCTTCACCAGTCTAAGCCCAGCGGGAATTTCGCTCGCGGTCAAGAAGGTCACGACCAGGATTAGGCCAGGACCACCGGCGAACGGTTGCCCCGCCTGTGGTATTTTGGGCCCATGGCGGTCCCGGTGGTGTGCGGAATCGGCCAGGCGTCGGTGGATCTCCTGGGCGTGTCGCCGGGGCCGCTCGGCGCCGAATCCCGCGCCGTCCTGAAAGAAGTTTCCATTCAGGGGGGCGGCGGGGCCGCCACCGCGCTCGCGGCCGCGGCCGCGCTGGGCGTGCGGGCGCGCCTCCACGCGTCCCTGGCCGACGACGAGTTCGGCCGCCTGGCGCTGCGGGGGCTCCGCGCCGCCGGGGTCGACTGCGACCACGTCGCGGTGCGGCCCGGCGTGCTCAGCCCGTTCACCTTCCGCGTGCTCGCCCCCGACCGCCGCCACCGCCTGTCGTTCGCGACCGCCGGCGACGTGTCCCCCGCCGACGTCGATCTCGACGGTTTCCTCGCCGGGGCGGCGGCGCTCCTTCTCGACGGCTCCGATCCGGCGCCGCAGCTCGCCGCGGCCAGGGGGGCGCGCGCGCGCGGCGTCCCGACGTTCGTGGACGTGTCGTCCGCCGCCGACGGCACGACCGAGCTCGCCGCGGCGGCGGACGTGCTCGTCTGCTCGGAGCGGTTCGCCGCCGAGGTGGCCGGGCACGGCCAGGCGGAGGAGTCGCTCGCCGACCTCACCCGGCTGGGGCCGCGCGCGGTGATCGTCACCCAGGGCGACGCCGGGTCGGTCGGTCGGTTCGGGGGAGATACGGTGCGACAACGCGCCTATCCCGTCGAGGTCGCGGACACGACCGGGGCGGGCGACGTGTACCTCGGCGCCCTCGTCGCCGCCTGGGTGCAGGGGAACGCCCCGCCCCGCGCGATGGAGATCGCCTCGGCCGCGGCGGCGCTGTCGTGCCGCGCGCTGGGGGCGCGCGCCGGCATCGCCGACCTCCAGGAAATCTTGGAATTCCTCGCGGCCGCGTGATACGCGATCGCCATGGCGAAGCCGTACGCGCGCGCGCTGGCACGCTCCGTCGGGTCGGCGCTCGTCGCCGCGGTCGCGACCGGCGCGCTCGACGTGGGGCTGACGCTGGCCGGGGCGGCCGACGTCCCCGCGCGCGACGCCGCGATGTTCTTCGCCGTGACGCTCGCGCTCTACGGCGCGTTCGGCCTGCTCGCTGGCGCCGCCGAGGGCGTGGTGCTGGGCGCGGTCGCGGCGACGCACGGCCAGGATTGGCTCGGCCGCGTGTGGCGGCGTCTCGGCGATCGCGAGGCGGATCGGAACGCCGCGGCCGGCGTGCTGGCGGGCCTGGTCGCGGCCGCGGCCTACGCGCTGGTGGTCTCGCTCCTGGCGATGCGCCTGGTGGCGATCGTCGAGCGCAAGGCGGTGGGCGCGCTGCTCCTCGGCGGGGCCGCGGCCGCGCTCGCTCCTTTGTTTCTCGCCCTCGCCTATCCGGCGTACCGCCTGCTGCGGCCGGTGGCGGCGCGCGTGCCGCGGCTCGGTCGGGTGCCGGCCACGCTCGTCCTCGTCGTCCTCGTCGTCGTCGGCGCCGGCGCGGCCGCCGCCTACTACGTCGCGACGCGGCTCGACTGGCGCGCGCTGCCCATCGCGCCGGCGGCGTTCGCGCTCGCGTTCATCGCGCTGCAGCTCGCGGCGCTGGCGCTGCGCCCGTCCCGCCTGCGCGGCGGGCGGCTGGTGGCGGTGGGCGCGGCCGCGGCCGCGCTGGCGGCGGTGCTCGTCGTCCCGCGCGTCGATCCATCCGAGCGCGTGGTCGCGCTCCTCACCGTCGAGGGACGCGGCGTCAAGGTGCTCACCGCGGTGGCGCGGAGCCTGTTCGACCGCGACGGCGACGGCTATTCGACGATCCTCGGCGGCGGCGACTGCGACGACACGAACCCCAACATCCACCCCGGCGCGGTGGACATCCCCGACAACGGCATCGACGAGAACTGCGTCGGCGGCGACGCCCACCGCGAGGCCCCGCCGCCGCCCGCGGCCAAGGCCACGACGCAGAAGACGCTCGACGGCAACCTCGTCATCATCACGGTCGACACCGTGCGCGCCGACCGCCTGGGCGTGGCCGGCTACCGCCGCAAGGGGCGCTCGCTCACCCCGCGCATCGACGCGCTGGCGGAAAAGGGCGTCTACTTCACGCGCGCCTACGCGCAGGCACCGAACACGCCGCGCTCGTTCCCGTCGATCCTGTTTTCCCGCTACCCCTCGCACGTGAAGTGGGAGAAGCAGTTCCACAACTTCTCGCCGGTGGCGCCGGAGAACCTCGGGCTGTTCGAGGTGCTGCAGGCCGCGGGGTGGCACACCGCCGGCTTCTCGTCGCACTTCTACTTCATCCCCTCGCGCGGCGCGACCCAGGGCTTCGACGAGTACGACAATACCGGCGCGCTCGACATCCGCGAGTCCAACCACGACATCGCGGCGCCGCGCATCGTGCCGCGCGTCGTCGCCAAGCTCAAGCAGCTCGCCGCGGACCGGACGAAGTTCGCCCTGTTCGTGCACCTGTTCGAGCCCCACTCGACCTACATGGAGCACCCGGAGTTCCCGATCGAGGGGAAGGGGCTGGCCGGCCTGGAGGAGAAGTACGACTACGAGATCGCGTTCGCCGACGGCTGGGTGGGCAAGATCCTCGACACGCTCGAGGCGGAGCGGCTGGACGACGACACGACGATCGTGCTGCTGTCCGACCACGGCGAGTCGTTCGGTGCGCACAAGCTCGGCGGGGAGCGGATCTACTTCCACGGGCAGACGCTGTACGAGGAGATCCTGCGCGTGCCGGTCATCATCGTCGGCCCCGGGCTGTCGCCGCGCCGGGTGGACCAAGTCGTCCAGCTCGTCGACCTCGCCCCCACGATCGTCGACGCGTTCGGCGTGCCGGTCCCGCGCGAGTTCGAGGGGCGAAGCCTCGTCCCGGCGCTCCTGGGCCAGCCGCTCGCGCCCGCGCCCGCCTATGCCGAGCTCCTGCCGGCGCCGTCGTGGAACCACGACCACAAGGCGATGATCTCCGCCGACGGCCGGACCAAGGTCATCTACCGCATCTCGGACAACCTGTACGAGCTCTACGATCTGGCGTCCGATCCCACCGAGCAGAAGAACCTCGCCGAGCGGAAGGGGAACCTCCTCGCCAAGATGAAGGCCGACATCGTCCGCTTTGCCGAGACGGCGCTATGATGGGAGGGCGGATGGCCGAGCACCGGAACCCCTATCCCACGGTCGACATCATCATCGAGATCGACGGAAAGATCGTGCTCATCGAGCGGAGATTCCCGCCGCACGGCTGGGCGATCCCCGGCGGGTTCGTCGAGCTGGGCGAGACGCTGGCGGCGGCGGCGCGGCGCGAGGCGAAGGAGGAGACGTCGCTCGACGTGGACATCTACGAGATGTTCCACAGCTACTCCGATCCAGCGCGCGACCCGCGCCACCACACGATCTCGACGGTGTTCCTGGCGACCGCGGCGGGGACGCCGCGCGCCGACGACGACGCGGCGGGCGTCGGGCTCTTCACCGAGTGGGACCTGCCGCCGCTGGCGTTCGACCACGCGCGCGTCCTCGCCGACTACTTCGCGTACAAGGCGAGCGGCCGCCGGCCGTCGCCCGAGCGGTGACATGTCGTACGACCACGTGCTTTCCGACGACGAGAAACGCGAGCTCCTGCGCATCGCGCGCGCGACGCTGAGGGAGTTCCTGGCGGTGGGGCGGATCCCGCCCGGCGCGCCCCACAAGAAGACGTTGCTCGCCCCGGCCGGGGTGTTCGTGACGCTCAGCGAGGGCGAGTCGCTCCGGGGGTGCATCGGCACGACCGCGGCGGCGCAGCCGGTCTACAAGGCGGTGCAGGAGATGGCGGTGGCGGCGGCGAGCCGCGACCCGCGCTTTCCGTCGGTGCGCGCCGAGGAGCTGAACCTTCTCACCATCGAGATCTCGGTGCTCGGCGCGCGGCGGCACATCGCCGGCCCCGAGGATATCGAGATCGGGCGCGACGGGCTCACCATCGCCAAGGGGAGCCGCAGGGGGCTGCTCCTGCCGCAGGTCGCGGTGGAGCACGGCTGGGACGCGGAGCAGTTCCTGGCGCGGACGTGCGAGAAGGCGAACCTCGGGCCGCAGGACTGGCGCTCGCCCGACGCGACGGTGGACGCGTTCACGGCGCAGGTCTTCGACGAGAAGACGTTGAAGGTCGGGCCGCACGCGCCGCCGGGGCGGTAGACGGGACGCGACGCGCAGCGTCGCGGAACCCGGCTATTAGTCTGGGGCTCCGACCAGCGCCGCCTCGGCCCGCGCCGCCGCCGCCATGTCGTCGCGCCCGTCCTCCCGCCACAGGCGGGCAAGGGCGGTGAGGGCCGCGCGCCCGCGCGCGTCGTCGTGGGCGAGGCCGACGAGGAGCAGCGCCTCCTCTTGCTTGCGGCGGGCGGGACGGCCGGGCGGCTCGAGGTCGGCGCGGGCGAGGCGGAGCTCGACGACGCCCGGGACATAGCGGAGCGCGTCGTCGAGCACGGCCGCCGCGCCGGCGTTGTCGCCCGCGTCCTGGCGGGCGCGCGCGCGCGCCAGCGCGTCGGCGACGTCGCCGGGGCCGGTCGACGCCGGGGCCGGCGGCGGGGGGAGGAAGTCGGGCGGCGCGGTCGCGCCCAGCGCCGCGCGGACGCGCAGCGCGGCATCGGCGCGCAGCCGCTCGGGGAGCTCCGCCTGGTACGCGTCCCACGCGGCGCGCGCCTCGGCGGCGCGGCCGGCGGCGAGCGCCGCGGCGACGACCTCGTCGTAGGCGTCCCAGCGGATGTCCTCGGCGCCGAGGGAGAGGGCCTGGCGCGCGGCGGTCAACGCGTCGATGGGGAGCCCCGACGCGCGGAGGAGC
The DNA here is from genome assembly GCA_035259575.1 of Haliangiales bacterium. Classification (GTDB taxonomy): domain Bacteria; phylum Myxococcota_A; class Polyangia; order Haliangiales; family SHYZ01; genus DATFWE01. Next base: position 21,618 of record DATFWE010000270.1, read on the forward strand.
CGCGCCACCGCCAGGCTGGGCGCGCCGCGCCGCGGCGCGACGTATTCCGCCCGGGTCAAGAACACCGCGGCGCGCCGGGGATCGCGCGCGCGGGCGCTCGCCTCCGCGGCGAGGACCTGGGCCTGGGCGTCCTCGGGGAGCTCGTCCGCGAGACGCTCCGCCCAGGCGAGCGCGGCGGCGGCATCGCCCGCGCGCTGAAGCTCGCGCACGACGTGCGGCACGCGACAGCGCGGCAACAGGTCGCCGTCGGCGTAGTCGGCGGCGAGGCGCGGCGCGTCCGGGGTGCCGAGCGCCTGGCGAAACGCGAGGAACGCCTCGTCGCCGGGCGCGCACCCGGCTTCGGCGAGGGGGAGCGCCCGCGGCGTCACCCGCCCCAGGCTCATCGGCGAGTCGACCGCCGAGATCTCGAGGAAGCGCGCCCACGCGCCGCCGCCGGGGGGGCTTCCCTTCTGGCCAAGGAGGATCTCGGCGTCGCCGCGGGCGTAGAGGAACGGCCAGGCCGTCGCGCGGTCGGCCTCGATCGCGCTCCGCACCGCGCGCGACTCGGCGCCCGCGCGCCGGGCGATGCGCAGGATCGTCGCGCGCGCCAGGTGTCCCTCGACGCCGGCCGGGACGCCGAGGATGCGTTCGGCCTCGTCGGGCTCGCCGGCGAGGGCCGCGTCCATCGCCGCCACGAGCCGCCCCTCGGCGGGAAGGTCGCGGGGGAGCGCGCCGCGCGCGGCGTGCGCGCCCTTGGCGTCGCCGCGGAGACGCAGCACGGTCGGCCTGGCCCAGGGCGCGACGTCGCCCGCGTCGCGGACGACCGCGGCGGCGACGTCGGGCGACGGCCAGGTCGCCGTCTCGCCGCGCAGCCAGGCGCGGACGTCCTCCGCCAGCGCCTGGGCGATCGCCTCCCCGGAGGCGGGCTCCCCGCCGCGCGCGAGCGGCGGCGGCGTGGCGCGGCGGCGTTGCGCCTCCGCTCCCGCCCCGGCGAGCGCGTCGGCGGGCTCCCCGGCCTGCGCCCACAGCGCGCGCGCCCGCTGGACGTCCCCCGCGCCGAGATGGAGGAGCGCCGCGTCGCGCCATGCCCCCTTGCGCGCCTCGGCCAGCCCGGGCGCGCGGGCGGGATCGAGCCGCGCCGCCTCGTCGAGATCGCGGTACCGTCCGGGGTCGTCGCCGCGGCGGGCCGCGCGCGCGGCGTAGAGGTCGGCGAGGGTCTTCGTTTGCGCCGGCGACGCGCCGCCGAGGCGCTCGGCCTCGCGGAGCTCGCGCAGCGCGCCGGCCGGCTCGCCCGCCCGCGCGAGGAGGTCGCCGAGCGCGGCGTGGGCGACGCGATCGCCCGGGTCCTCGGCGACCGCCCGGCGCAGCGCCCGGATCGCCGGCTCGGTGCGCCCGGCCGCAATCTCGGCGAGGCCCTCCTGGCGGGCGGAGTGGCTGGCGCAGGCCCAGAGCCCCCAGCACCCCCAGAAGAAGACGAAGAGGAAGATGGCGCGGCCCCGCACCCCGTCATCATGCGGTTTGACCTGGCGCCTCGGCAAGCCGATCATGGGGCGCTTGCTGTCCTGGATCCGTCGTTCCGTTGCCCGGCGCGTGGCGATCGTCGCCGCGATCGTCGCCGCCGCCAGCTCCGCCGTGGTGGGGATGATCGTCGTCGTCCTCGTGCTGCGCGACGCCAGCGGCGCGGTGCGCCGCGACATGCTCCTGGTCGCGCTGGCCGGGGGCGCCGGCACCGTCGCCGCCGTGGCCATCGCGACCGTGGTCATCGTCAACCGCCTGCTGGCGTCGGCGCTGAAGAACCTCACGGACTCGCTCCGCCTGGCGGAGAATGGGCAGTGGCTGATCACGGCGCGCAGCGACCGCACCGACGAGATCGGCGACCTGTCGCGCGCGTTCGATCGGTTGTGCAAGGCGGTGACCGACCTGTCGGTGGACGTGATCGACAAGGGGCGCGAGCTCGAATGGACGCAGCGCGAGCTGAAGCTCGCCGACGCGCTGAAGCTGTTGTTCGAGCTGACGCAGACGCTCAGCGCGGAGGCCGACGGCCAGGCGCTCCTGGCTGCGATCCCCGTCAAGGTCGCGCCGGCGATGGGCCTGGACGCGATGGCGATCCTCCTCACCGACGAGGACGCGAACCTGGTCGTGCGCGCGGCCGCCGGGCTGCCCGACGACGTGCTGGGGGTGAGCTTCGGGCGCGACGACGAGCTGTCGGGGGTGGCGGCCGCGACCGGCGCGCCGATCGTCATCGCCGACACGGCGCGCGATCGCCGCTACTCGCACTTCCGGGGGCGCCACCCCCAGGACGGCGCGTTCGCGTGCGTTCCGATGGTGCTCCACGGACGGGTGACCGGCGTGTTCAACGTGCTCCGGCGCGAGCCGTTCGCCGAGGCGGATCTCGGCCTGCTGACGTCGCTGGCCAGCTACACGGCGCTCGCGCTCGCGCACGGCAACGCGACGCAGAAGCTGCGGGCGGCGGCGCGGACGGATGAGCTGACCGGCGTGGCGAACCGGCGTCTGCTCGGCGAGCGCGTCGCCGCCGAGCTGGCGCGCATGCGCCGGACGGGCAAGCCGCTGGCCGTGCTGATGCTCGACCTCGACCACTTCAAGCGGGTGAACGACGAGCTCGGCCACAAGCGGGGCGACCGCGTGCTGCACGCGGTCGCCCAGGCGCTGTTGCACAACGTGCGGCGCATCGACACGGTGGCGCGCTACGGGGGGGAGGAGTTCGTGATCCTCCTGCCCGACACGACCCGCGAGCACGCGCTGGTCGTCGCCGACAAGCTGCGCGCCACCGCCGCCGAGCTCGTGCACGAGGGCCTCACCGTGACGATCTCCATCGGGTTGGCGGTGTTCCCCGACGACGGCACGGGCGAGGAGGGGCTGCTCGAGGCGGCCGACCGCGCGCTGCTGACCGCCAAGCGCGAGGGGCGGAACCGCGTCGTTGCGGCCTGACGAGCCTCCTATCCCCGCCTCACGGCTCTTCCCCCTCGTACCACGTCTGCGCGACTTGCGAGTCGGGGCCGGGCGCGATCATCGTTCCGATCTCGTTGTCCACCTTGCTCCGGCCGTAGTGCTCGACCTCGACGACGTTGCCCTCGTCGAACGTCCAGGCGAAGCGCATCTGCACGCCGCCGTGCTCCATCACGAGCGTCAGCGACTTGCGCTCCGGCGTCATGAGGTCCGGCGCCGAAAACACGTAGTCCGCCCGCCCCTGGTACGCGTCCCAGCCGGGCAGCTCGCGCTGCTTCAGCCACAGGTTGGTGCGGAAGTCCCAGTACATGCTCCACGGCAGGACCAGCCGGTCCATCTGCGCCGACTCGCGGGCGCTCGGCTCGAGCTTGCGGCCGGTGTCGTCCTCGAGCCACACCTTCCAGTCCTTCGTCGCCGCATTGCGCTCGTCGCGGTTCACCACCGCCACGTGGAAGCGCACGCGATCGCGGTTCACCACGACGAAGCGCGCCGCGTTGCGCAGCTGCCAGTAGCGGGGAATCCCCTGCGAGTAGTCGACGTCGCTCTCCTGCAGCGCCGCACGCCGAGGATCGCTCGATTTCAGCGGATGCTGGTACGTCGTGCTGTCCCGCGTGAACACGTAGAGAGGCACCGACGCGGGGAGCGTATCCGGAGATCCGAGCTCCCGCACCGGGTTGGGCTGGATCGCGCGCGCCTCGCGTATTTGCGTGGCGCACCCCACCAGCAGAAGAAGCCATGCCGCGCGCATGGGCGAAGCATAGCTCACCGTTGGGCGAGCGAATCTCGCAAGTCCTTACCGGACGTCAGGGCTCGTGCCCCTCGTCCCACGTCTCGGCGACCTGCGTGTCGGGGCTGGGCGCGACCATGACGCCGGTGTCGATATCGGTCTTGCTGCGGCCGTAGTGCTGAGCCTCGACGAGCAGGCCCTCGTCGAAACTCCAGGCGAAGCGCATCTGGTAGCCCTCGCGCTCCATCACCAGCGCGAGGGCGCGCCGCTGCGACGTCATGAGATCCGGCGCGGTGAACGTGTAGTCGCAGCGCCCCTGGAACGCGTCCCAGCCGGGGAGCTCGCGCTTCTTCATGTACTGGTTGAGGTGCTCATCCCAGTATCGGCTCCACGGCAGGAGCAGCCGGTCCACCTTGGCGTTCTCGCGCGCCTCCGGCTGGAGCTTGTGGCCGGCGTCGTCCTCGAGCCAGACCGTCCACCCCTTCGTCGCCGCGTCGCGCACGTCGCGCCGGACCACCGCGACGTGAAACACGAGCCGGTCGCGGCTCACCACCACGAACTGGGCGTAGTTGCGGAGCTGCCAGTAGCGCGGGATGCCGGCTGAGAAGTCGATGTCCGCCTCCTGGCGGATCGCGGCGCCCCGTCCTGGCGCCGCCCGCAGGGGATCGTTGTAGGTGGTGCTGTCCCGCACGAACACGAACAGGGGGACCGAGGCAGGGAGCCGATCGGAGGAGCCGAGGTCCCTGACGGGATTGGGCTGCACGGCGCGGGCCTCACGAATCTGCGTGGCGCACCCGGCGAGCAGCAAGAACACGGCGAGGCGCATCCTCGAATCTTAGCTCGGGGGGACGAAGAAAACCCCCCTCAACTCTTCCGTGCCGGCCAAACGGCGCCGCCGGCTCGGGTCACGTCCTTCCATCGGTCCCCCCTGGGACGATGCCGAGCCGCTCGAGCTCCTTCATGACGATCTGGAGGTCGTCCCACACGACGCGCTTCTGCCCCGGCTGGCGAAGCAGGAACGCCGGGTGGAACGTCGGCATCACCGGGATGCCGTGGTACTCGTGGATCCGCCCGCGCAGCGCCGAGATGGGCGCCCCCGGCTTGCCGCACAGCCACTGGGCGGCGAACTTTCCCAGCGCCACGAGGAAGCGCGGGCGGATCGCCGCGAGCTGCGCGCGAAGGAACGGCTCGCACGCGGCGATCTCGTCCGGCTCGGGGTCGCGGTTTCCGGGCGGCCGGCACTTGAGGACGTTCGCGATGTAGACCTCGCTGCGCTGCCACCCCATCGCCGCGATCATCCGGTCGAGCAGCTGCCCCGCCTCGCCCACGAACGGCTCGCCGCGGCGATCTTCCTCGGCGCCCGGGGCCTCGCCGATGAAGACGAGTGGCGCGTGCGGGCTGCCCACGCCGAAGACGATGTGCGTGCGCCCGGCGCTGAGCTTGCAGCGCGTGCACTCGCCGAGGTCCGCGCGCACGGCGTCGAGCTCCGTCGCCACGACCGGAAGCGTCCGGCGCGCGGGCGCCGCGGGCACGCGCGAGGTGCCGTTCGCGAGCAGGCGCCGGAGGTGGGCCTCGAGCGCGGCGGCGACGTCGGCGGGTTCCATCCCGCGGATACTACCGCATGCTACGCTTGGCGCGTGCAACGCGCCGCCCTCGTCGTCCTAGCCCTGTTCGCCGCCTGCTCCCGCGAGAAGCCCACGCCGCTGCCGCCCGTGGAAAAACCTCTGCCCTTGCTCGCGCGCGAGACGCTGGCGGGCGGCAGGTTCGACCCCGAATCGGTCGCCGGCAAGGTCGTGGTCGTGAACTTCTGGAGCCCGGGCTGTGTGCCCTGCGCCAAGGAGGCGCCCGGCCTGCAGGCGGCCGCGAACGCGCTCGCCGGGCGCGGGCTGTCGCTGGTCACCGTCATGTCCGACGGCACGCCCGCCGAGGCGCTCGCGTTCGCGCGCCGCGCCGGCCTGACCGCGCCGGTCGTCGTCGGCGACCTCGATCTGCTCAAGCAGCTCAACGTGCTCGTCTACCCGTGGACGCTCATCGTCGACCGCGACGGGCGGGCGGTGCGCGCGATCCGCGGCGGGCGGGCCCAGGACCAGCTCACCCGGGAGTTCGAGAAGTACCTTTAGTGCTGAGCAGCGCGGCGGCGCGATCGAGGACCACGTGCGCGACCTCGTCCTTGGTCGCGAGGGGGAGCCGCTCCACGGCGTCGCCGGGGCCGACGATCGTGACGCGGTTCGTGTCCACCTCGAACCCCGCGTCCTTGGCCGACACGTCGTTCGCGACGACGAGGTCGCTGCCCTTGGTGTTGAGCTTGCGCAGGGCGTTCTCCTCGACGTCGCTCGTCTCCGCGGCGAAGCCCACCAGCACCGGGCGCCCGGTGCGCGCCCGCGCCAGCTCGGTCAAGATGTCCGGGTTGCGGCTGAGGTGGAGCGCGGGGCTGTCGCCCAGCGCCTCCTTCTTCAGCTTGCCCACCGCGATCTCGCGCATCTTGTAGTCGGCCACGGCCGCTGCCATGACCACCACGTCGGGGCTGGCCGGGATGGCGTCCATCATCTCGAGCGCCGATCGCACCCGCACGGTCTCCACGCCGAGCGGGTCGGCGAGGGCCGTCGGACCCGACACCAGGGTCACGTCCGCGCCCCGCGCCGCCGCCGCGCGCGCGATCGCGTACCCCATCCTCCCGGATGAACGATTGCCCAGGAACCGCACGGGATCGATGTCCTCGTGGGTCGGGCCGGCCGTGACCGCGACGCGGACGCCCGCGAGGTCGTGCGGGATGAGCATGCGGCCCGCGTGCTCCACGATGTCGGCCGGCTCGGCCAGCCGTCCCGGCCCCACCCAGCGACAGGCGAGGAATCCCACCCCCGGCGCCGCGACTTTCGCCCCGCGCACGTCCATGAGCCGGCGCAGGTTGGCCTGTACCAGCGGGTTCTCCCACATGTTCACGTTCATGGACGGGGCGATGAGGATCGGCGCGCGGGTGGCCAGAAGCACGGTGGCCACGATGTCGTCGCCCAGCCCCGCGGCGGCGCGGCCGATGAGGTCGGCGGTCGCCGGCGCCAGGATCACCAGGTCCGCTTGATCCGCGAGCTGGATGTGCCCGATCTCGGACTCTTGGGTCAGGTCGAAGAGCTCGGTTGCCACGAGGTGCCCGGACAGCGTCTGGAACGTGAGCGGCGCAACGAACTCGGTCGCGCCGCGGGTCATCATCACGCGCACGGATGCGCCCGCCTTCGTGAGGAGGCGCACCAGCTCCGCCGCCTTGTAGGCGGCGATGCCACCCCCCACGCCCAGCACGACGCGCCTGTCCCGCAGGGGAAACGCCCGGGAGTCCGCCATGAGTTGACTATTGCCTTACCCGAACCCGGCGCCGGAACGCAATCTCCGCCTCGCTGGCCAGGGCGTGGGCGGCATCGTAGGAGAGCCCGGAGCGCATGTGCCCGACCTCGACCACTTCATGGTGAAGGATCGCCGGGCGCTCCGACGCCACCACGGCGTTGTCGATCCAGATCTCCGCGCGGGGGATGAAGCGATAGCGGTAGCCGTGGCCGCCGAGCGTGAAGTCGGTGTACGCATGGTCGCGAACTTCCCGACCCGAGACCAGCCAGACCTCGCGGCCGTCGACCGCGGCCAGCCGCCGGATGCGTGCGCTCCGGACGTCGCGCCGCTCCCCTCCCCGGAGCCGATGCTCGCGGCGGGCCGCCTTGCGCACCGCCTCCAGGTACGTCGCCCCGCCGGCCATCAGCGAGCGTTCGTGCACCTGACGCTGCGCCCAGAACGGCCACTCCGTCTCGCCGCCGTCCCGATCGAGCCACACTTCGTCGCGGGGGATGTACGCCCGGGAGAAATGATGGTGCCCGTTGGTGAATTCGACGTCGATGGTGTCCCGGATGCGCCGTCCATCCACGCGGAAGACGGTCACGCCATCGATCCGCTCCAGCCTGTCCATCCGGATGCCGCGCATCCTACAAATCTAACACATGTCAAGGACTTAGGAGGGAGCCTTTCACGATCACCCGCCGGCCGGCGGAGATGGCCTCCGGCGTCGCCCGAAATGTGCCCTCCTCGACGCGGGCGACGGCCTCGACGCGGCAGCGGATCCCGAGGATCGACAGGCGCCGGCAGACCGCGAGGCTCCTCTGCCCCGCCAGCTCCGACCAGGCCGGCCCATCCCCCGGGAGCGTGACGACCAGCGCGTCCCCCGCCGCCTCGTCCCACCCCGCATGGTGGGCCGCCGCGGCGATCGCCCGCAGGATCCGCTCGCCGTTCGGGGCGAGGTCGGTCTTTCCGGGCACAAATTCCACGGCGAAGCGCAGTGCGATCGTCCCGTCCGGCCGCGCCAGAGCAAGGGGCGGGCCGTGGGGGCAGCCATCGGGCTCGGTCCCGGCCTGGTCGGGGCACTTATCCACAGCGTCGGGGACGCCGTCGCGGTCGTCGTCGAGATCCGGGCACCCGTCCTGGTCCTGCCAGCCGTCTTTGTCCTCAGCTTGGGTGGGGCACCTATCGACCGCGTCCGGCACTCCGTCCCCATCATTGTCCGGATCCGGGCAGCCATCGGCGTCCTCCCAGCCGTCGCGGTCTTCCGGCTCGTTCGGGCACTTGTCGACGTCGTCGGGGATGCCGTCGTTGTCGTTGTCGGCGTCCGGGCAGCCGTCCTCGTCCGAGAAGCCGTCGAAGTCCTCGGGCTCCAGGGGGCACTTGTCGCGGGCGTCCGGGATGCCATCGCCGTCGTTGTCGGGGTCGGGACAACCGTCTTCGTCCTGGAAATTGTCCTTGTCCTCGGCCTCGTTGGGGCATTTGTCGCGCGCGTCCGGGATGCCGTCGCCGTCGTTGTCGGGATCCGGGCACCCATCCGCGTCCTGCCAGCCGTCGCGGTCCTCCGGCTCGGAGGGGCACCTATCGCGGACGTCGGGAATGCCGTCGCCGTCCGAGTCGGCGACAGGCGTCGGCTCGAACCGCACCTCCACGCCGCCCCGCCACGCCGGCGCGCCCACCGCATCGGTCGTGCCCACGCCGACGCCGGCGAAGACGCCGATCGTCCAGGGCTCGGCGACCCTCGCCCGGACTCCCACACGGGCCTCCGCCGGGGACGGGCTCTTGCCAAGTCCCACCGCGCCGGCGAGCTCGCCGAACGCGTCGGCGCGCCGGCCCAGCGAGACGTCGGCGGCGAGGCCCCACGGGAGCTCGTGGCCGAGCGTCACCGCGGGAGACAGGAACGCGACCGGTGCGGTGCGGACGCGCGCCCCCAGGTTCAGCCCGAGCGCCGCCCCGGCGACCCGATAAAAGAGGATCGCGCGCCCCTCGAACGTCGGCCCCCGCTCGCCCGAGAATCCCTGCCGGCCCCCGGTGGGAAGGCTCACCACGGCGGCGGCGGCGGCGCCGAAGCCATAGCCATTGCGCGCGGCGACGACCCGGAGCTTGGCATGAAGGCGCAGGTCGCCGAGCCCGCCCGCGGGCAGCGCGTCCTCGGCGTCGGCATCGGGAAGGCCCAGCCGGCGCAGGCGATCGCCCGACTGGTAGGCGACGAGCGGAAGCGCGAGCCCGAGCTGGAGGCGATCGGAGGCGCCCGCGGCGCCGAGCAGATCCGTCCCCAGCCGGAACGCGACCGGCTCGCTCAGCGTCATCCCCTTCGCGTCGCGCACGACCAGCGGCAGGCGAGACGCCGACGACATCAGCCCCCAGGCCGTGGCCCCGGCGGGGAGGAGGTTTCCGTCCTCGACCTGCAGGAACGTCGCCGGGCCGGGCGCGGGCGTGAGGCGCTCGACGCTGAAGTCCGGGGTGTGCTCGACGGTCGCGACCTGCGCGGCGGCCGGGGCCGCCGCGAGCATCACGATCGCCGCCCTCATGGTTTGCGGGGCTCGCGCGCCTCGTACACCCGCTCGGGGAGCACGTGCTTGTAGCGGAGCGCGCGCACGCGCAGGCTCGCGACGAAGTCCACCGCGTCGGCGCGCGTCCCCCCGGCGCCGAGGATCCGCCGCACGTGCTCCACGATCGCCTTGAGCGCGGCCGCCGGATGGAAGCAGAACGTCCGCCCGAAGCGCACCCGCCCGCGCCAGCCGAGGAGGCGCGCCTCGATGACGTCGCCGACGTGCACGCCGTGAAGGCGCCGCCGCTCGTCGACGGCGAAGCGGCCCTGGCCCACGAGATCGTCGAGGACGACGACGCCCTCGCGGCGCGCGGCGACGGCGTAGAGGCTCCGGTGCGACGCGCGCCAGGCGCGCCACGCGGCGTGGTGCTCGCCCTCCGGCTCGGCCAGCGCGACGACGACCGGCGTCCTCCCGTCCGCAAGCCGGTGCTCGCACGCGTACCACTCGACGAACGAGATCGTGCGCTGCTCGTAGAGCTCGTCCTCCTCGAACACGCGGCCGGTGCGCTCGGCCCAGCCGGCGCGCGCCGCCGCGACGTCGTCGCCGTGGCCGAAGCGCGCGACCAGCTCGTCGAACGCGCGGTCGAGCTCCCTTTCCGACTGGGGGCTCATGACTTCATGAGCGACACGAAGCGCTGGAACAGGTACGCCGCGTCGTGCGGCCCCGGGCTGGCCTCGGGGTGGTACTGCACGCTGAACACCGGCCGGTCGTCGAGGCGCATCCCCTCGACGGTGCGGTCGTTGAGGTTCACGTGGGTGAGCGTCGCCTTGCCGGCGAGCGAATCGACGTCGACCGCGAACCCGTGGTTCTGCGACGTGATCTCCACCTTGCCGGTCGCGAGCTCCATGACGGGGTGGTTCGCGCCGTGGTGGCCGAAGCGCAGCTTGTAGGTGGTCCCGCCCAGCGCGTGGCCGAGGATCTGGTGGCCGAGGCAGATGCCGAACACGGGCTTGCCCGAGGCGATGAGCGCGCTCGCCGCCTCGGCGGCGTAGGGGAGCGCGGCCGGGTCCCCGGGGCCGTTCGACAGGAAGTACCCGTCGGCGCCGTGCGCGAGCGCCTCCGCGCCGGTCGTGGTGGCGGGCACCACCGTCACGCGGCAGCCGTGGTCGCGCAGGCGGTGGAGGATGTTGCGCTTCATGCCGAAGTCGTAGGCGACGACGTGGAGGTCGGCGGGGGGCACGGTGCGGCCCGGTCGCTCCTCCGGCGGCACCCAGCTCGGCTCGTCCCAGGTGAACGTCGCGGCGCAGGTGACCTCGCGCACGAGATCGCGCCCCTCCATCCCGGGGCTGCGCCGCACCCGCTCGACGAGCTCCGCCGGGTCGAGCGTCGTCGTGGAGATCGCGCCGCGCTGCGCCCCGGCGGTGCGCAGGCGCCGGGTCAGCGCGCGCGTGTCGATGCCGGCGATGCCGACGATGCCCCGCTCGACGAGATAGGCGTCGAGGGACCGCTCGGCGCGCCACGACGACGCCGCGGGGGCGAGCTCGCGGACCACGAACCCGGCGCACACGGGGCGCGGCGCCTCCTCGTCCTCGCCGTTCGTCCCGACGTTGCCGATCTCGGGCGCGGTCATGGCCACGATCTGCCCGCGGTACGAGGGGTCGGTCAGGACCTCCTGGTAGCCGGTGATCGCGGTGTTGAACACGACCTCGCCGTAGGTCTCGCCGTCGGCGCCGAACGCCTCGCCGCGGTAGGTCGTGCCGTCCTCGAGCGCCAGGAGCGCTATCTTTCTCATGCCAAAAGCCCCCCCACATCGTGGACCGGGCGCCCGCCGAGGAGCGTCAGCACCGCCCGCCCCACGAGCGGGCCTTGAAAGGGCGAATTCATCGACTTGGAGTGGCTCGTCTCGCGGCCGTACGACCAGGCGCGGTCGACATCGATCACCGCGACGTCGGCGGACGCGCCCTCG
>DATFWE010000271.1:0-4813 GCA_035259575.1 Haliangiales bacterium
GCGGCGTGCCTGATCGCCAGCATCCCGATCGCGCTGCTCTACAATCTATTCCTCGATCGGTTCATTGCGGGATTCACGGTGGGGGCCGTCAAATAGCTCACGCGTGGATATCGAAGTTCTTCGGCGTCTCGCGCAGGAACAGCGCGCCCACGACGACCGTCATGAGCGACACGACGATCGGGTACCACAGGCCCTGGTAGATGTTGCCCGCCGACGCCATCATGGCGGTGGACAGGAGCGGCAGCATCCCGCCGAACCAGCCGTTGCCGATGTGGTAGGGCAAAGACATCGACGTGTACCGTATCTTCGTCGGGAAAAGCTCCACGAGGAACGCCGCGATCGGCCCGTAGACCATGGTCACGTAGATGACCATGATGAGGAGCAGGAGGGCGACCATCACGTAGTTGACCGAGCTCTTGTCGGCGGTCGGGGGATAGCCGCCGGCCTTGAGCGTCTCCATGACCTTCTTCTCGGTCGCCGGGTCCCAACCCTGGAACTCGGTGTCGCCGATCTTGACCACCACGGCCTGCCCGGCGACCGCGGGCGCCGACTCGAACGATAGGCCCGCCTTGGTCATGAAGTCCTTTGCCTTGTCGCAGGGGCTGAACTTGGTCCACGGGCCGACGAAGATGTGCAGGCTGCAGTCCTCCCCCGCCACCGAGATCTTCGTCTTTTCCTGGTACGCCTCCAGCGCCGGGTTCACGTAGTGGGTGAGCGCCTTGAAGATCGGGAAGTAGGTGACCGCGGCGATGAGGCAGCCCGCCAGGATGATCTTCAACCGGCCGATGCGGTCGGACAGCCGGCCGAACACGATGAAGAACGGGGTGCCGAGGACGAGCGACGCGCCGATGAGGAGATAGACGGTCACGTAGTCGAGGTGGAGCGTCGTCCCGAGGAAGAACAGCGCCCAGAACTGGCCCGTGTACCACACGACGCCCTGCCCCGCGGTCGCGCCGAGGAGCGCGAGGAGCACGAACTTGTTGTTGGGGTAATGGAGGAAGCTCTCGGTGAGCGGCTTCTTCGACCCGCGTCCCTCCGCCTTCATCCGCTGGAACACCGGCGATTCCTGCAGCTTCAACCGGATGTAGATGGAGAACGCGAGCAGGATGATCGACCCCCAGAACGGAATGCGCCAGCCCCACAGCGCGAACGTGTCCTTGTCGATGTAGCCGCGGCAGAAGCCGATGACGATCAGCGCGAGGAGCAGGCCCAGCGTCGCCGTCGTCTGGATCCAGCTCGTGTTGTAGCCGCGCCGGTCGTTGGGGGAATGTTCCGCGACGTAGGTCGCGGCGCCGCCGTACTCGCCGCCGAGCGCGAGACCCTGCGTCAGCCGCAGCAGCGTGAGCAGCGCCGGCGCGAACCAGCCCAGGGTGGAGAACGTGGGCAGGAGACCGACGAGGAACGTCGACGCGCCCATGACCGAGATGGTGATGAGGAAGGTGTACTTGCGGCCGACGAGATCGCCGACGCGCCCGAACACGATCGCGCCGAACGGCCGCACCAGGAAGCCCGCGGCGTAGGTGACGAACGCGGACAGCAGCGCCGCCGTGTCGTTTCCCGGCGGGAAGAACAACCGGGAGAAGAACGGCGCGAGCACCGCGTAGAGGTAAAAATCGTACCACTCGAAGACCGTCCCGAGGGAGGACGCAAAGATGACCTTGCGCTCCTCGGCGAGCGTAACGATGTCTCCCGACTTCGGTGTGGAGGCTTCACCTTCGGTAGTAGTCATCCAGAACCTCCTTGCGGGGTTGGCGCGGAGCGCATCGCCGACGACTCGGGGCACCGTCCGCCGTCGGCCCGGCTGCGATTCGCCACATTACCTATGTTTGTCGTGCGGGGGAAAGAAAGTGCAACTGCACGGGACGTGTGGGTGGATGTCTTCCAACCTGGACCTTACAATGGACATCATGGAGCTCGCGTTCATTGGAATCGGCATCATGGGGAAATCGATGGCCGGACATCTTCTCTCCGCCGGCCATCGGCTCACCGTGCACACGCGCACCGCCGCGAAGGCCGAGGAGCTCGTCGCGCGCGGGGCGCGCCTCGCCGCCTCCCCGGTTGACGCGGTGCGGCATGCAGAGGTCGCGTTCATCTGCGTGACCGACACGCCCGATGTCGAGGCGGTCGTCCTCGGCCCCGGCGGCATCCGCGAGGGGGCGCGACAGGGCTTGGTCGTCGTCGACCACTCGACGATTTCCCCGTCGGCGACGCGCCGGTTCGCCGCCGCGCTCGCGGCGTCGGGCACCGCGTTCCTCGACGCGCCGGTGAGCGGCGGGGACGTGGGCGCGCGCAACGCCACGCTGTCCATCATGGTCGGCGGGGACGCGGAGGCGTTCGCGTGGGTGCGGCCGCTGCTCGAGCACATGGGCAAGACGATCGTGCACACCGGCGCGAGCGGGACCGGGCAGCTCACCAAGCTCGTCAACCAGGTGCTGGTGAGCGTGACCAACCTGGCGGTGAGCGAGGCGCTCACGTTCGCGAAGCGGAGCGGGCTCGATCTCGAGCGGACCCTCGCCGCCGTGGCGGCGGGCGCGGCGGGGTCGTGGCAGCTCTCGAACCTGGGGCCGAAGATGATCGCCGGCGACTTCCGCCCCGGCTTCATGATCGACCTGCAGCAGAAGGACCTGCGGCTGGTGCTGGAGGCGGCGGCGGAGGCCGGCATGCGCCCCGCCGCGACCGCGCTGGTGCGCGAGCTGTTCTCCCGGGCCCAGGCCGAGGGCATGGGGCGCGAGGGCACGCAGGCGCTGTTCAAGGTGGTCGAGAAGTCGTAGCTCAGCCGTCGCCGTACGGGCGCACGCCGCGGATGGAGGCGTCGAGCACCTCGATCGGGTGCGCCACTGGAAGCGACTTGCCGCGCTCGCGCAGGAGCATCTGGATCTGCAGCGTGCACCCGGGGTTGGCGGCGACGAGGAGCTCGGGCGCCGCGGCGAGCACGTTGTCCACCTTGCGCTCGCCCACCTGCCGCGCGCTCTCCGGCTCGACCAGGTTGTAGATGCCGGCGCTGCCGCAGCACTGATCGCCCTCGGCGATCTCGCCCAGCTCGAGCCCGGGGATCGCGGCGAGGAGCGCGCGCGGCTGGGCGCGCACGCGCTGCGCGTTCGCCAGGTGGCACGCGTCGTGGTAGGCGACCTTGACCTTGATCGGGTGGCGCGTCGCCACCGGCTCGAGCGCGGCAAGGTACTCGTTGACGTCGCGCACCTTGGCGGCCATGGCGCGGGCGCGCTCCGCCCAGTCGGCGTCCCCGGCGAGCAGGCGCCCCCATTCCTTCATCGACGAGCCGCAGCCCGCGGAGTTGACGACCACGGCATCGACGCCGGCCTGCTCCAGCGTGGCGATGGCGGCGCGCGCGAACCGCCGCGCCTCCTCCTCGCGCCCCGCGTGCACCGAAAGCGCGCCGCAGCAGCCGAGGCGGGCGGGGACGACGACGTCGCACCCCTCGGCGGCGAGGACGCGAACGGTCGCCTCGTTGACCGCGGGGAAATACACCCGCTGCACGCAGCCGGGGAGGAGCGCGACCTTCGCCCGGCGCGTCCCGGCCGCCGGGGTGAACGCGCGCAGGCGGTCGCGGAGCTGGCGCGCGGAGATCGGCGGCATCAGCGCCTCGAGGTTGCGGAGGCGCCGCGGCAGGAGGCGCGCGAGCCCGAGCCGATGCACCAGCCAGCGCAGCCCCGTCTTCACGTAGAGGAGCTGCGCCACCATGGCGAGGCGCAGCCGCCGCGGGTGGGGAAACAGCGCGAAGATCATCGCGCGGAACAGCCGGTCGGCGAGCGGGCGGCGGTGCCCATGCTCGACCTCGGCGCGGGTTTGCTCGATGAGCGCGTCGTAGGCGACGCCCGACGGGCAGGCGGTGACGCAGCCCATGCAGCCGAGACAGCGGTCGAAGTGGCGCACGACGGCGTCGGACAGGCGCTCCTTGCCCTCGGCGAGCGACTTCATGAGGTAAATGCGCCCGCGCGGCGAGTCCATCTCCTCGCCCCACGACTGGTACGTCGGGCAGGCGGGCAGGCAGAAGCCGCAGTGGACGCACTGATCGATGAGCTTGCGCTCGGCCATCAGAGGCCCCCCACGAAGCGGCCGGGATTGAGCCGCCCGTCGGGGTCGAAGCGGCGCTTGAGCTCGGCCATGACGGCGAACGCGCCCGGCGCCGGCCCCCAGGGATCGACGTCGCCCAGCTCGACGGGCGCGGCCTCGACCACGAGCGAGCCGCCGCCCGCGACGAGACCGGCGCGGGCCGCCGCCAGGGCCGCGGACGCCGCCGCCGCGTCGCCGACCTCGCCGGACACGAAGCCGACGCCGAGCGTCGCGTACCACGCGAACGACCCGTCGCGCAGCGCGCGGAGGAGCGGCGCGACGAGCGCGTCGACGGCGGGGAGCTGCGTCGGCAGGGCGGCGAGCTTCGCCCGCAGCGCGCCCCCGCCGCGCGTCGCGTCGTGGCGCCGCCAGAACGTCGCCTCGTCGCCGAGCACCTCGGCGGGCGCAGCCGCGGCGCGCGCCACATCCACGAGGCGCGCGGTCTGCTGCGCCACGCCCTTGCCGAACCCCTCGAACCGGAGGCCGAGATCGTAGCGGTCGTCCCCCCGGACGGCGCGCAGCGCGACGACCGCGCTGGGCTCGAGCTGCGCCCCGCGCACCGCGAGGACGAGCTCCACGACCTTGGCGGCGGCCACGCCCGCGATCGCCGCCGTCGCGGTCGCCTCGGGCAGGGGGTGCAGGCGGAACGTCGCGATCGCGATCATCCCCAGCGTGCCGAGCGAGCCGCAGGCGACCTTGGGCAGATCGAACCCGGCGACGTTCTTCACCACCTTGCCGCCGC
>DATFWE010000272.1:0-14324 GCA_035259575.1 Haliangiales bacterium
GACCGCCGCGTCGACCGCCGGGTGCGTCACCACGCGGAGCGGAGCGGCGTCGATCGCGCGCTCCGAGCCGGGCAGGACGAAGCGCAGGAGCAGCAGAACGGCCGAGCCGAGGAGGACGAACACGAGGCCGAGCGCCACCCACACCACGGGGCCCGGGCGGCGGGGCCTTCGGTCTCGCTCTGGGGGCGGGGGCGGCGGCGGCGCGGGCTCGGGCGCCGGGGCCGGGGCGAGCGGGATCGACGCCACCGTCGGCAGGAGCGCGTCGGGCGGCGGCGGCTCGGGGACGAGGCGCGAGACCAGCGCGGCGAGATCCTCGCGCGAGAACGAAGGGGCGGCGCGGGCGAGGTACGCGGTGAGGTCGCGCGCCATCTCGGCCGCGTTGGCGTAGCGCGCGTCGCGGTCGCGCGCCAGCGCGCGGAGGACGATCGCGTCGAGCTCGGCGGGCACCGCCGGGTTCCGCGCCGACGGCGGCTCGATGGCCCCGGCGCGGATGAGCTCGGCGAGCTTGATGCCCGGATCGCCGGGAAAGAGCGGCCCTCCGGCGACGAGCTCGTAGAGCACCACGCCGAGCGAGTAGATGTCCGAGCGGGCGTCGAGCGGCTCGCCCTCGACCTGCTCCGGGGACATGTAGCGCAGCTTGCCCATGAGCACGCCGGTCTCGGTCTTGTGCACCTTGCCCACGGCCTTGGCGATGCCGAAATCGGCGATCTTCACGTCTCCGGAGCGGGAGACCAGGATGTTGGCCGGGGATACGTCGCGGTGAACGAGACCGGCGCGGGCCGCGTGGGCGTAGGCGAGCCCGCGCGCGGCCTCGGCGGCGAGGAACGCGGCGGTCGCCATCGGCATGGGCTGCCCCATCGATCGGAGGCGCGACAGGAGGCGCGCGAGGTCGAGGCCGGAGACGAGCTCGAGCGCCAGGTAATAGACGCCGCCGACCTCACCGAAGTCGAATACCTGGACGATATTCGCGTGGGCCAGCGTGCTGGCGATACGCGCCTCGTCTTGAAACAGCGTGACGAAGTCCGGCTCCTCGCCGAAGGCCGGGAGTATGCGCTTCACCGCGACGGGCTTCTCGAATCCGGCGGCGCCGCGCAGGACCGCGCGGAACACCTCGGCCATTCCGCCCGCGGCAATGCGCTCGAGCAGCACGTACTTGCCGAATGTCTCGGGAAGCTTGGCCAAGGCGTGCCGGGGAGGATAGCAAACGTGGTTCGCGGCGCTGAAAAAACAAACAGAGAACAGAGAACAGAGAATGGGAATTCGAATGTCCGGAGGGGACACTCTTTTCCGGCATTCCGCGTTCCCATTCCCATTCCCATTCCCATTCTCTGTTCTCTGTTCGTTCTTTTATTGACCCGGCGCATCCGCTCCAACTACGTTTCCGCCTCGCATGCGTCGCGCACCATGGGGTCTGCTTGCCTGTCTCGCCGCCTGCGCGCCGCCCGCGTTCGACGACACGCGCGAGCCGGCGGACACCGGATCGTTCGGCACGATCGCCTACACGCTCATCTGCAAGCGCCTCGCGTATCTCGCCGACCGCGCCGACGGCAGCGGCACCTACGACGTGACCGGCGCCACCTACCGCGCGTTCTGCCGCGTCGGCGGCGCCGCGCCGCCGAACGCGTATCCCGAGGTCGTCGCGCTCGGCGCCGGGCGCGCCCGCCTCATCGGGGCGCTCGACACCGCGTTCCCCGCGTCGTTCCTCGGGCCGCTGCAGGGCCTGCTCACCGCCAACGGGTTTCTCGCGCTCTACGACGACGGCACGATCGTCGGCGCGTCGCAGACGCTCGCCGATCTCATGAAGGCGATGGCCGGCGACGCCGAGTTCCGCGCGGCCATGGCGCAGCTCGACGCGCGCCGCGGCATGCGCCCGCCCATCCCCGCGCTCGGCGCGCTCCGCGTCGTCGCCCGCTACCCCGACCTCGACGCGTTCCTCCTCGCCGTGCCGCCGGCGATCGCGCCGGGCGGCGCCGCCCACGACGAGTTCCAGCACCTCGTCGTCGCCGCGTCGCGCGAGCTCGCCGACACCGGCACCGTCGCCCGCCGCGCCGACCCGGAACGTACGCTCAACCTCGCCATCCAGCTTCTCCTCACCGAGTCGCCGAGCTTCCCGTCCGCGCGTCCGCGCTGGCTCGCCCGCCGCGACGCGCGCGGGCTGCCGGTGGTCGCGACGATCGCGCCGCCCTACGTGGACAAGGACGGCGACGGGTTGGCCGACGTGAACGCGACGGGCTCGTTCGTCGACGCCGCCGGCGCCCCCATCGCCTCGCCCACGCCGTTCCCCGTGGCCGGCGCCGCCGACGCCGCGCCGCGCGACGCGTTCGGGCGCGCCGCGCTCTACCGCTACGTCGACGTCGACCGGACGCTCCTCGGCGCGGTCGCCCGCGACGCGTTCGATCTGCTCAGCCCGTCGCGCGGCACCGGCCTCGACCTCCTGCGCGCCTCGGCGGTGCTCCTCGGCGCGCGCCGGACGACGACGCGCGCCTACGCCCACGCCGCGCCGCTCACCTACCGCGGCTTCGACGCCTCGGGCGCGGCGCTCCTCGACATGATCTACGCGTACCTCGACCTGCTCGCCGACCCCGGCATCGACGACACGCTCGGCCTCCTGCGCGCGCTCGTCGCGGATCACGAGCACGAGGCGTCGCGCCTGCTCGAGGCGATCCTCGCCACCAACGACCTGGGCAAGCAGTTCCCCGGGGCCGCGCTCGAGCCCGGCTCGCCCCTCTACGACGACCTGGTGCCGGTGGCGAACCAGATCCTCGCCGTGCCCGGCCTGGCCGAGGACGTGCTGCGCGCGCTCGAGGCGCCGGAGACGCGGGACCTCGCCGCCCGCTTCGGCGAGCTCATGACGTACAAGGATCGGATCGACTTCGACCCGAGCACCCAGGCCACCATCGGGTCGTTCCGCACGCCTGTCGACCGCACCGCAACCGACAGCGGCTTCAACCGGTCGCTGTTCCAGCGCATCCTCCACCTGATCCACGATTCCGACGGTCACGCCATCTGCAACAAGGACGGCGCGATCATCCGCCTGTTCGGCATCCCGCTGTCGCTCCCCTACAACGCGTGCGACCTGATGCGCATCGACGACCTGGCGGTGTTCTACGTCCAGTCGATCGCCTACGCCAAGGACGCGCAGGGGCGCGTGCTCTACGACTCGGACGGGCGGCCGCTGCCCAAGGCGCTCCTGCCGCTCAACCTGCCGTCGTGGATGCGGCCGCTGACCACCGACGGCCTGCTCGAGTTCTCGTCGGGCATCGACGGCTTCCGCTGGCACCCCACGCCCCAGGCGCTGAACCGCGTGCTGTTCCTCGACCCGTCGCCGTCGTTCATCGCGTCGGTGCTCGATCCGCCGACATGCGCCGACGGCGACCGCTACATCGACCAGCACCCCGGCTCGCTCGCCGCGCTCGAGCTCAAGGACACCTACGCGCCGATCCGCCCGCTCGTGCAGGCGTTCGCCGACCACGACGCCGAGCACCTGTTCGTCGCGGTCCTGTCGGTGCTGCACAAGCACTGGCCGTCGCGCCGGTCGCTGCAGCACCAGCACACCAATCCCGTGGGCTACGGCTACGCCTGGCAGTCGAACGTGGCGAGCTACGAGCCGCTGATCGCGCGGATGATCGCGGACGCGAAGCTGTGGCCGGCGATCACCGAGAGCGCGGCGACGGTGGACGCGATCGTCGTCAACGGGAAGAACGCGCCGGCCGTGCTCGCCAGCCACGGTCGCTGGGTGTTCGGCCCGCGCCCCGGCCTCGCCAAGCGCGGCGGGGCCACGACGACGACGACCGAGGACGGCCGGCCGGTGGCGACGCTGTCGCCGTGGCACCTGCTCGCCGACGCCTACAAGGCCAAGCGGGCGGCGCTGGCCGCCGCCGGCGACGAGGGCAAGCTGTGGGACCGCGCCGGCGGCGAGGTGCTCGACCTCCTCGCGCGCGGCGACGCCACCGGCGGTGGATGGCGCTTCCGCAACCCGCGGTTCCGCGGCATGACGCTCCTCCTCATCGACTTCCTGCGCGGCCGGGTGGCGGCCCACCGGGGAACGCTCGACGACTGGCTCCACCGCGAGATGCCGGCGCGCGTCGAGGAGGTCATGACCGGGCCCGTCTATGCCGGCGCGGCGGACTTCGTCCTGTCGCTGTCGTCCGCGCCATCGGCGCGCGCGGCGCTCGAGTCGCTGGGGCAGCACCTCCTCTCCGGCGGCGAGCCGACCGACGTGACGCTGACCGTGGCCGGCGACCTCCTGCAATGGTTCGCCGACGACCCGGATCTGGTGCCGCTCGTCCACATGGCGGGCAAGGCGCTCGACCCGGCGGGCGGGCTCGTCGACGCGCACCTCACCTTCCTCGCCAAGGCGCGCGCCGTCGACACCCGCACGGTGGTGGCGACCGTCCTGTCGAACCTCTTCGATCAGCCGGGGCCGGGGCTCACCGCCGACGCCGCGATCGTGGACGCGATCTGCGACGTCAACCGCACGAGCCCCGTCGCCGATCGGGGCAAGCCGCTCGGCGCCGACGATTACGGTCGCGTGTTCGACGTCGTGGGGACGTTCCTGTCCGACGAGAAGCGGGGCCTGCGCCGGTTCGTCGACATCGTGGAGGACCGACACTTGCCATGAAACGCCTTTTCGCGCTCCTCCTCCTGCCGGCCGTCGCCTCCGCCGGCGGCCAGTTCCTGCCCCTGCGCGGCGTGCGGCCGGGCGCGCGCGGCGGCGCGTTCGTGGCGGGCGCCGACGACCCCGGCGCGCTGTGGTACAACCCCGCGGGCCTGGCGTCGCTCGTCGGCGGCGAGCCGCACACGTTGCTCATCGACGCGGCGTGGGCGGGGCACTCGGTGAGCTACACGCGCATCGACAGCGGCGGCAACGCGCTCCCGACGGTGGCGGACGACTCGCAGCCCCTGCTGCTGCCCACGCTGGCGGCGGAGTTCGACCTGGGCGACCGCTGGGCCCTGGGCGTGGGCCTGGTCGCGCCCTACGCCGCGCTCGACGGCTACCCCGAGGACGGCGGCCAGCGCTACTCGCTCGTCAGCTTTCACGGCAGCGTGCTCGCCACGCTCGAGGCGGCGGTCGCGTTCAAGCTCACGGACGATGTGTCCATCGGCGCCGGCATCCAGAACACGTTCGTCAAGCTGCGCTCTAAGCTGGTGTTCTCGGCCTGCCCCAAGGAGATCGTCTGCGCCCCCGAGGACCCGGAGTTCGACGCGCCCGGGCGGATCGACGCCACGAGCTGGCTGACGCCGTCGGCCGTGTTCGGCATCCAGGCGACGGCGACGTCGTGGCTGCGCCTCGGCGCGTCGGTGCAGCTGCCGTCGTTCGTGTCCGCCGGCGGCACGGTGAAGGTCCGCCTCCCGTCGTCGGGCTTCTTCAACGGCGCGCACGTCGAGGGGGATGCCGCCGACGTGTCGCTGACCCTGCCGCTCATCGTGCGCGCCGGCGCGGAGGTGCGCCCGGTCCCGGCGGTCGCGATCGAGGCCGGATTCGACTGGGAGGCGTGGTCGATGCAGGACCAGGTGGAGGTGACGCCCCACAACGTGCGCGTCGAGGGCGCCGCCGGCGTCGGGACCTACGATTTCGGCCCGCTCGTCATCCCGCGCCGCTTCAAGGATACGTACGCGCTGCGCCTCGGCGTCGAGGCCGAGGCCGCCCCGGGGCTGTTCGTGCGCGCGGGGTTCGTCCACGAATCGGGCGCGTCGGCCGACGAGTACCTGACGGTCGCGGCCGTGGACACCGACAAGAACGTGGTGACCGCCGGCGTCGGCTATCGCTTCGGCAAGGTCCGCGTCGACGCGATGGTGGGGCACGCGTTCATGGGGAGCCGCGACATCGGGCGGGGGACGAGCTGCGCGCCGCAGCAGAACCCCATCCGACCACCCGCCGGCGCGTGCGTGCACGACGGCAGCCCGGACCACGTCTATGTGGGGGACGGCTCGTACGATTCGGCGTGGACGTTCGCGGGGGTGGGGATGCAGGCGGACTTCTGACGGCTCCGCGCCTACGGCGCTTCGCCGCAGATTCCGGACCGCCGCTTCGCGTCGGTCCTCAGTTCGGGGGGAGCCGCTTCGCGACGCGCGCCCAGGGCGCGCGAGAGCTCCCCCCGAGCCCCCCATATGCGGGGGGCAAAGGCAGTGCCCGGAGACTCGACACGTTCGTCCTCATCTGGCGACGGCAACCTGCCCGGAGCTACTTCGCCAGCTCGTAGGCGTCGGCCTTGGCGCGCTTGGTGAGCGCGGGGGCGGGCTCGGCCGCCGGGGGCGCGGCCTGGACGGCCCCGGCAAACGTCTCCAGCGGCTTGTCCGCGGGCGCGACCTTGGCCGGCTCGAGCCGGTACATCTTGGCCATGGAGGCGGTGCGCTGCTTCTGCTCCTCCACGAGGCGCAGCGCCGCGCCGCGGTCGCCCGCCGCGTACGCGTCGGCGGCCTTGCGCAGCGTCACCGACGACTCCGCCTGCGCGACCTTTCCGAGCACGTCCTTGTCCGCGGCGGCCGCGACCTTGTCGGCGTCGCGCGTCACCTCGACGCCGAGGACGATGGCGACGCTCGTCCGTTCGCCGCCCTTGGCGCCGCTGTGGCCGAACGTCGCGGTGAGCACGTTCTCGCGCCCCGCCGCGCCCGCCGGTACGCGGACGCGCGCCACGATCTTGCGCCGGTCGCCGCCGGCGAGATCGGCGAGCGGCACGATCGTCGTCCCGCCGTCGCGGCGCGTCTCGTACCCGAACACCTCCACGATCTCGGCGCCGCAGGCCGGGGTGAGGCGGAGCTCGGCCTGGGTCGCGACCGTCCCGGCCAGCGCCTTGAGCTCGCCCGCGAACACGGCCTCCAGCGCCGTCGCGTCCTGGGCGTAGTAGTAGCGGCCGCGACCGTGCTCGGCGACGGCCTGCATGAGGTCCTCGTTGTAGCTGTCGCCCAGGCCCACGGCGCTGATGCGCACGCCCCGCTCCGCCGCGTTCGACGCCAGGCGCGCGAACTCCGGCACGGTCAGCAGGCCCTCGTTCGCGTTCCCGTCGGACAGGAGGATCAGGCGATTCACGCGTCCCGGGCCGAGGCCCTTCAGCACCTCGTCGCGCCCGAGCTCGAGCCCGGCGCCGATGTTGGTGCCCCCGCGGTCGCGGATCGAGTCGATCGCGGCGAGGAGGCGCGCCTTGCCTTCGGTGTCGACCGGGATCGCGGCGACGAGGACCTCGGCGGTGCTGTCGTACTGCACCACCGCGGCGTGGTCGCGCGAGCCGAGCCGCTCGACCAGGCCGCGCGCGGCGGCCTTGGCGCGGGCGAGGGGCTCGCCCTCCATCGACCCGGAGTGGTCGATGACGATGGCCACGCTCATCGGCGGTCGCTCGGCTGCGGCGGCCTCGGCCGCGTCGAGGTCGATGGACGCGTAGACCGTGCCGTCCCCGCCGACGAGGACGCTGCCGGCGGACAGCGCGGCGGTCATCTGGCCGGCGCCGAAGCTGCGCGAGTCGCGCGCGGGCGCGCCGCCGGCGCAGGCGTTCGAGGGGGGATCGACGGTGGGCGGGGTCGAGGCCGCGCCGGGGCGGCCGAGGAACGCGGCGGCGCCCGCGAGGGCGGCGGCCGCGCCGAGGAGCGCGAGCGTCTTGCGATGATTCGGGCGGTTCATGCGCCCTAGGAACGCGCGGCGCGCCCGAACGATCTACTGACGCAGACCTCAGAGACCGTGAAGGGATCGCTCCGCGCTTCTGTCACTTTGCGGTGCGGCGTCGGCTATCGGGCGCTCACGTACGTGGGCAGCTCTGAGCATCGGCGTTGGCGTTGTCGATCGCCGCCGACATGAAGGTCGTTCGTCGCTTTTTTCGCGTTTTCACTTGACACGGCGTCGGACGTTTCGATGGGCGCGGCGAAATATCGCCCGAATGAGCGACCACGACGCATCTCGGCTCGCGGGCGCGGCGCGTGAGTGCCGCTGGGGGTCGCCCCGCGACCCTCGGTTCGGTCGAGGCAGCTGGCGCGTCGGGCGCGTTTCGGAGGGGGTCGAAATCGTCGGTTACAAGGGACCATGAACCCCATTTCTCTGCCCGCGATCGCCGACGTGCCTGGCCCTGCGCTCACCGCGCGCCTCTACGAGATCCGCAAGGCCGAGCGCTCGCTCCTTGTGGAGTTTCTCGTCTATCTGGCCGAGCTCGATCGGCTCTGCGGGGCTGTGGACGGTGACGCGCCTGAGGGCGGCCGCCTCGGTGCCGCCGGTGCGGTCGGGAGCGGCCGCCCGCAGTCGCTTGACCAGACCGCGACCGCGAGGCGCTCCTTCCTCGCCACGGGATCGTCGTTCGCGGTCTGCTCACACCGTCGCACAGCCCCTGCTGCTGCCAGACCTAAAAACAGCCCCCCACCCCCCGGGGCTACGACGCCCCCTCCGGCATTCGCCTTCGAATTCCTTTCGAGTTCCTTGTTCGTCGACCTCCGACCCGAGGCTTGATGCAGCCCGACGGCTGACGCCTCGCGCCTGAGGCCTTCTTACGCGCGGATCGGCCCTATCGTCCGCGTCAGATCCCGCGAGATGCCCACGACCGAATGGGGTGGCACCTCCTCCCACCCTTCCGTGTTGGGCTTGTCCACGTCGGACAGGATGATCGTCGCGCGCACGTGCTCGTGCACGGTGCGCCGCTTGTCGGCGCGGAGCTCCGGCTTCTCGCGGCATACCGGGCACGAGGGGATCCCGTTCACCTGGCGCACCCACATCGGCTTGATAGTCCGGAGGCCGAGCATCACGCGCCCGTTCGTCGTCACCGCCGAGACGCCGTCGACCTGCCCCTGCGCCGCCTCGACCAGGCTGCGCGCGAACGCCACCGACGCGCCCAGCGCGCCCGCCGCCTCGTTGACGCGGATATTGGGGTCGTCGAGCTTTCCCCCGTCGTGGAGGAAGGCGAGGAACACGTGAAACATGTGCTCCGAATCGTTCTGCCCGCGGATGTTCCGGCGGAGGAAGTCGGGCACCGCGTCGAGGAGCTTGTCGCGGACGCGATCGAACGCGTCGAGCCGCCCCGACTGGGCGTACACCCACTGGCGGAAGCGATAGGGCTGGGTGTTGTCGAGCTTCGCGGGCGTGCCCGGCCCGCGCACGTGACCGACGAGATAGTCGGTGCGCAGGCCCGACGCCTGCGCGTACAGATCCAGCATGGCGGCCGGCTTCGGGTGGCGCTGCAGCAGCACTTCGCCCCCCTGATAGAAAGCCAGACCCCAGCCGTCGGGCGCACGCTCCTCCACGAGCGCCTCGCGCGCCGGGTACAACGCGCACGCCACCCGCTCAGGGTCGTTGCACATGAATCCAAACCAACGGCTCATCGAACGTCCTTTGCTGGCGCCTCGAGCCGGGCCGGAACCGCCCGCCCGCTCCGGGCGCCGTGCAGCTACGTCTGCGACACCTGCAAGAATGACAAGGAGCGCCGGCGGGCGAATCCCGCCATCTGAATAGAGTATAGCGACCGGGTCTGACAGGCGCAATCAGGCCGAGGGGAACCGCCCGTCGAGCCAGGAGAAAAGGTCGGCGACGACCGTCGCGCGATCGGGCTCCGGCTCGTTGTAAAGCTCGTGGTAGAGCCGGTCGAAACGGCGGAACGTCTTGTCGCCGCCCGCGGCGGCGTAGACCGCCTCCGACGCGGGCGTGCTGGCGACGCGATCGTCGCCGGCGAGGAGCCACAGCGTCGGCACGGCGAGGCGCGCCGCGTGCGCCCGCACGTAATCGTGCGCGCCGGACATCTCGGTGAACCACCGCGCGGTCGCAACATGGTGGACGAACGGATCGGCATCGTAGGCGGCGCCCACCTTCGGGTCGTGCGACAGATCGGCCGACCTGATCCCGTTGGGCATGCTGAGCTTGGGCGCGAGCCGCGAGGCGGCGCGGCCGAGGACCGTCTTCCACCCGGGGACGGCCAGCGCCACGCCGAGGAACGGCGACGTCAGCACCGCCCCGGCGACGTCGAGCTTGGTCTGGGGATCGCACAGCGCGCGCAGCGTGACGAGTGCGCCGTGGCTGGCGGTGAGAAGGCCGATCGGCTTGCCCGGGACCAGCCGGCGCGCCTCCTCGCAGGCCGTCGAGAGGTCGGCGACGAAATCGGTGAATCGGTTGCAGTGGCCGCGCGCGCCGGTCGCGTGGCCGTGCCCGCGATAGTCGAAACCGAAGACGGCGAAGCCCCGCCCCACGAGCTCGTCGGTCAGGCGCGCGTAGCGCCCGTGATGCTCGGCGTAGCCGTGGACCGTGACGAGGACGGCGCGCGGCGCGCCGGCCGAGGTTAAGCTGCGGTAGAGCGTCTCGCCCGCGGACGGGAACGTCGCCGTTTCCATCGTCGTTTTCATCGTCTGGCCGCGTTATACCAGGTCGGATTCCCGTTGACACACCTTGTTGATCCTGTTAGCTTGCGTGTCGGCGTGCGGCATAAGTGGTCAAATTTGCTCGGCTTCTTGCTGGGGGCCTCGTCCACTTATCATTGTCTCGCGGGCTGCGGCGCAGCGCGTGACACGGTCCGCGCGCAGAACCGGATCGACCTCGCCAACGACCTCCTGCACCGCGGCGACACGAGCGGCGCGGAGGCCGAGATCAAGCGCGCCCTGGCCTACGACCCCAAGAACGAGGAGGCGGAGAACCTCTACGGCCTCGTGTTCCTGGTGAAGGCGCAGCAGGCCGAGCAGCTCCTCGAGTCCTCCGACTGCCTGCGCGGCGGCGACGCCGAGTCCATCCGCGCGGAGGCGGACGAGAACATGCGCGCGGCCGCCGCCCACTTCGCGCGCGCGAGCGAGCTCGCCCCCGACTACGGCGAGGCGTGGCAGAATCGCGGCGTCGCCGCGATGCACTTCCACGACTGGGACAAGGCGATCGAGTACCTCAACCGCGCGCTCGAGCGGCAGGAGCGGCTCGTGAGCGCCTCGCTCACCCGCGCCAACCTCGGGTGGGCCTATTTCCACAAGCAGGATCTCGTGCGCGCCACGGCGGAGCTGCTCCAGGCCAACCAGGGCGCGCGCTATTTCTGCCTCGGCAAGTTCCGTCTGGCGTCCGTCTACTTCGCCCGCAAGGAGTACGACCAGGCCGCCGACGCGTTGAAGCCGATCTTCGGCGACGACAAGCTGTGTCCGCCGTTGCCCGAGGCGCAGTACCTGGGGGGGCAGACGTTCTTGCGGTTGCGTGAGCGCGGGGCGGCCGAGAGGGCATTCGCCTCGTGCGTCCAGATGGCGCCCAAATCCTGCCAGGCCCGCGATTGCAAGAAGGCGCTGGCAGAGCTCACCCCGTAGGGGGAGGCTTCGAATGAACTCTCACGACCAGGCCGAATTCGGCAGCCGGCTCAAGACGCAGAGGGAGTCGCGCGCGCTCAGCATCGTGGACGTCGCCAAGACGACCAAGATCCCCGAGCACCAGATCCTGAAGCTCGAGCACGGCCGCTTCGACGATCTCCCCGCGGAGGTGTTCGTCCGCGGTTTCCTGAAATCGTACTGCCGCGCCGTGGGGCTCGACGTCGACGAGACGCTGCGCGCCTACGGTTCGCTGGCGCGCCGTCCGTCGCGGTTCGTCTCGCTGACGCGCCCGTCGCTGGCGCACGGGTCCATCGACGGCGTGCCCGCCGAGGTCGTGGAGGAGGCGGTGGCGGCCGCGGTCGCGCGCGCCCAGGGAGGGCATGCGTCGCGGCCGGTCGCGCCCGTCGCGACGCCGGCGTCGACGCCGCAGCCGCAGCCACATGAGGAGGCGCCGCCGGAGCAGTCGCTCCTCGCGGCGATCTCGCACGCGGGGCGCGGCATCAGCCGCACGTCGTTGACGCTCGCCGTGATCATCCTGGTCATCGTCGCGACGCTGACGCTGTCGCTGCTGCTGCGCCGGCCGAGCCACGTCGGCGACGGCTACTCCGCCCGCGACGCGGCGGCGCGCGCCGTCGGCTGAGCTGTTGACACACCGACGGCAGCCGGCTCAGAATCGGTGAGCGGGCGGAATGGAACCGGTCATCGGCATCGACCTCGGGACGACCAACTCGGTCGTCGCCACCGTGCGCGGGAACCGGGTCGAGATCATCCCCGACGCCCAGGGGCACCGGCTGCACCCCAGCGTCGTCGCGTTCGTGCCCAACGGCGACGTGCTCGTCGGGCACCCGGCGCGCCCGCGCCGCCACGTCGACCCGCAGAACACGGTGTTCTCGCACAAGCGCCTCATCGGCCAGTCGGTGAAGAACCCGATCGTCAAGCTCGCGCTGCAGACGCTCCCCTACCGCGTCGAGGAGGGCCCCAACGAGCAGGCGCTGATCGTCATCCGCGGCCGTCGCTACTCGGTGCCCGAGGTGTCGGCCTACGTGCTCGCGCAC
Source organism: Haliangiales bacterium (assembly GCA_035259575.1). GTDB lineage: Bacteria > Myxococcota_A > Polyangia > Haliangiales > SHYZ01 > DATFWE01. The sequence goes on from DATFWE010000272.1 coordinate 12,291, forward strand.
CTCAAGCAGTGCGCCGAGGCGTTCCTCGGCCAGACGGTGTCGCGCGCGGTCATCACCGTCCCCGCGAACTTCACCGACTCGCAGCGGCAGGCGACGAAGTACGCGGGCGAGCTCGCCGGGCTCAAGGTGCTGCGCATCCTCAACGAGCCGACGGCGGCGGCGCTCGCCTACGGTTTCGGCAAGGCCCTCGACGCGCGCCTCGCCATCTACGATCTCGGCGGCGGCACGTTCGACGTGACGGTCCTCGCCATCCGCGACAAGATTTTCGAGGTGCTGGCCACCGGCGGCGACTCGTTCCTCGGCGGCGACGACTTCGACCGCATGCTCGTCGAGTCGCTGTCGCTGCGCTTCCTCGAGAGGAACCGGCTCGATCTGCGCAGCGCGCCCGACGCGTGGGCGCGCCTCGTCATGGCCGCGGAGCAGATCAAGATCCAGCTGTCGAAGGACGAGGCCGTCGCCGGGACGATCCACGAGCTGGCGGTGGCGGCCGACGGCAAGGGCGTGGGCCTGCCGTTCGAGGTGACGCGCAAGGAGTTCGAGGGAATGATCTCCGCCTACATCGAGCGGTCGCTGCTCGCCTGCGACGAGGTGCTGGCGGCGTCCGGCCTGTCGGCGACGATGCTGGGCGACCTCATCCTCGTGGGCGGGTCCACGCGCACGCCGCTGGTGCGCCGGCGCATCACCGAGCACTTCGGCCGCGAGCCGCAGACTCGCATCAACCCCGACGAGACGGTGGCGTACGGCGCGGCGCTGCAGGGCGCCGCGCTGACGATGGGCGCGGCCAACCCGGCGGAGTTCTACTCGCTCCTCCTCGACGTGGCGCCGCGCGCGCTGGGCATCGCCGTCGCCGGCGGCTACGCCGAGCCCATCGTGGAGAAGAACACGCCCATCCCGGTGGAGCGGGCGCGCGTGTTTTCCACGTCGCACGACAACCAGACCATGGTGATCATCCAGGTGTGCCAGGGGGAGTCGCGGCGGTTCGCCGACAACGCGCCGCTCGGCACGCTCACGCTCGAGGGCATCCCGCCGCGCCCGCGCGGCGAGGCGGCGATCGAGGTGAGCTTCACCATCGACTCCGACGGTATCCTCAACGTGCGCGCGCGCGACCTGAAGACGCAGCGCCTGACGCAGGCGCGCATCCAGGTGCTGGGGGCGCCCGAAGCGCGCGGGGCCGCCCCGCCGGTGTCGTCCAACGCGCCCGATCTGCCGAGGCCGTGATGGAGCTCGGGGAGTGGATCGCCGACCGGTTCCGCGCGCTCGACGGGACGAACTATTACCACCTGCTCGGCGTGGCGCGCGAGGCGACCCCGGACGAGATCCAGGCCGCGTTCTACCGCCTGGCGGAGCGCCTCCACCCCGACCGTTACGGCGACGTGCTGGAGGACGACACGCGGCGGATGCTCGTCGCGCTCTACTCGCGCCTCGTCGAGGCGCACCGCGTGCTGTCCGACGGCCGCAAGCGCGCCGAGTACGAGAAGCTGCTCGACCGGGGCAAGCTCCGCTGGTCCGCCGAGGAGGCGCCGCGCAAGGACCCCGAGGCGGAGATCCACAACCCCAGCGCTCGGCGCTTCTTCAAGCTGGGGCGGGCGGCGCTGCTCAGCGGCGACGCGAAGAACGCCGTCACCAACCTGCGCTTCGCCCTCGACGTCGAGCCGGACAGCGCGATCGTCCGCGCCGAGCTGGCCAAGGCCGAGGCGCTGGCCAAGGAGAATGGCTAGTGGCGGACGACGCGAGGACCATCCGCATCCGCTGCGACACCTGGGACCAGGTCGAGTCCTTCTATACGGAGAAGGTCAAGGGGAACACCCTGGTGGTCAAGATGCCGCAGAAGCCGACGGTGGGCGCGACCGTCACCGTCGCGCTGGGGCTGCCGTCGGGGATCGTGTTCGCGATCGACGGGCAGGTGGTGAAGATCGCGCCGGCGCCCGAGGGCGGCAAGATCCCGGTGGCGGTGCGGCTGCTCGGGCTCACCGCGCAGGTGCGCAGCCAGCTCGAGCGGCTCGTCGCCGAGGCGCGCGCCGGGCTCGCCGGTCT
>DATFWE010000273.1:0-3602 GCA_035259575.1 Haliangiales bacterium
GATCCGAATACGTATCCCAACTCCAGCTACAGCTACATGATCGTCCGCACGGACAGCCCGCCGCCCAAGAGCCAGGCGACCGGCCGCTTCATCGTCTACTTCGTCTGTGACGGCCAGGCGAAGGCCGAGCCTCTCGGCTACTCGCCGATGCCGCCCAACCTCCGACAAGCGGCCTTCGACGGCATGGCCCAGATGCCGTGCGCGCCCGCGCCTCCGTCGATGGAGGACTGCCTTCGGGGCAACATCGGCGAGCAGTTCGTGAAAACCGGGAGCACCTCTGGGAGCGGCGCTGCCGGTGGCAGCGGGTCCGGTTCCGGATCCGGTCAGGCTGCCGCGGCGGCGGGAGACGCCAACGCCGCCGACTCGGCCACTAACGCAGATGCCGCCAATGCAGGCGCCAACGCCGGGACGTTGGACTCCGGGAACGCCGCCGACGTCGCGAAGGCACTCAACGTGAAGGGCATCGGCGGCACGAATCGCGCGTTGTTGATAGCCGGCATCGGCTTCTTGTTGGTCATGCTGGCCCCCCCACTGGTCGCGGGCTTCTTCGGCAAACGAGGCTGAGCGGAGGGTGACGACGGCTGACCTTTCGGCACGTTGGCGCCCGGCCGCGATTCTCGCCGCGGTCGTCGCGATCGCGGCATCCATCGCTGTTGGGGTCGGCGGCAGGATCGGCGGCGCGCAGACGGTACCGCCCACGACCACGACGCCGCCCGCGACCACGCCGCCCACGACCCCGCCCACGACAACGACGCCGCCCACGACCACGACGCCGACGTTCCCGCCACTTCCCGACTTCCCGTCGCCGTCCGAACTGGCGCCGTCCCCAGAACCGCCATCACCTGCGGAGCTGCCGAGTCCGACGCCGATGCCGGGCTCGCCGCCAGGTCCTCCTGGCGCGCCGCCCACGGCGGCCAATGGTGCGGTGCGGTCGCAGGGCGCGTCGGCGGCGATCTCGGTGGGTCCGCCCGTTCCCTTCGCCGCCAGCACGGATGAGATTGCATCGCGCGCCGAGCAAGCCGACCAGCTGCTGCGGGCGAGCACGGCCGCCGACCTCGTCGACGCGGGCGCGGAACCCGGCACGGGCGGCCCACGGACGCAGCAGCAGCTCGACGACCGCGCAGCCATTCGCATGCAGCAGGCGCTCTCGTACCAGGCCGCGCGCGACGACCTCGCGCGCGCGGTGGCCAGTCGCGCGTGGGTGCTGCCGGACCGCTTGATCGCAGAGTGGAGCTCGACGCCGAACGAGACACTCGCCGTCGTGTACTTCGCGCTCGCACAGCTCGGAAAGCTGTCGGAGCCGGGACAGGCGGGCCCCAGCCGTTATGACGCGTCGAGCCTCGCGTTCGTCGGCTGGGCGCGCGCGGGCGTGCAGTTGCCGCGTTGGAGCGCCGATCAGCTCACGCAGTTCCCGCAGGTGGCCTTCCAATACGCCCACCCCGGTGACGTCGCCGCCTTCGGCATGTCCGGCGGGACCGAGAGCGGCGTGTACCTCGGCGCCGGGCTCATCTCCCTCGCGCCGGCGGCGGGTGGCACCGTCGATCTGCAACACGCGTTGCGGCCCGACCTGGCCGGTGTCGCCCGTCCCAGTGGCGTCGTTCCCCCGGAGCAGGCGTCCGCCAACCCGGTCCAGCTGTCTACGCCCAAGAGCGTGGCGCCGGTCGGGGCCCAACCGGAGGCCGGCCATGACCCCCTGGCATTCCTCGCGCAAACCGCGCTCGCCGATTTCGACAACAACGCCGACGCCGATGTCCGTCGTCGGAACGCAGATCTCGCGCTGCGCACGCCGGCGCTGCTCGGCTCTTCGGTCAGACGTGACCAGGCGAAGCGAGGGGTGCCGGCGCAGCTCGTGCCTGTCTATCAGTCGGCGGCGCGCACGTGTCCCGCGCCCGCGGGCTGGTGGGCCGTGCTGGCGGGGATCGCCGCGCACGAATCTGGGTTCGGCACCGCGAATGGGGCGAGCGTGCGCCCCGACGGCAGCACGACGAAGCCCATCTACGGACCCGTCCTCGACGGCGCGGGCGCCGGTGGCAACACATCGGCGATCCTCGACACCGACGGCGGCCGCTGGGACGCCAACCCGATCTACGACCGCGCCGTCGGCCCCATGCAGTTCCTGCCATCGACCTGGGCCCGCTACGGCGTACGTGCGCCGGAGCGGGGACCGGGGGAGGCAGATCCTCAGAACATCCTCGACGCCACTTACTCGGCCGCGAAGTACCTGTGCGTTGCTCAGGGGGGCGCCATCGCGGACGAACGCGCCGCGCTACTCAGCTACAACGGCTCGGACGCGTACGTCGATGCGGTGCTCGGTGCGGCCACCGGAATGGCAGCAGGTGTGCCCGACCAAGCCCCGCCGCTGCACGTGGCGCCGTCGACCGAACAATTGTTGGTTTCCACGAGGGCGCGGGACGACGCGCGGAAGACGCGCTCGACCCTGACCGATTCCGTGACGAGTCTGGCGGAAGGCGTTGCCGACCGGTTCGGCATCGGCTCCGACCGCTTACTCGAGCAATGGCGGTGGGCGCCCCCGGCAGCGCTGCGGGCGACCCTCTGGTCACTCGCGCAACTGGGAAGACCGATATCCAACGGGGACGCCGCGTTCACGGCCGCGTCGTGGGCGCACGGCGGTGTCAAGCTCCCGATTACGGCGCACGACCAGTACAAGAGCGGTGTGGCCGTCGATGCCACGCAACTCCGGCCGGGCGACCTGGTGGGCGCGGGCTCCGAAGGCGCCGACCACGTCGGTCTGTATGTCGGCGAAGGCGTGATGGTCCATGTCGGCCAGCGCGGCCAGCCCGTGCAGGTAGACGGCTACGACCCCACCGGGCTCGCGGTCTTCTCGCGCCCTGGGCAGCCGTCAGCCCTCGCGCCGAGCGCCGGATTCCTGCTCCGACCGGTCCCGGGCGGGGTCAACAGCCCATTCGGCCCTCGTGTAAATCCAGCGACGGGCGAGGTGGCCGTGCACACGGGCGTCGACCTCGCTGCCCGCCAGGGCGAGCCGGTGCACGCAGCGGCCGACGGCGTCGTGGTCGAAGCTGACTGGAAGGGCGGCTACGGGAACGCGGTGATGATCGATCACGGCAACGGCTTGTCGACGTTGTACGGTCACAACTCCCGCTTCGCGGCGGCGGTCGGCGATCGGGTACGCGCGGGCAACGTCATCGCCTACGCGGGCGCGACGGGCGTGGCAACCGGCCCGCACGTCCACTTCGAGGTGCGCGTCAACGGCCAACCTGTCGACCCGATGCCGTACCTCGGCATGTAGCAATGTCAGCCGGCGCGGCGGCGCTCATCCTCACCTGCGGCCCGCCGGAAGGCCTCGTGCGGACGTTGCAGCGATCCGAGCGCGACGACATCGCGCGGGAAGAGCAATGCGACGGTCCATTCCAGCGCGATGCGTACCCGCCGGTTCAACGTCGGCACCTTCGCCAGGTGGTACGTCCGGTGCAGCCACCACACGGGGAAGCCGCGCACGCGGACGCGCCCCGGCAGTTGGGCGACGCCTCGGAACCGGCCGAGCGACACGAGCTGGCCCCGGTTGCGGTACCGGAACGGGCGGGGCGACCGCCCGCGGGAGGCGGCGACGACGTTGAGCGCGA
>DATFWE010000274.1:0-14363 GCA_035259575.1 Haliangiales bacterium
TGCCGGCCGCATCGACGAGCGCGAGCCGGAGCGCCACGCCGGGAACCGCCGACACGTCCACCGACAGGACGTCGTCCGCGCGCGCGCCGTCGAGGGAGATCTTCCACACGTCGACGTCCTTGCGCCAGCCGACGAAGCCCCGCCCCGCCTGCCCGAGCGCCAGCGGATCGGCGAACGCCGGCTCGTCGTTGCGCTCGCGCTCCTCGCCGGGCTCGGGCGTGGGGCCGAGCCCGACGACGAGGTCGTAGGGGGCCGACGGCGCCGAGCGCGGCGGCGCGGCCTTCTCCTTCTTCTTCGCCGGCTTCACGAATTCGTGGACGACGATCTGATAGGCCCCGGGCTGGACGAACACGTTGGGCAGCGCCTCCGCCGTCTTGGCCGGACCGTCGTCCGACGTGGCGAGGACCGCGCCCGCCGCATCCACCAGCTCGAGGATGAGGTCGGCGTCCTCGACTGCCGACAGGCGGACCGACAGCGTGCCGGCGCGCGGGACGTTGATGGTGTAGGCGTCCTCGTCTCCGGCGGCGTCGATGCGGCCGCGCACCGCGCCGGGCAGCGACAGCGGCTGTCCCCCCGCCTTGCGGTCGTTCGGCTCCTTCTCCTCGACGGCGGCGATGCCGCCGGTCTGGGTGCGGTCCACGAACACGACCGCCGGCCCCGCGTCGCGCGACCGGCGCGACAGCTTCGGCTCGTCGTCGTCCTCGGCGACCTTACTGCACGCGGAGAGGACGAGGAGGACGACGGCCCGGCGGATCATTTCTTTTGCATCGTGGCCAGGAGCTCCGCCTCGCATACGAGCGCCCCGTCGACCTTCGCCTCGCCGCGCATCTTCCAGATGCTCCCCCCCTTGCGCAGCGGGACCACCTCCAGGACGAGCTGGTCGCCGGGGACGACGGGCTTGCGGAACTTGGCCTTGTCGATCGCCATGAAGTACACGACCTGCGTGGCGGGATCAAAGCCGGTGGCCTTGGCGGCGAGGATCGCCCCCGCCTGCGCCAGCGCCTCGATGATGAGCACGCCGGGCATCACGGGGTGGCCGGGGAAGTGCCCCTGGAAGAACGGCTCGCCGGCGGTGACGTTCTTCAGCGCGACGATCTTGTCGGGTCCGATCTCGATCACGCGGTCCACCAGGAGGAACGGGTACCGGTGGGGGAGAATTCCCTGGATCTCCCGCGAATCCACTACTTCTTCCCCGGCTCGGCTTTCTCGGCCTTCTCGGGCTTGTCGGGCTTCTGCCCCTCGCCCGCGTCCATCCGCCGGTTCACCTCGCTGGTGATGTCGACGTTGGCGTCCGCCCACAGGACCGCGCTCTCGCTCTTCTCCAGGATCATCGTGTAGCCGTCGCGCTTCGCGATGTTCTCGATGATCGCGGCGGCCTTGCCGAAGATGTCGCGGGTGAGCTGCGCCTCGCGCTTCGACAGATCCTGCTGGAGCTGCATGAACACCTGCTGCAGCTCCACGTACTGGTCCTGCAGCTCCTTTTCCTTCTTGGCGAGCGCGTCGGGCTTGAGCACGACGCGCTGCTTCTCCAGGTCGTCGTAGGCCTTCTTGAGCATGTCCTTCTTGTCGTTGACCTGCTTCTGTTTCTCGGTCTTGTCGGACTCGAGCTTGGCCTTCGCCGCCTTGCCGACCTTGGTCTCGTTGAGGGTGCGCTGCAGGTCGATGTACCCGATCTTGGCCGCCGGCGGCGGTGCGGCCACGGCGGTGCCCGCCGCGAGCGCGAGGGCCAAAAACACGCGTTTCATGAACGGCTCCTGCTAGAAGAAGTTTCCAATGGTGAACTCGAACACCAGGGTATCCTCGCCCGGTAGACGGACGAGAGGTATACCCCATTCAAACCGCAGCGGTCCAATGGGAGAAAACCAGCGGAAGCCGAAGCCTACCGACGTCCGCGCGCCCTGGATGATCGATCGGGGGAAGTCGAAGCAGGGGTCGATCTTGGCGTTCAGGTTGAGGCTCGCGGCCGCCTCGCGGTTGCACCACTTGCCCTCGAGGTTGTAGGCGTTGCCCGCGTCGAAGAACACGACGCCGGAGATGCCGACCTTCTGGAACAGGGGGAACTCGATCTCGGTATTGAGCACCAGCTCCATGTTGCCGCCGAGCTGGATCTGCGTCAGCGCGTCGGGGGCGCCTGGGGCCTGCACCAGGATCACCGGCGACAGCGTGCGCGGCCGGAACCCGCGGATGTCGTTGATGCCGCCCAGGATGTAGCGCTCGGTGATGGGCACGCCCTCGGGCTGGCGGCTGGTGATGACGCCGACCTCGACGTTCGTCTTGAGGACGAACGGGCCGATGAGCGGCTTGTAGAAGCGGGCGAACCCGCCGTAGCGGACGAACACGTTCTGCGAGCCCGTGAAGGTGTCGGCCAGCTCGACGAACAAGTTGTCGTAGAGCCCGCGCGACGGGAACAGGCGGTTGTCCCGCGTGTCGTATGTGAACGACCCGCGCAACGACGAGGTCCGCCCGCCGCGGAACAGGTTCGCCACCGCGTTCTGCGCCACGGGCGACTGGATGGCGCCGGAGAAGATGAGTCCGCGCGAGCTGGTCGACACGCCCACCTCCTCCAGCTTGTAGGTGCCGTACACGCGCGCCTCGTAGGAGATGGGATAGCCCCAGGTGAGGTCGCCGCCGGTGGCCGTGCGCAGGAAGCCGATCGACGCCGTCGACTGGTTGTAGATGTCGAACGCGAACGTCCAGCGGGTGTCGAAGAAGTACGGCTCGATGAAGCGCAGCGAGAACAGCTGGCGGAAGCCCGACAGCTGCGCCTGCAGCGCCATCGTCTGCCCCCGGCCGAACAGGTTGTTCTGGGAGATCTGCGCCTGGGCGATGAAGTTTTCCACCGACGAGAACCCGGCGCCGATCTGGAACGTGCCGGTCGGCCGCTCGGTGACCTCGATGTTCACCTCGATGAACTCGTCCGACGAGCCGCGGCGGGTGGACACGTCCACCTTCTCGAAGTAGCCGAGCGCCTGGATGCGCGCGCGCGACGTGTCGAGCGCCGACTGGCTGTACAGCTCGCCCTCGGAGATCGACATCTCGCGGCGGATCACCTTGTCGCGCGTCTTGGTGTTGCCGCGGATGTTGATGCGCTCGAAGTAGACCTTGGACCCCTTCTCGATCTCGAACGCGACATCCAGCGTGCGCTTGTCGGGATTCACCGACGTGTTGGGCGAGACGTTCACGTAGGCGTAGCCGCGGTCCTTGTAGTAGTCGTTGAGGCGGACCATGTCCTGCCCCAGGCGCGAGCGCGAGAAGCGGTCGCCGCTCTTGGTGGTGAGGCGCTTGTAATAGTCCTCCTTCGGCCCCATGAGGTCGCCCTTGAAGTCGATCTTGCCGATGTCGAACGGCGGGCCCTCGTCGATGGGGATGTTGATGTACATGAAGCGCCGGTCGGCCGACAGCGTGATCTGCGGCGCCGACACCTTCACGTTGATGAAGCCCTTGTCGTAGTAGTAGGCGGTGAGCAGCGTGAGATCGCGCTCGAAGATGTCCTGCTGGTAGGTGCCGGCGTCGTTGATGAAGGCGAGGATCGAGCCTTCCTTCGTCGACATGATCGAGCGCAGCTCTTCGTCGGTGATCACCTTGAGGCCGGTGAAGCCGATGCGCCGGATCTGGACTTTGGCGTTCTCCTTGACGTTGATGATGACGTCGACCTCGGCCTCGTTGATCGGGCGGACCTGGTAGTCGCACGTGGCCAGGTAGAACCCCTTGGACACGTAGAGGTCGCGCACCTTCTCGCAGTTCTTCTTGACCTTGGTGACGTCGAGGATGGTGTCGCGCTTGAGGTCGATGACCTCGTTGATCTTGTCGAGGCCGACCTCGCTCGAGCCGGCGACGAGGATCTTGCGCACCGACGGCTTCTCGTTGAAGACGTAGGTGAGGACGATCTTGCCGTTGGGCGCCTCCTCGGCCTCCACCTTGACGTCGTCGAAGAAGTTCATCTTCCACAGCGCGCGCACGTCCTCGCGGATCTTCTCGCGATCGAACGGCGCGCCCACCGCCGAGACGAGGTTGATGCGGATGGCGTCGTCCTCGACCTTGCGGTTGCCGCGGAACTGGATGTGCTCGATCGTCTTGCCCGCGCCGTAGCCGGACGGCGCCGTGAGGGCGTCATCGCCGGCGAACGCCGGGAACGCCAGGAGCAGGATGAGCAGCGCCCGTCTCACGCGTCCCCCTCGGGCGCCAGCCGTCCGTCGATCATGTGCAGGCGGCGGGGCATGCGCCGCGCGAGCTGGGGATTGTGGGTGACGATCAACATCGTGGTGCCGCGCGCGCGACTGATGTCGTAGAGGAGCTCGTGCACCTGCTCGCCGGTGTGAGTATCGAGGTTGCCGGTCGGCTCGTCGGCCAGGAGGAGCGCCGGCTCGAGCACCAGCGCCCGCGCCAGCGCCACCCGCTGCTGCTCGCCGCCGGACAGCTCGCCCGGCTTGTGACTGGTGCGCTCGCCGAGCCCGACCTCATGCAGCACCGCCCGCGCCTGCCGCTGCGCCTGGGCGAACGGCACCCGCTGGATGAGCGCCGGCATCATCGTGTTCTCGAGGGCGGTGAACTCGGGCAGGAGGTGGTGGAACTGGAACACGAACCCGATGGTGCGGTTGCGGAACCCGGACAGCGCGGTGGCCGATAGACGCGTGACGTCCACGCCGTCGATCAGCACCTTCCCGGTGGTGGGTAGGTCGAGCGTCCCCAGGATGTGGAGCAGCGTGGACTTTCCCGCTCCGGACGCGCCGACCACGGCGGCCATCTCGCCGACCTGGAGCGAGAAGTCGATGCCGCGCAGGATGTTCAGCGAGCGTCCGCCGTGCTCGAACGTCTTGGTGAGGCCTCTCACCTCCACGTGGGTTCCCCCCGCGCGGGCGGGGCGTAGCGCTTCGCCGTCTTGCGTCACCATGTCGTTTCGAGGGCCGGACCTTACCTGCCGGGTAGCGCGCTGTCAACGCGGGTTGGACCCGTTTCCCGGGGGGCGGGGTTGCCTGTATGTTTGCGGCATGAGCGAGGTTTTGGTCCGTCCCGCCCGCCCGGAAGACGGCCCCGCCTACGTGGGGCTCGTCCGCGCGCTGGCCGAGTTCGAGAAGCTCCCCGGTCCGACGGACGAGGCCGCCCGGCGCCTGCTCGAGGACGCCTTCGGCCCGCGCCCCCGGTACACCCTCACCGTGGCTGACGTTTCCGCGGAAACGTTGGCCTACGCGGTCACGTTCGACACCTACTCGACATTCCGGGCACTCCCGACCCTGTTCCTGGAGGATCTGTTCGTCCATCCGCGCGCGCGGAGGCGTGGGGTCGCGACGTCGATGCTCGCCTACCTCCGGGCACACGCGGAGCGGAACGGCTACGGCCGGTTCGAGTGGAACGTGCTCGACTGGAACGTGGAAGCGCAAGCGTTCTACCGGCGGCTCGGGGCGGAGGTGCTCCACCAGTGGTGGGTGTGCCGGATCTCACTTCCGTAGGCCGTCCACCGGCCGGAGCCGTGCGCCGACCCACGCCGGGTAGAACGTGGCGAGGACGCTGATGAGGACGCCGGCCACGGCCACCATCGCGATGACGGTCGCGTCCATCGCGACCGGCAGGCGATCGATGTAGTAGACCTCCGAGCTGATCGGGAAACCGAAGATGTCGAGCGCGATGCAGCCGCCCACGCCGACGACGAGGCCGAACAGCGTCCCTAGGATGCCGATGAACAGCCCCTCGAACACGAACACCTTGAGGATGCCCCAGTCCGACGCGCCCATGCTCTTCAATATCGCGATTTCTCTCTGTTTTTCGACGACAACCATGATGAGGTTGAGGACGATCGACAGCGACGCCACCACAATGATGATGGTGAGGATGATGAACATCACCACCTTCTCGAGCTTGAGGGAGGCGAACAGGGACCGGTTGATCTCCTTCCAGTCCTGGATCGTGTAGTCCGGTCCGAGCTCGGCCTGGAGGGCGTCCACGATCGAGCCGGTGTCGTCCATGTCGGAGACCTTGATCTCGATCCCGTTCACGTCGTCGCCCATGGACAGGAACGACTGGAGCGCCGGCAGGGTCACGTAGACGTATTTCTGGTCGTACTCGTACATGCCGGAGAAGAACGTCCCCGCCACGCGGAACGGGCGGACGCGCGGGACCTGGCCGGTGGGCGTGTCGCGACCGAGCGGGGAGACCACCTGGACCTCTTCGCCGACGAAGAGATGGAGATTGCGGGACAACTCGCGGCCGACGAGGATGCCGTCGAGCCCGAGCACGCGGGGGTCCGGGCGGAGCGGCGTGGCGAAAGCCGGGCCCTTCGGCCCGGCGTCGGGGGCGACGGAGAAATCGACTGGCCCGTCGTCGGCGGAGCGGGCGGAGAAGTCGCGCGGCCCCTCGTCCGCGCGGGCGTCGGCAGAGGGCCCCGCGTCGGGGCGGATCGGATATAGATTCTGGAGCGACCCCTGCGACACGTTCTTTTGGAGGTCCGTCACGCGGCCGACTGTCCCGGGATCGATCCCCTTGATGACGGCGGTCCCGTAGTTGGTGTCGGCAGCCACGACGACCTCGCTCGTCACGTAGGGCGTGGTCGCCACGACGCAGTTCTTCCGTACGCACACGCCGGCGATCTTCTTCTCGACGTCCCGCCACTCGGAGAACTCACCCCACTCGCGCGCGACCAGTACGTGCGCGTTCGAGCCGAGGATCTTCTTGCGCAGGTCGGCCTCGAAGCCGTTCATCACCGACAGGACGATGACGAGCGCGGCGGTCCCGAGGAACACGCCGAACGAGGAGATGGTGGTGAAGATCGACTGCAGCGAGCGGAAGATGCCGAAAACGATGACCATGATCCCGAGCGCGAGCGAGCCGATCGCGACCCAGTGCGCGACGATCTTGAGCGTGTCCTGGGTCGGCGTGAGCTGGAACGGATGGATGCCCTCGAAATGCTTTTTGGTGATGTAGAACGCGAGCGCGACCACGAGGAGCCCGGCGCCGACCAGGATGGTGATGCGCCCCGCCTTCGATCCTTTGGAGCGAAGGTAGCGCCAGGCGACGAAGCCCTCGAACCCGGTCATTCCGGACGCATCAACGGGAAAAGGATGACATCCCGGATCGACGTCTGCCCGGTGAGCAGCATCGTCAGGCGATCGATGCCGATCCCCTCGCCGGCGGCCGGGGGCATGCCAATCTCCAGCGCCCGGCAGTAGTCCTCGTCGTATTCCATCGTCTCGTGGGCGCCCTCGCGCTTGGCCTGGAGCTGCGCCTCGAAGCGGGCCCGCTGGTCGTCGGGGTCGTTGAGCTCGCTGAACGCGTTGGCGATCTCGCGGCCGGCGATGTAGAGCTCGAACCGGTCGCAGAACGCCGGGTCCCGGTCGTTCTTGCGCGCAAGCGGCGACACCGCCAGCGGAAAGTCGGTCAGGAACGTGGGCTGGACGAGGCTCTTCTCCGCAGTCGCCTCGAAGATCGCCATGCCGAGCTGTCCGGCGATGACGCGCCGATCGCCCGGGTGCTCGGCGAGGTGCGCCTCGGCGCGCTTGACGTCGTCGGGGTTCACGCCGACCTCGCGGGCTACGCGCGCCGCGACCGCCGGATCCTCGAACACCTCGGACGACTGGCCGGCGATGCCGGTCACGGCGTCGCGCACCGACACGCGCCTCCACGGCGGCTGGAGGTCGATCTTGTGCCCCTCGAAGTCGATCGCCGTCCCGCCGGTGACGTCGCGCGCCAGCGCCGCGATGAGCTCCTCGGTGAGGCGCATGAGGTCGTGGAACGTCGCGTACGCCATGTAAAACTCGAGCATGGTGAACTCGGGGTTGTGCTGGCGCGACAGCCCCTCGTTGCGGAAGTTGCGGCCGATCTCGTACACCCGCTCGAACCCGCCGACCACGAGGCGCTTGAGGTAGAGCTCGGGCGCGATGCGCAGGTAGAGGTCGAGGTCGAGCGCGTTGTGGTGGGTGCGGAACGGCTTGGCCGCCGCGCCGCCGAGGATCTGATGCATCATCGGCGTCTCGACCTCGAGAAAGCCGCGCTCGTCGAGGAAGCGGCGGATGCCGCTCACGATGCGCGTGCGCCGGCGAAACACCTCGCCGACCTCCTTGTTGACGACCATGTCGACATAGCGCTGGCGGTAGCGGAGCTCGACGTCGGACAGGCCGTGCCATTTCTCGGGGAGCGGGCGGAGCGCCTTGGTGAGGATGCGCATGCTCTTGACCAGCAGCGACAGCTCGCCCTTGTTCGTCCAGAACACCTGCCCCTCGGCGCCGACGATGTCGCCCACGTCGACGAGGGGGAGGAGCTTCTCGTAATCGGGGATCCGCTCGACGTTGAGGTAGAGCTGGAGCTCGCCCGAGCCGTCGCGGATGGGGGCGAACGTCGTCTTGCCGAAGCCGCGCTTGGCCATGACGCGTCCGGCGACGCGGTAGACCTGGTCATCGAGAGGGGTCACCTGCTTGTGCGGGGTCTCCGGGCGCGTCCCCTCGTACCCGGAGCGGATCCTCGCCAGCGTGGTGTCGGGCTTGAAATCGTTCGCGTAGGGCGAGAGCCCCAGCGCGCGCAAGGCGTCCGCCTTCTTGCGGCGCTCGGCGATCATTTGTTCGAGGTAGTCATCCGCGGACATTGCGCCGGAACTGTAGACGCGGGCGCGTCGCGCGGCAAGTGGTACACTCCGCCGCGATGCGCTGGAAAGTCTGTGTTTTCGCGATGCTGGCCGCGACGTCCGCAGCCGCGGGCGAAGGGCGGCTCCCCTGGCTCGAGGACAGTTACGCCGTCGCCACGTCGCTCGCGCGCGCCAAGAAGGTCCCCGTCGTCGTCGATCTGTGGGCGCCGTGGTGCCACTCCTGCCTGTCGATGCAGTCGTTCGTGTTCACCGATCCGTCGCTCCGGCCGCTGGCGGACCGGTTCGTGTGGGCGGCGGTCGACACCGAGAAGTCGTCGAACGCGCCCGTCCTGGCCAAGCTGCCCATCGACGCCTGGCCGACGTTCTATGTCCTCGACCCGGAGACGGGGTCGGTGGTGGCGCGGCACATCGGCACGATGTCGGTCGCCGAGCTGGGCGGGTTCCTCGAGGACGGCGAGCGCATGGTGAGCGCGTCGCACGCACCGGACCGCAAACCCGGCGATGCCGTGGGCCTCCTCGCGGCCGGCGACGCCGCGGTGGTGGCGGGCAGGGACGCCGACGCCGCGCGTCTGTACGGGGAGGCGCTGGCCAAGGCGCCCGCCGGCTGGCCGCGCCGCGGATCGGCGCTCGTGTCGCGCATCCGCGCGCTGCAGAGGCTTTCCGACTGGTCGGCGTGCGCGGACCAGGCGATGGCGGAGATGGGCAACACCGGGGACGGGCCCCCGGCGGCGGACTTCGCCGCCTACTCTCTCGATTGCGCCGAGCAGCTCAAGGACGATCCGCGGGCGGCCCGGCTGCGCGCGGCCGCCGTGGCGCGGCTCGAGGCGCTCGCCGCCGACCCGCGGGCCCAGCTCTCCGCGGACGACCGCGGCGACATGTGGCGCACGATCTGGGGCCTGCGGGAGAAGGCGGGCGACAAGGCAGGGGCGCGCGCCGCGGCGGAGAAGCGGCGCGACGTGCTGGAGGCGGCCGCGGCAAAAGCGCCCGACGCCTGGGCGGCGTCGACCTACGACTGGGCGCGGGCGGAGACGTTCGTATACCTGGGCCAGCCCGAGGAGGCGGTGAAGCTGCTCGAGAAGAGCGAGGTCGGTCTCCCCGCCGACTACAACCCGCCGGCGCGTCTGGCTCGCGTGTACTACGATCGCGGGCGCTACGGCGAGGCGCTGGCGGCGGTGGACCGGGCGCTCGCCAAGGCCTACGGGCCGCGTAAGGCGGGCGTGCTGCGGCTCAAGACGGACATCCTGGACAAGCAGGGTCGAGCCGGCGACGCCGCCAAGGTTCTCGCCGAGGAGATCGCCCTGTGGGAGTCGCTGCCCGCCGAGCAGCGCCGCCCGGCGGCGCTCGAGGCGGCCAAGAAGCGGCTCGACGCAGTGCGCGCGACCGCGTCCAAGCCGTAGGCGCCCGGGAATGTCACAGAGGTGTGCTAGACGCGCCGAATGGACGACGCCGCCCTCGACGCCCTCGGCGATCGCATCGCCGAGACCTCCGCCACGCTCGATGCCACGATCCACCGCCTCCTCGTGGACCTCCGCGCCTTCGACGCGGCGAAGGGGTGGGCGCGCCACGGCGCCCTCACGCTCGCGCACTGGCTCAACTGGCGCTGCGGCATCTCGCTCGGCCCCGCGCGCGAAAAGGTCCGCGTCGCCCACGCCCTCTGCCGGCTCCCCCTGATCGACGAGGCGCTCCGCCTCGGGCAGGTCAGCTTCTCCAAGGTCCGTGCGCTGACCCGCGTCGCCACGCCCGCGAACGAAGCCAAGCTCCTCGACCTGGCGCGCCAGAGCACGGCCAATCAGCTGGAGAAGATCTGCCGCCTCTATCGCCAGAATCAGCCCCAGGACCCCAAGGTCGCCGAGGCGCGTCGTTCCTTCACCGTCCGCAACACCGACGACGGCATGGTCCGGATCGAGATCAGACTGCGCCCCGAGGAGGCGTCCCGCGTCATCGCCGCCTGCGACGCTTCCTCCCAAACGCGCGTGGACGGGCTCGTCGCCATGGCCGAAGCAACGCTCCGCGGATCGCATCCGGAGCGGCCGCCCATCGACGTCCTCGTCCACATCGACGCGGCCACCCTCGAGGGCCAAAACGACAACGTCGGCGTTTCCGCGGAAACGTCCCGCCGGCTGCTCTGTGATGCCGGCATCGTCCCCGTCCTCCACGCCGACGGCAAGACCGTCGACGTGGGCCGAAAGTCCCGCTCCATCCCGACCGCCCTGCGCCGCGCGCTGCGGGCGCGCGACCGCGGCTGTCGCTTTCCCGGGTGCGCGCATCGCCGGTGGGTCGACGGACACCACATCCGACACTGGTGCCATGGCGGCGAGACGACGCTCGCGAACACGATCCTCCTGTGCACCGCGCACCATACGCTCGTGCATGAGGGCGGATTCCGCATCGTGGTCGACGGCGATGGGCTCCGCTTCCTCGACCGCGACGGCAAGGCGATTCCGCCGGCCGGACGACCCCCGGCCGCCGCCCCCGCCGCTCCGGTCGTGCCGCCCCGGCCGCCGGACAATGCGCCCGCCGACCTCGACGCGGCGGTCGGATGCTTCTACTAAAGTCGCTAGGCCTTCGCCTCCGCCGCCCGCTGCAGGAGGTACGCGCGGATGAACTCGTCGATGTCCCCGTCGAGGACGGCATCCACGTTCCCGACCTTCAGGTCGGTGCGGTGGTCGGCCACCTGACGGTACGGCGCCAACACGTAGGACCGGATCTGGCTCCCCCACTCGATCGACTTCTTCTCCTTCTGGAACGCCGCGCTCTTCTCCTCCTGCTCGCGCAGCCACTTGTCGTACAGGCGCGACTTCAGAACGCGCATCGCCTTGCTCTTGTTCATGTGCTGCGAGCGCTCGCTCTGGCACTGCACGACGATCCCCGACGGGAGATGGGTGATGCGCACCGCGGACTCGGTCTTGTTCACGTGCTGCCCGCCCGCTCCGCCGGAACGGAACACGTCGATGCGTAGGTCCTCGTCCTTCACCTCGATGTCGGCGTCCTCCTCGACGTCGGGCGACACGCTCACCGCGGCGAACGACGTTTGCCGCCGTGCGTTGCCGTCGAACGGCGAGATGCGCACCAGCCGGTGCACGCCCATCTCCGCCTTGAGCAGGCCGTAGGCGTACTCGGCGTCCACCGCGAACGTCGCGCTCTTGATGCCCGCCTCTTCGCCCGGCTGCTCGTCGAGGATCTCCACCTTCCACCCCCGGCGCTCGCAGTAGCGCAGCAGCATGCGCATCAGCATCTGCGCCCAGTCCTGCGCGTCCACGCCGCCGGCGCCGGCGTTGATCGACACGATCGCCCCCATCGCGTCCTGCTCGCCGGACAGCATGCGACGGAACTCCATCTCGGCGATGGCCTTGTCGATCCCCTGCCCCGCGTCCGCGGCCTCGCGCGCGCTGGCGTCGTCCTGGTGCTCCTCGGCGAGGTCGATCAGCACGCGCGCGTCGTCGAGCGCGCGCGCCTCCTTCTCGTACTCCTCCACCATGGCCTTGAGGCGCTTCTGCTCGCGCAGCGTCGCCTGCGCCTCGGTCCGCTTGTCCCAGAACCCCGGCGCCGCCGCGGCGTCGTCGAGCTCGTCTATCCGTCGCTTCTTGGCGGGGACGTCAAAGATGCCTCCCGAGCTCGTCGAGCTTGCCCTTGAGCGCGGTGAGGTCGTTCTTGACGGCCTTGATGTCGATGTCTTGGAGGGGCATCGGCTTACTCGACGTGGGCTTCGGCAGCCGGGCGGCGCCGTGGGGCGTCCACCAGGGGCACCGGGTAGTCTCCGGTGAAACAGGCGGCGCAGTACCCCGCGCCGCTCGGCGACTCCACCGCCGTCATCAGCCCCTCCGGGCTGAGGAAGCCCAGCGAGTCGCAGGTGACGTACCGGGCGATCTCGTCGACGTTGTGCGACGAGGCGATGAGCTCGGAGCGCGTGGGCGTATCGATGCCGTAATAGCAGGGGTGGGTCACGGGCGGCGAGCTGATGCGCAGGTGCGCCTCGCGCGCGCCTGCGGCGCGGATCATCTTGACGATCTTGCGCGACGTCGTCCCGCGCACGATCGAATCGTCGATCACCACCACGCGCCTTCCCTCGAGCACCTCGCGCACGGCGTTGAGCTTGAGCTTCACGCCGAAGTGACGGATCGACTGCGTCGGCTCGATGAACGTCCGCCCCACGTAGTGGGAGCGGATCAGCCCCATGTCGTAGGGGATGCCGCTCTCGCGCGCGTAGCCAATCGCCGCGGCGATGCCGCTGTCGGGCACCGGGATCACCACGTCGGCGTCGACGGGGTGCTCCTGCGCTAACCGCCGGCCCAGCCGCTCGCGGACCCGGTAGACAGACAGGCCGTTCACCTTGCTGTCGGGGCGCGCGAAGTAGACGTGTTCGAACACGCAGAAATGCTCCGACCGGCGCGGGCCGAACGGATAGAGCGAGCGCAGCCCCGCCGCGTCGATGACCACGATCTCGCCCGGCTCGATGTCGCGCACGAACTCGGCCTCGATGAGGTCGAACGCGCATGTCTCGGAGGCGACGACATACGTGTCGCGCACCTTGCCCAGGCAGAGCGGGCGGAAGCCGTTCGGATCGCGGGCGGCGATGAGCTGGGCTTCGGTGAGCAGGACCAGCGAGTAGGCGCCCTCCACCTGCCGCAGCGCCGACACGACGCGCTCGACGGTGGTGTCCTCGCGCGCATGCGCCAGGAGATGGATGATGACCTCGGTGTCGCTGTTCGACTGGAAGATCGATCCCGACGCCTCCAGCCGGGCGCGCACCACGCCGGCGTTGACGAGGTTGCCGTTGTGGGCGATCGCCACCGAGCCGCGCGCGTACTCCACCGACAGCGGCTGGGCGTTGCGCAGCTCGGACGAGCCGGCGGTCGAGTAGCGCACGTGGCCGATGGCGGACTGGCCCGTCAGCTTGGCGAGGGTCGGCTGATCGAACGCGTCGGCGACGAGCCCCATGGTGCGATGGGCGTGGAGGCGCGCGCCGTCTGACGACACGATCCCGGCCGCTTCCTGGCCGCGGTGCTGGAGCGCGTGCAGGCCGAGATACGTCAAATTCGACGCCTCGGTGTGGCCATACACGCCGACGATGCCGCACATGGGAGGCCTTCTTCTAGCACGATGGTAATGACCGCGCCAGATGCGCTAGGATGCCGACGTGGGCGCGCGGATCACATGGCGAGATGCGGCCGGTCTGGAAGGCGCGATCGATCTGAGCTTCCAGGAACTGTTCATCGGGCGGGCGATGGAGTGCGCGATCCGCACCGACGATCCGATGACGTCGCGCCGCCACGCGCGGATCTATTTCCAGGACGGTCGCCACGTCATCGAGGATCTCGGATCGGCAAACGGGGTGTTCGTGGGCGAGACGCGCAAGCAGTCGCACACGTTGCAGAACGGCGACAGCGTGCGCTGCGGCAACCTCTGGCTGAAATACCAAGGCGACGCGATGGCCGCCGGCTACGGCGCGCCGCCGCCGGCGTACGGCGGACCGCCGCCCCCCGCATACGGCGGACCGCCGCCCGCGGTGGGCGGCCCGCCCCCGCCCTACGGTGGGCCGCCGCCGCCCGTCGGGGGCCCTCCGCCCCCCTACGGCGGGCCGCCGCCGCCCGTGTACGGCGGACCGCCGCCTCCGGCGCCCATGGGTGGCCCGCCCCCGCCCTACGGCGGGCCGCCTCCGCCCGTCGGGGGGCCACCGCCAGCGTTCGGCGGGCCGCCTCCGCCCGTCGGTCCCGTCGGAGGACCGCCGCCGCCGTTCGGCGGGCCGCCTCCGCCCGTCGGTCCCGTCGGGGGGCCACCGCCGTCGTTCGGCGGG